>NZ_JBEPQV010000082.1:0-1143 GCF_040548035.1 Bradyrhizobium sp. LB8.2 | reverse complement strand
CCTCGATCTCGGGTGCGACGGCGGCCGACCTGCGCGGCACGACGAGCTTCGCCAGCGCGACCGCGAGCAGCAACGTCGTGTATAACGGCACGGCCGGCGGCACCACGGCGGCAGGCGGCACCACGACGCTCGGCGCCACCCTCGGCACCTTCACGGGTACCGCGGGAACGGCCGGCGACGGCACCACGGCCCTGACCGGCGCCATCACCCTGATCGCCACCTCGGGCACGACCGCAACCGGCCTGGTCGGCAACGCCCAGCCCGCCGACGGCGACACGCTGACCGTGAACGGCAAGACCATCACCTTCCGCTCGGGCTCTGCTCCGGCGTCGACTGCGGTGGCCTCCGGTTCTGGCGTCAGCGGTAACCTCGTCACCGACGGCAGCGGCAACTCCACCGTCTATCTCGGCACCGCGGGCACCCCGACTGCGACCGTTAACGATCTCTTGACCGCGGTCGATCTCGCCAGCGGCGTGAAGACGGCGTCCATCACCGCGGGTGCCGCGACGCTCGCCACCAGCGTCAACCAGACCGCTTCGAGCGTCGGCGGCGGCGCCGTCACGCTGAAGAGCTCGACGGGCGCGGATCTGAGCGTCACCGGCAAGGCCGACCTGCTCAAGGCTCTCGGCCTGAGCTCGGCAGTGGGCGGCGGCAACGCCACCGTGAGCGTCAACCGGACCACGAGCGCTGGCTCGCTGGGTGCGACGATCGCTGACGGTTCGACGCTGAACGTCGACGGTCACGTCATCACCTTCAAGAACGCGCCGACCCCGGGTACGACCGGTGCTCCGAGCGTTCCGAGCGGGTATGGTGCGAGCGGTGCGGTCGTCACCGACGGCAGCGGCAACTCGACCGTCTATCTGCAGTCCGGCACGGTTAACGACGTGCTGAAGGCGATCGACCTTGCCACCGGCGTGCAGACCGCGACGATCAACGCCAGCGGCGTTGCTGCGCTTACGACTGCGACCGGCCAGACCAACTCGTCGATCAACGCATCTGGTCAGCTCAAGATCTCGACCGGCGTCAATGCCGACCTCTCGATCACAGGCACCGGCAACGCGCTGAACGGGCTCGGCTTTGCCGGCAACACCGGCACTGCGAGCGCCTTCACCGCGGCACGGACCTCGGGCGTCGGCGGCATCA
>NZ_JBEPQV010000081.1:0-1151 GCF_040548035.1 Bradyrhizobium sp. LB8.2 | reverse complement strand
TCGACCATCGGATCGAGCGCCGCAGGTGGTTCGATCGGCGGCACGCTCACTTCGGCGCTGACCTTCTCGACGGCTTCCAGCCCCGTCCAGGATACGGTTGCCCAGACGTCGCGTTCGAACCTGGTGTCTCAGTACAACAACATCCTGAACCAGATCGACACGACCTCGCAGGACTCCTCGTTCAACGGCGTCAATTTGTTGAACGGCGACCAGCTCAAGCTGGTGTTCGACGAGACCGGCAAGTCGAACCTCAGCATCACCGGCGTGACCTACAACTCCAAGGGTCTCGGCCTCGCTGCGTTGACCAGCGGTGTCGACTTCATCGACAACTCCGCGACCAACAAGGTGCTGTCGAACCTGAACGCCGCGTCGAGCACACTGCGCTCGGAAGCGTCGAGCCTCGGTTCGAACCTCTCGGTGGTGCAGGTTCGTCAGGACTTCAACAAGAGCCTGATCAACGTGTTGCAGACCGGTTCGTCCAACCTGACCCTGGCCGACACCAACACCGAAGCGGCGAACAGCCAGGCGCTGTCGACCCGCCAGTCGATCGCGGTCTCCGCGCTGTCGCTGGCCAACCAGTCGCAGCAGAGCGTGCTCCAGCTGCTCCGCTAACAAGCGGAAGACATCGCAAGCAAGATCCGGCGGCGGGGCTTCGGCTCCGCCGCTTTCTTTTTGCGACGGCATCAGAGTGCCGCTCGGCGAAGCGCAGACGATGCATTCGGATGCAGCCGATCGCTCACTCTGAGTTATGGTTGACAAGTCGCAAACGCCGGGTCGCTGCACGAAAAAGCGTCATCCTATCATGGCGATATGGGAGAACCGGATCCGGCTCCGATCGCTCGTATGGTGAATCTGCGCAAGGATTGGAGCGACACGCTTCATGCTTTGTTAGCCGTCTGTGTTCACGGTTCCGGCATCGATTAATCCTAATCGAAGTTTGTTGCGTTGCGTACCAGAAGGGTAACACTCAATGTCCGGTATCGTTCTCTCCTCGTCAGTTCGTCAGAACCTGCTCTCCCTCCAGTCCACCGCTGATCTTCTCGCCACCACGCAGAGCCGTCTGTCGACCGGCAAGAGCGTCAACTCGGCCCTGGACAATCCCACCAACTTCTTCACCGCGCAGTCGCTCGACAACCGCGCCAGCGACATCA
>NZ_JBEPQV010000080.1:0-1176 GCF_040548035.1 Bradyrhizobium sp. LB8.2 | reverse complement strand
GCCTTGACCAGTTGCATCACCGATACGGCCGCGACGGCGACGGCAGTGGCGAACCTGATCATGACCTCGGGATCGCTGATGTCAGCTGCCTCGATATCGAAGCCCCCGGTCTTCTGCGTGTGGAAGTATTCTTCGATGACCCAGCGCATTCGATAGAGATCGACGATACGACGCGCTTCGACCAGGTTTGTGACCGGATGGGTCGTCAGCAGCCGCCAATGGATCGGCTTGCCGCCCTCCGCTGTCGATGTCTCGCGCACATCGACCATGGTCAAGGTGACGGCCTCGGGCAGATCGGCCGCACCGTGCAATGGCTTGCACAGGGCGACAGGCGAGAAGCGGACTGCCAGCTCGCTGCTGCGTGCCTTGCGTCCCGGAGCCGCGGGGACGTTGACTTTGAGCCGACCTGCTTCGGGCAGGCTATCGATATGAGAGAACAGCAAATCAATCTGCTGCTCCTCCTCGCCCGTCTCGATCCGCCGGTTCTGGCATGCCCGCACGATCAGATGTGCCCGTGACGGACGGAACGCGAAGTGCGCGTAGATGTCGCTTTCCCGGTCCGACACCACCGTGATGGTCGCAGCCTCCGTCAGAACCTCCGCCGCGCGCCTCGTGCTATCGAGCCAGCGTTGTGATTCCTTCTGTTTCGTTGTCCGCGACCGTCGATGCTTGGCCTTGCCGCCCGTGCGGTTCCATACCTTCGCATCAATAAGGCCGATCACCCCACCGTTGCCGGCATCGATCGCCAGAGCTGCATGCAGCAACAGGCCACGCAGCGCCCCGCCTTTCCCAACCGGTCCGTAGCCATTCGCTTTCGCCCGCTGCCCACCCAGCGAAAGCTCGCTCGTATCCTGCGCCACGACCACATCACGGCCTCTCGCACGCCCCGCCGTGCGTTCTCCCGCGCAGCCGGCGATCTCTTCTGCCGTCACTGCATCGTTGCGAAGAAAGCGCGTGAACTGAATCTCACGCGCGCGGTTGCGTTGCGCCAGCTGACGGATGCACGAGCCCGGCCGTGCAACAAGCGCCGCATGCAAATGCGCCCCCCTTTTTCCAGCCGCGCGTCGCCAAACCGACCCAGACCGTAATCCATCCCAGACATCGCTCGCTCCCGCGAATCATCACTCAACTCACGGAATCAGCAATCAAATTCCTCCGCAATATGTGTGAATTCGA
>NZ_JBEPQV010000079.1:0-1215 GCF_040548035.1 Bradyrhizobium sp. LB8.2 | reverse complement strand
CCACGAGGTGAAGTGCTTTTCGGTCCGCCACTTGGTCAGATCCGTGCCAACTTCGCCGATGAGCTGCAAAACGCTGTACTCGCTATGGGCGGGCAGTGTCGTCAGATCCTTGGCGCCACAGATCTGCGCGAGGATCT
Source organism: Bradyrhizobium sp. LB8.2 (assembly GCF_040548035.1). NCBI lineage: Bacteria > Pseudomonadati > Pseudomonadota > Alphaproteobacteria > Hyphomicrobiales > Nitrobacteraceae > Bradyrhizobium > Bradyrhizobium sp. LB8.2. The sequence continues at coordinate 1,078 of NZ_JBEPQV010000079.1, read as the reverse complement.
CCCGCAGATCCGCGATATCCGGCGCATTGACACCCGGCCGCGTGCGCGGTTTTCCTGTCTTTGTCGAAGCGGCCGGTGGCGGCACCTTCGCGTCCGGCATCTGGCGAAGGACGACCGCAATCTGGCGATCGCAGGCGGCGATGAGGCCTTGATAATGGTCCCAGCTTTGAACGGCCTGCGCGAGGGCGAACAAATGTTCTTCGGCCCAGTCGCCGCGCAGCGATTCGACGACGCGCTCAGCTTTGACGTTGCGGATTCGAATATCGCATAGACCCAACAGGACCTGCGGATCGCGTTCACCGACGAGGATGGCGCGGATCACGGTCAGACCGCTCGCCCCGGTCAGAGAGCTGATGACTTCGTGCAGTTTGATATTCATCCGCTCCAGCGCTTTTTGCATGTGCTGGACATGTCCGGCGGCCGCCGCGATGTGGTCCCCGCGAAGGCGCAGATAGTCCTGCAGACGGCGGATATTGGCCGGGGGAACAAAGCCCGCCCGCAGCAAGCCATGCGCATGCAGCGTGGCGCCCCACTGGCAGTCTTTCATGTCGGTCTTGCGCCCCGGAAGATTGCGCGTTTGGCGGCCATCGACCATCACCACCTCCATGCCCGCAGCTTCCAGAACCCCATAGAGCGGTAACCAATAGATCCCGGTCGCTTCCATCGCGACTGAGCGCACCTGATGTTCGGCCAAATAGTCGCGTAGCGCATGCAGCTGCGAGGTCACCGTGCCGAACAGCGCGGGTGGCCCACCCGCGATCGACACATGCATTTTCTCGCTGCCGACATCAACAAAGGCTGCACGCGGATCCAGCACCGCCAATTCACTCATTCAAGCCCTCATGTCCTTCTGCTGTCCATTCTGGTGCGAAGCCCCGCCAAGAGCCCAACCGCGCTTTGAAATTGCAAACCTCTCCAACGGGAAGCGCAATGCTCGCCAAAATGTGCAATCGCCAGCGATCGGAGCCAACCTCATGGCCGGGCAACCAAGTGCACCAGAGGATCATGCGGCCACACTGCTCCAGGCGGAACCCCGCAGCCACGATACCGTGTTCATGGTCCGTGTGCAGCGCCGGTT
>NZ_JBEPQV010000078.1:0-1244 GCF_040548035.1 Bradyrhizobium sp. LB8.2 | reverse complement strand
TGAGCTGCACCCGGTTCTGTTGACACCGGCTTAAGCTAATCCGACCTTCCGTTCGAACTCCATAGGGCTCAGATATCCGATCGTCGAATGCCTTCGCTTCGGATTGTAGAAGCGCTCGATGTAGTCGAACACGTCGGCCTTGGCCTCGTTGCGTGACCGGTACACTTTGCGCGCTGTTCGCTCGGTCTTCAAGGACGAGAAGAAGCTCTCCATTGCAGCGTTGTCCCAGACATTGCCTGACCGGCTCATCGAGCAGACCACGCCGTGATCGGCCATCAGCCTCTGGAACTGTTCGCTGGTGTATTGGCTGCCGCGATCGGAATGATGCAACAGCGCGTCCGGCTTGCCTCGTCGCCAGATCGCCATCACCAGGGCATCGGTGACGAGCTGTGCCGTCATTGCTGTACTCATTGACCAGCCGACCACCCGCCGCGAGAACAGATCAACGACTGCGGCCACATAGAGCCAACCCTCCGCCGTCCAAACATAGGTGAAGTCAGCGATCCATTTGCGATTGGGAGCGGGCGCTTCGAAGGAGCGGTCGAGCACGTTGGGAGCGACGGCGGCGATCTGCCGCTCACCCAGATCGGGCGGCAGTCGACGCCGTCGTGGGCGTGCTTTAAGGGCCTGCAGCCGCATCAATCGTTCGATCCGGTGCAGCCCGCAAGATATCCCTTCGGCCAGCAGGTCGTGCCACACCCGCCTGGCGCCATAGGTCCGGTCGCTGGCCAGGAAGCTGGCTCGAACCTTCGCGCCAAGCTCTTCTTCGGTCCGGCTGCGTTCACTGCGCGGCCGTGTCAGCCAGGCATAGAAGCCACCCCGCGAGACACCGAGCGCCTCGCACAACCATTCCGCCGGCCAGATCCTTCGGTGCTTCGCAACGAAACCGAACTTCACGTCGATTCCTTCGCGAAGTAGGCCGCGGCTTTTTTTAGGATGTCCCGTTCGGCTTTAAGCTTGATGACCTCGCGCTTCAGCTGCGCGATCTCCAGTTGCTCCGGCTTCATCTGACCGTGGCCAGGGAATGCATGTTGCGGATCGTCCGCAAGCTGCTTCACCCAACTGCGCAACTGTGTCGGATGAATACCAAGGTCTTTGGACGCCTGCGCATACGACACGCCGCGCTGCTTGATCAGCCGCACGGCCTCAAGCTTGAACTCCCGCGTAAACTGCCTTCTCTCCATGACGCACCTCCTGCTCCATAAAACACCTAACTTGGTGTCTTCGGAACCGGGTGCAGCTCA
>NZ_JBEPQV010000077.1:0-1382 GCF_040548035.1 Bradyrhizobium sp. LB8.2 | reverse complement strand
TGGACTGCACCCCTGGAATGAGACACGGTAATTGCGGTGACAGGCTCATTTCGAGGATGACCTGTGGCAGCAAGAGGAAAGAACCGTCGGTTTCCGACGGCGTACAAATTGAAGGCGATCAAGCGTGCCGAGGGAGGCGAAGGCGTTCTGCCTGTGGCCCGCAAGCTCGGGATACCTCGCAAGATCCTGCATGACTGGATCAAGGCGTGGAAGGCCCACGGGCCTGAAGGGTTGAACCGCAAGCCCGGGCCGAAGCCTGGCCCCCGCAAGCTCAAGCCGCTGCAGGCGGAGGAGACGAAGCGCTCTGCACTTGCCCAGGCGAACGTGCGCATCGCCGAGCTTGAACGGCTGGTGGGTCGCCAGCAGATGGACATCGATTTTTTTCGAAAAGCCTTGCGCGCCTTGGAGCGGCCGGCAGCGCAAGGCAAAACCGTATCCGCATCATCGAAGTCATCGAAGCCATGACGCTGGAAGCAGCCGGTTCGCATGCCGATGTGCAGCGCCTGTGCAGGCTCGCGGGGCTGCCGCGCGCGACCTATTACCGACACTTGGCCGGACGCGCCGATGAGGCAGGTGAGTGCGAGTTGCGGGACTTGATCCAGCGCATTTGCCTCAAGCACCGCTTCTATGGCTACAGGCGGGTGACCGCGACCCTCCGGCGGCAGGGCATGGTGGTGAATGCCAAGAAGGTTCAGCGGCTTATGCGCGAGGACAATCTGCTGGCCCAGCGCAAGGCGCCGTTCCTGAAGCCACCTGCCGATCGGCCCTCGGCCTTTCTCATCGTGCCCAATCTGGTGCGTGGCCTGGTGCCGTCAGCGCCGGATCAAATCTGGGTCGCCGATATCACCTATGTGCATCTCGCCAGAGCCTTCGTCTATCTTGCCGTCATTCTCGACGCCTTCTCGCGCAAGGCCGTCGGCTGGGCTTTGGAGAACACGCTCGACGCCTCGCTCGCCATCGCCGCGCTGGATACAGCCCTTGGTGCTCGAAAGCCGCAACCCGGCAGCTTGATTCATCACTCCGATCGCGGCGTGCAATACGCCTCCATCGCCTATCGCCAACGACTGGCCGATCGCGACATCACCATCAGCATGAGCAGGCCGGGCAATCCCTTCGACAACGCCAAGGCCGAGAGCTTCATGAAGACGCTGAAGACCGAAGAGATCAACGGCAAGGCCTTCGCCGACATCAGCGACGCCCGCCGCCGCATCGATGGCTTTATTGCAGAGGTCTACAACAAGGACCGGCTGCACTCGGCGCTCGGATACCAATCGCCGCTTGAGTTCGAAACCGCCTTCGCGCAAAACAAGGCACGATAACGCATCATGGCAACCGCGCTGTCACCGCAATTACCGTGTCTCATTCCAGGGGTGCAGTCCAGC
>NZ_JBEPQV010000076.1:0-1442 GCF_040548035.1 Bradyrhizobium sp. LB8.2 | reverse complement strand
ATAGCGAGAAGATGTCCAAACACAGCGTGAAGGCCGGCGATCTTCCGGAACTTTTGAAGCTGTTTTCCGAGCTGAAGCAGAAGGCCCTGGCGCGAACGGGGGAAAGCTATCGGATCGTGAGCATCCAGGAGGCGGGGCTGGACGGGTTCTGGCTTCACCGCGCTCTGCAACAGGAAGACATTGAGAGCCACGTGGTCGATCCGGCCTCGATCGCGACCCCGCGCCGGCGCCGGCGCGCCAAGACGGACCGGCTGGATGGTGAGACGTTGTTGCGGTCGCTTCTGGCCTACAAGCGCGGCGAGCCGCGGGTCTGTGCGATGGTCGCTGCTCCCTCCCTGGAAGAGGAGGACCGTCGCAGGCTTTGCCGCGAGCGGCGGACATTGATCGCCGAGCGGATCGTGCATGTGAACCGGATCAAGGGTCTTCTGTTCGCACAAGGCATATTCGACTACGTGCCGATGCGGCGCAACCGCCGGGCAGCGCTCGATGTCCTGCGCACGGGGGACGGACGGGTGCTGCCGGCGCATTTGAAGGTCCAGATCGGCCGCGAACTCGACCGGCTCGAACTGCTGCTCGAGCAGATCGCGGCGGTGGAGCGCGAGCAGGATGCGTTGCTGGCCGCGAGCAGGCCGGCCGGTGGGACGGAGGGATCGAACCCGGTCGCGATGCTGCTCGACCTGAAGAGCATGGGTCCGAACTTCGCTGCCGTTCTCTGGACGGAGGCCTTCTGGCGACAGTTCGCCAACCGCCGCCAGGTTGCGTCCTATGCCGGTCTTGCGGCCACGCCCTGGCGCAGCGGCGGGATCGCGCGCGAGCAAGGCGTGTCGAAAGCCGGCAATCCGCGCCTGAGAACCACGATGATCCAGCTCGCCTGGTTATGGATCCGCCACCAGCCGCAATCGGCGCTGACCCGATGGTTCAACGCCAACAGCCCGCGCGGCCGCAAGCGCACGATCGTGGCGCTGGCGCGCAAGCTGCTCGTGGCCTTGTGGAAGTACGTGACCGCCGGCGTCGTGATTGAGGGAGCCGTGATGAAGTCCGCCGCCTGAGGCAACCCCTCTCACAGTCTTCAAACCAATCAGCCGAGGAACGATCAGCCTCGGCCGATCCGGGTGGACGAACCGATGGATTGCATGGCTTCAAATGCCGCAACGAAGAATGGTCCCGTCCTCTCGAGCCTGCCCCGCCGCAAGCGGAATGTTGGTGCAGTCGCGACCGCGCGACGACCGGATGTGAGTTTGATCTGGCACGCGAAACCAGATTGCGAAAACCGGCTCGAACCTGAGATCGCCTGACGAGAAGGAGCTATCCGCCCCGCATCCGCCCGACCACCAAAGCCTGATGGCGTGCTCGCTCGCGTCAAGGTCAAGCCGCTTCGCGGCGGCCCTCCGGGCCGACCTTGACACGATCTGCGCGCGCCATCCGAAAGACCCAGCGGTCGG
>NZ_JBEPQV010000075.1:0-1691 GCF_040548035.1 Bradyrhizobium sp. LB8.2 | reverse complement strand
TGAACATCCGCCTTGACACACCAAATCCCCATGTGAGCAATCCAGACTGCCAGCCGCGGAAAGATTCTGGATTGCTTCGCTACGCTCGCAATGACAGGGAGGGAGTCGGAAATCGGGTGGCAGAGGGCGGGCGGCCTTGCGAAAGTCAGAGCCATGACAGCAACAGCACGCAAATCGACGCTTCAGTCGCCAATCGACCTCGCCACCCACGTCGATACCCTCGACTGGCCACAAATCGCCGGCGATCTCGACGCCCAGGGCTGCGCCGTCCTGAAGGGTCTACTGACGCCGGAGCAATGCCGCGCCACGGCCGCGCTCTATCCTGACGACACGCACTTCCGCAGCCGCATCGTCATGGGCCGCCACGGCTTTGGCCGCGGCGAGTACAAATATTTCTCCTACCCGCTGCCCGATCTGATCGCGCAGTTGCGCCCGACGCTCTACGCGCATCTCCAGGGCGTCGCCAATCGCTGGAATGAGGCGATGGGGATCGACATTCGCTACCCCGCCGCGCATGCGGCGTTCCTGAAACGCTGCCACGAGGCGGGACAGGCGCGGCCGACGCCGCTGCTGCTGCAATACGAGGCTGGCGACTACAATTGCCTGCATCAGGATCTCTACGGCGAGCACGTGTTCCCGCTCCAGGTTGTGATCCTCTTGTCGGAGCCGGAACGCGACTTTACCGGCGGCGAGTTCGTGCTGACCGAGCAGCGCCCGCGCATGCAGTCCCGCGCCGAGGTGGTGCCGCTGACGCAGGGCGATGCGGTCGCCTTTGCCGTGCATCACCGCCCGGTGCAGGGGACACGCGGCATCTACCGCGTTAATCTGCGCCATGGCGTCAGCCGGATTCGCTCCGGCCAGCGCCACACGCTGGGTGTGATCTTTCACGATGCCAAATGAGCACTGCGATTGACGGGTGATCTGTTCGAGACAGTCGCCGAGGCGCAGCCGTCACGCGAGGAGATCGCCGACGGCGCCGTCTTGCTGCGCGGCTTCGTCAAGCCGATCCAGAGCGAGCTGATTGCAGCTGTACGCGCGATCGTGGCGCAGTCGCCGTTCCGGCGCATGACTACGCCCGGCGGCTATCAGATGTCGGTGGCCATGACCAATTGCGGCGAGCGCGGCTGGATCACCGATCACACCGGCTATCGTTATGATCCGATTGATCCGCGAACCGGTGCGCAGTGGCCCGCGATGCCGCCCGTGCTCCGCGATCTCGCCCGCCGTGCGGCGGAGCATGGCAGTTTCGATGACTTCGCGCCCGATGCCTGTCTCGTCAATCGCTACGAACCGGGCACGCGGCTGTCGCTGCACCAGGACAAGGACGAGCTGGACTATTCGGCGCCGATCGTCTCGGTCTCGCTTGGGCTGCCCGCGACCTTCCTGTTCGGCGGCATGGCGCGCAGCGACAAGCCGCGCCGCTTCCGCTTGGTGCATGGCGACGTCGTGGTCTGGGGCGGGCCCAGCAGGCTCGCCTATCACGGCGTGGCGCCGCTGGCCGACGGCGAGCACGCGCTGCTCGGGCGTCAGCGGATCAATCTGACGTTCCGCAGGACGCGCTGATCTATCTCCTCATCCTGAGGAGCGCGCCTCTTCGCGCGCGTCTCGAAGGATAGAGGCCCGAGCTGCGAGACCCGGGCCTCTATGGTTCGAGACGGCGCTCACGCGCCTCCTCACCATGAGCCCCCAGC
>NZ_JBEPQV010000074.1:0-1878 GCF_040548035.1 Bradyrhizobium sp. LB8.2 | reverse complement strand
TCGGGATAGGGGGACGCCTCGCGGCGTCGCCCCTCCCACACCACCGTACGTACGGGTCCGTATACGGCGGTTCGGTGGATTATGCGGGTCTCGGAGCCGCGATGGAAGCCAAGCCGAGTGACCTGAAGAAGACAGTTTGCAAGGCAATGTTAAGCGCAGGGCTCGCCGCCAACCGCCAAGGGCCATGTGGGCTGCCGGCAGTTTGAGCCGCCAGATCCCGGCCGACACCACGGCGTCGCAGTTCGGCAAAGCGAGTGCGACCACGCTTCCACTGCTTCCAGGCGATGGCGCGCAACCGCCGCCTGATCCACTGATCGAGTGCGCTCAACACCGACGGGGTTTGGCAGAAGCCGAAGTATCCGCGCCAGCCGACAAGGTAAGTGGACAGCTCCTTGGCGATCTGTTCGAGGCTTCGTCCGCACGTGCGTCGCGTCAGCTCCCGGACTCTCGCTTTGAAGCGGGTAATCGCCTGCGGTGCGATACGCCGCCGCGGCTCCTTCCCGCCTGTGAAGCTGAAGCCCAGGAACTTGCGGACGCTCGGCTTGGCAACCGCGCTCTTGGCCTTGTTGACCTTCAGCTTGAGGCGCTTTTCGAGGAACTTCTCGATGCCGGCCATCACCCGCTCGCCGGCCTTTCGACTGCGCACATAGATGTTGCAGTCATCGGCGTAGCGCACGAAGCGGTGGCCGCGCTTCTCCAGCTCCTTGTCCAGCACATCCAGCATCAGGTTCGACAACAGCGGCGAGAGCGGGCCGCCTTGCGGCGTACCTTCCTCCGTCGCGCTGACCAGTCCCCCTTCCAGCACGCCCGCGGTCAGAAAGCCGCGGATCAGCTTCAGGAGGCGCTTGTCAGCAACCCGCTTGGCAACCAGCCCCATCAGGATGTCGTGGTTGACCCGGTCGAAGAACTTCTCCAGGTCGATGTCCACGACAAAGCCGTGCCCGGACGCGATGTACGCCTGCGCCTGTTCCACAGCCTGATGCGCCGAGTGCTTCGGCCGGAAGCCGAAGCTCGTTCCGGAGAACGTTCCGTCCCAATCCGCCTGCAGCACCTGCAGTACCGCCTGTTGGATGAAGCGATCGAGCACCGTGGGGATGCCGAGCGGCCGAGTGCCGCCCGATGCCTTCGGTATCTCGACGCGTCGTACCGGTTGCGGCTTGTAGGTGCCCTCCAGCAACTGGGCTCGGATCGTGGGCCAGTGCTCCTTCAGGTAGGTCGGCAGCTCATCAACGGACATGCCGTCGATGCCTGCCGCACCTTTATTGCGCTTCACTCGCGCCAACGCTTCCTTCAGATTCTCACGCTCGACCACTGCTTCCATCAACGGCCCTGCGACCGCCGGGCGTTCGAGACTGGCTTTCGCCGCACGTGCTTCGGCCTCTTGGGCGGCGGCCTTCGGGGCTTCACCCCTCGCTCCGGTGCCCAAGTTCAGTTCGATCTGTTTCTTCTGCCGCATGGCTCGCACGAGATTACCGCTCTACTGGCCTCTTCCACCGTTCAGGCCTTCGGCAGCGCGCCGCCGCCTACTATGCCCTCGGCTGACTTCTGCACTGCGGTCAGGCCGCCTTGCGACGGCCTCAGTCCCGTTGCCGGGACACAGCACAGACCTCCCGAGGTAAGACCGACCGCCTTCACCGCACCCCCGCCGGATTTACCACCCCGGTCCTTGATGACTGTGGACTTCGCGATCAGTTGCTCGCTCGTCCGGCCGGGTAGGCCTCGTTATCCGGTGCTTGTCCATCGGGCCGCGGCTTTGCTCCACGCTGTCTTCAGACCCCACCTCACGATGACGCCCTTGCGCTTCGCTAATCCTTCGCCGCCATCAGGCTGGATAGAGGACTTCCACCTCCAAGCTGTCGTTCATACTCGGCACACAAC
>NZ_JBEPQV010000073.1:0-2023 GCF_040548035.1 Bradyrhizobium sp. LB8.2 | reverse complement strand
CCCAACTTGCGCAGTTAGAGGCGAGATTTCGCTATTTTCGGGGATTTTGCACCGCGTGACTTGAATCGGATCAATTGGTTAGACGGTGCGAAGCGGGGATTTCGGCGTGTAGTGCCAACCTGGGGTATTTTCTGAAGGCCGCGAGTCGGATTGATTCGGGCGCATGTATCTGCGCCACACCACGATACGCAAGGATGGGAAGGTTCATCGCTATTGGCGCCTTGTGCGCAGCGTGCGTGTTGGTCGTCGGGTCATTCAACAAACGGTGGCGCAGCTCGGCGAACTCGATGAGCAGGGTCGCGTGCAGGCACGGGCGCTGGCGCACCGGTTGATCGGAACTCCCGAGCGCGCGCAGCTGTTCGATGATGGCAGCGAGCAATTGACGGCGCCGGTGCGGTTGAAGGGCATCCGCATCGAGCGCCCGCGTCAGTTTGGCGATGTGTATCTGGCGCTTGCGTTGTGGCGCGGAACCGGGCTTGAGGCTCTGTGCGAGCGGCTGCTTCCGATCGGCAAGGCGCGCATCGCGTGGTCGAAGATGGCGGCCGTGCTGGTCGCCGCGCGATTTTGCGAACCGTCGAGCGAGTTGCACATCGCGGAGGACTGGTATCGACGCACGGCGCTTTCAGATCTGCTGCAGCTCGGTGACGAGGAGGTCAACAAGGATCGGCTCTATCGCGGGCTCGATCATCTGCTCGCCTACAAGAGCGAGCTCGAAGCGCATCTGTCGCAGCGCTGCGGAGAGCTGTTTGCGACCCAGAACGAGGTGCTGCTCTACGACGTGACGAGCACATATTTTGAGGGCCAGGCCGCGGCCAATCCGCAGGCGCAACGCGGTTATTCCCGCGACCATCGTCCCGATTGCAAGCAGGTGTGCATCGCGCTGGTCGTAACCTTCGACGGCTTTCCCCTGGGCTACGAGGTGTTCGCCGGTAACACCCACGACTCGCGAACCTTGCAGACGATCGTAGCCACCATGGAGGCCCGGCATGGCATGCTGGGAAGAGTCTGGATCACCGACCGCGGCATGGCCAGCGCCGACAATCTGACGTGGCTGCGCCAAACCGGCCGGCGCTACATCATCGGCGCGCCGAAGTCGGAACTGAAGAAGTTCGCCCTTGAACTCGCTCGCCCGGATGGCTGGCGCATGGTCAACGAAGGCGTCGAGGTCAAGCTGATGCGCCACCCCGAGACCGGGGAGACCGTGATCCTGTGCCGCTCGGCCGATCGGCGCAGCAAAGAGCGCGCCATGCACGACAAGTTCAGCCGGCGGATCGAAGAAGCGCTCGGGCGCCTGGCAGCGCGGCTGGCTCGTTCGAAGAAGCGCATTGATCCGGCGACGGTGAACCGGCAGATCGGCCGCATCCTGCAGCAAAACCAGCGATCCGCCGCCCGCTTCGCGATCACGCTGGAGCCGGATGGCTGCTCCGCGGGTTTCCGCCTTGGCGTCGTTTACAATGCCTCGTTCGACGACTGGGCCGCGCTCTCAGAGGGCGCCTATCTGTTGCGTTCGAACATCGACGATTGGAGCGATCGACAGCTCTGGAAGGCCTATATCCAGCTCACCCAGGCCGAAGCCGCCTTCCGCATCCAGAAGGACCAACTTAACCTCCGTCCAATCTGGCACCAGCGCGAGGATCGCGTGCAGGCTCATATCCTCGTCTGCTTTCTCGCCTTCGTGCTGTGGAAGAGCCTGGAGATGTGGCAGAGCCGCGCAGGTCTCGGTAATTCGCCGTGCATCATCCTGGAAGAACTCAAACGCATTCAGTCCCAGGACGTCGTTCTGCCGACCGCAGCGCATGACCAGATTCGCCTGCGCTGTGTGACCCAGCCAGACCCGGCGCAGGCCGCCCTGCTCAATCGTCTCGGCATCGTCCTGCCAAAGCGAATGCGCCTCGCAGAGCAACACTTGCCAGCTCTCGAACACAGCGCCTGATCACAATTCCCAAGAAAATGTAGTGCCAACTTTTCGGCTAAGGCATTGATTTGCTTATAGCCGGGGGTCGATTCTGCGCAAGTTGGGCTA
>NZ_JBEPQV010000072.1:0-5274 GCF_040548035.1 Bradyrhizobium sp. LB8.2 | reverse complement strand
GGTTTGGTCGCAAAGCCGACATCGGCAGGCACGTATGCGTCTTCCAGACGATCTGGATCGTCGGTCCATTCCTTCGGAAGATACAACGCGCGATCCGACGATTGGAAAGCCAAATATCCCGAGCTGACCTTCGCGGTCATTCCGGCGGAAAACGCCTCGGGCGTGACCGAGCGCTGGGCGCCGTTCATGAGCTATCTCTCCAAGGAATTGGGCGTGAAGGTCACGCTGCGCATCGCCAACGACTACGCCGCCGTCATCGAAGGACAGCGCGCCGGCAACATCCATATCGCCAGCTACGGCTCGGCCTCGTTCGCCCGCGCCCGCCTGACCGGCGTCAAGACCGACGCCTTCGCCAAGGACATCAACGCCGACGGCTCGACCGGCTACTACTCGGTGTCCCGCGACCGAGCGTTCGCCCTGTTCAAAGGCACCTGCACCCGTGGCATCTACGACAACATGAAGACCGCCGTAGAGACGATCTTCGTCGGTAAAGGGCGTCTCTACAATCGTCGCTTTCTGCAGATTTGCAGCCACTATCTGGTCGATCCGGTCGCCTGCACGCCGGCGTCAGGCTGGGAGAAGGAGCAGGTCGAGAACCAGGTCGGGCTGGTCAGGCAACGCTTCTTCACGCCGCGGCTGCGGTTCAAAAACCTCGACGAGTTGAACGCCTGGCTGCTCGACAAATGCATCGGCTACGCCAAGGCTCATCGCCATCCGGAGCTGGTCGATCAGACGATCTGGGACGTGTTCGAAGCCGAACGCCCCAAACTCGGTCCTTATGCCGGCCGCTTCGACGGCTTCCATGCGGTGACGGCGTCGGTCTCGAAGACCTGCCTGGTGCGCTTCGACAACAACAAGTACTCGGTCGCAGCCAGCGCAGTCGGACGCCCCGTCGAAGTTCAAGCCTATGCCGATCGCATCGTGATCCGTCAGGATGGACGTATCGTTGCCGAGCACCCGCGCCTTTAGTCGCGGCGATACTGTCTACGACCCCTGGCACTATGTGCCGGTGCTCGCCCGCAAAGCCGGCGCCTTGCGCAACGGCGCTCCGTTCAAGGACTGGGTGCTGCCGGCCGCGATCGAGCGGATCCGGCGCAGGCTTGCCAGCACCGATGACGGCAACCGGCAGATGGTCGACATCCTCAACGCGGTGCTGACTGACGGTCTGCCTGCGGTGGAAGCGGCCTGTGCCGAAGCGCTCAGTCACGGCGTCCATTCCGCCGCGATGTCGTGCTCAATATCCTGGCCCGTCAACGTGAACCCGCCCCACCGGCCAACATCATGACGCCGGCCGCACCGACGCTTCGTCATGCGCCGATCGCCGATTGTGCCCGTTACGACAACCTCCGGAACAGGCCATCGCCTCCGCAGCGTGCAAGGCTGGAAAGTTCCGACGGGTTGGCAGTACCGCTTGCGACGAGCGCAATTGTTGTGGTTACCGAAAAAGGACCTGAGATCGTATTAAAGATTGTCCTGCATTTTCCCGCTTCAGAACTTACACCTTAAGTTATCGCCGCATTTGCGCGCGCCGGTCGTCTGCTCTAATGTGCACTACCGATTGTGCGGGCGCCATTCATGTAGGCGCCGGCACTCGGAGAGAGCACTCAAATGTCAACGAGTTCACGGCTTATTGGCGTCCTCCGCACAGTCCTTCGTACACAGATTGATAAAGAACGACTGAGCGTCAATTGAGATTCTGCCGTTGTTAGCGGCCGTATTGAACGCAGCGATGCAGGCGCGGCGTCCCGCACCCTCCATGCCAGGTTGCGCATTCAGGCGATCAACATAATCCTGCACATTCACTTTACAGATCACCGAGGGTTGCCCGTTCGCGAGCTTCAGAGTGTGACCCTCGGCATTCCAGGCCCCCGTCAGGTCTGATTTCCCCTCGCAGATCGGGCTTCTTAGGTCTGATTTCCCCTCGCAGTTCGGGCTTCTTAGGTCTGATTTCCCCTCGCAGTTCGGGCTTCTGTCTCTGACCGTGATGTGCAGCTTGGTCGTTTCGTTGAAGGTGAGATGAATGTCGGGACTTCCCTGCGCCAACTCGCAGACCCAATGGTTACTCATGCCGAGACTCTTGCAGAGTCCGGAGTTGGCAGCGCTGCCGTAAAGCGTGAGCGCATCGCAAATCGGCGCAACGGCGGAGGCCGAAGTCGTGAACGCGAGCGCGGCGGCGCCGGCGAGGATGAGTCTGCGAGTGATCATGGTACCCTCTTCATCGGTTGGGGTCGGTTGACGCAAAAATTGGGCAACTAACAGGTATGCCGCGGCTCAGGCGGCCGCGGCCGTTCCGAGCGCCGGCACGCCCTCGGGCACCGGCACAGGCATTCCGCCCATGACGTCGGTGGCTTCGAGATCGTAGAGCTCGCGCGCGACGTGGTCGGTCAACTCGGCCGGCGCGCCGTCGAACACCACGCGACCCTGCGCCATGCCGATCAGACGGTCGCAATAGCTGCGCGCCAGATCGAGCGAATGCAGGTTGCAGAGTACGGTGATGCCGAAATGCTTGTTGATGCGCAGCAGCGCATCCATCACGATCTTGGTGTTGCGCGGGTCGAGCGAGGCGATCGGCTCGTCGGCGAGGATGATGTCGGGCTGCTGCACCAGCGCGCGGGCGATCGCGACACGCTGCTGCTGGCCGCCGGAGAGCTGGTCGGCACGCTGGGCGGCGAGCGAGGCGATATCGAACTGCTCGAGCGCCGACATCGCCAGCGCCTTGTCGTGCTCGGGCCAGGTCTGCGTCAACGAGCGCCATGCCGGCATCGTTGCGAGGCGCCCCATCAGGACATTGGTGAGGACGTCGAGCCGGCCGACCAGGTTGAACTGCTGGAAGATCATTGCCGATCGCGCCCGCCACTGCCGCAGCTCCTTGCCGCGCAGCGCCGTTACGTCGATGCCGTCGAATTGGATGCGGCCCTGCGTCGGCGTCACCAGGCGGTTGATGGTCCGCAGCAAGGTCGACTTGCCGGCGCCGGAGCGCCCGATCACACCGACGAAGCCGCCGGGGGAGATTTGAAACGAAGCGTCGTCCACCGCGGCTTTTGCGCCGAAGCGGCACGTCAGACCTTCAACGACCAGCATGCAGGGCTCCAGAGTAGCTGGAGGCCACCGCTAACACTGGCGCTTGACAGTAGGTCGAACGCGGGCGGCTGGCCGCGGCCCCGGCCATGATCAGGGGCCGTTTCGCCGCCAGGATGATCTCGGCCGCGCGATCGAGGGCCGCGGGGTGCGCGACCGGGATTTCGATCGGATGGATCGGCACCGCCTCGACCTCGGCACGGGCGATGTCCTCGGGCAACTCGAGCAGGACCGAGCCCGGCCGCTCCTCCATCGCGATGCGGAAGGCATCGCGCAACAGCGTCGGGATGCTTGGCGCGCTGACGATCTGACGCGCCAGCTTGGTCAGCGGCTTCATCGACCCGACCAGGTCGACGATCTGGAAGCGGGCCTGCCGGCTGCTCATGATCGCCTTCTGCCCGGTGATCATCACCATCGGCATCGCGCCGAGATGTGCATGGGCCGCGCCGGTCGAGAAGTTCAGCGCGCCAGGACCCAACGTCGAGAAACACACGCCTGGCCGCCCCGTCAGCCGCCCGTGCGTCGCCGCCATGAACGCCGCCGCCTGTTCATGACGGGTCAAGACCAACTGGATCTTTGAAGTGCGGAGCGACTCGACGAAGTCGAGATTTTCGTCGCCCGGCACGCCAAAGATGCGGTCAACGCCTTCATGCTCCAAGGCAGCGACCAAAAGATCAGAACCCTTCACCATCTATCTACTCCCTATTGTCGATCGCCTCGTCCGCTTGGTTATGCGGCGCTTGATTGCAGCGCTCGCAAACTCCGACGTCGAGACCTCCCCGCCGAGATTGGCGGTCCGCACGTTGTCGACCTGCAACGTCTGCTCGATCGCGGTCCGTAGCTTAATTGCGAGATCGTTAGCTCACGAGCTGGCGCAGCACGTATAGCCCTCAGCCGCGGAGCGGATCGGGCAACCTGCGCCGCTGTTATCGGCCCCGCCGCCCTCAGCACGAGATTCAGTAAGTCGCGTGCCAAGCAAGCGCTGTCGCGCCCGAACCCCGCTAGGCAGCAGGCCAGTGAGTGTTTTTGGCCATGCGCTTTGCGGTCTCGTCGACCTTCGACATGATGCCGACCACCCGGCGGTTGCTCTCCACCAGACCCTGAACAGTTTCACGCAAGAATTCACTCTGCAGGACCGCGATCTCTGGGGGAGTTCGACAGGCCCAGAACTTCTTTATGCACGTCATCGTAATTTCCATTTGATGCCGAACGAACGCGCAATACTCTCGAGACATCTCGCTTGTCGCTTGAGTAACGGCGCTTGTGCATTGTAGCGTAGCCGCAGCGTTACCCGCCGACCGTTCGGTAGCCTGTAGGAGGCCGCTCCACAAGCCGGGGAGCGCGAACTGATCGGTAGAGCGGCCCATTGCGGCTGCCGTCATCTCCGATCTGACCCGCATGGCGTCTTGGAACGCCTCCGCATTTTGCCGGAGCAGTTCGGTACCGATGCGATTCATCTCCTGACCAGCCTCAACCGCCATTTCCCAGATGTGCTTCATCTGCTCGGCCGCACTTTCGCCGGTACGTCGAACTGCTTCGTCGACGGGCTCGGCGGTGTGGCTAGACCTGTTGTCGTGATCGTGCGTTGCCATGTTTATGGCCTCCAACTATTTCGGCTTGGGCCGACTTCTGTTCATCGCCCATCTCGATCCCACCATTACTCGGGTGCGGCGCTCCGCTTCCGGCGTGAATGACGGACTTAGCTATAGCAAATGCCATGCCAGCTCGCGGATCGCAAAGATCTAACGACAATCCAACGAGTTAAGAGAACCCCAACTAACAATGGCAATCAACAGCGCAGCTGATTTCGAACAATACGTCAGGAATGCGACAGCGCGCCTTTGCAGCGTTGCGGCGCGAGGGTTAAAGAGGACAAGGAGCGAACTCGCAGCAGTTGATGTAGACGGCGAAATGCTCGACCGTCGCGAGTAGCTCGCCCGGCTCTTGCCAGTCTGGCCACGACGTCGGCAAGCTCGCGTACCAGACGCCTTAGGCCTCGTGCGGAGTGGCGCGGCAATACACTGGTTCGGCAGGGAAGATCACGAACTGCCAGATCGGCGTCTTCGCTACCTACGTTTCGCGTCATGGTCATGCGTTCATCGATCGCGCGTTGTATCTTCCGAAGGAATGGACCGACGATCCAGATCGTCTGGAAGACGCATACGTGCCTGCCGATGTCGGCTTTGCGACCAAACC
>NZ_JBEPQV010000071.1:0-5941 GCF_040548035.1 Bradyrhizobium sp. LB8.2 | reverse complement strand
TCAGTCGAGGTCGCATCGACCAGTCCAATGGCGCCATCAGGGTAACATTCGCTGATGCGGCAATACGGGGGGTCCCAGTCCAACGCCGATTGACAGATTGGTCTGGCGTTGCGTTCTTTAGTCGTGAGAAGCTGCTCAATCAGGGCCAGCCAGTGCCCTACCCTGCTTTCTGTGACGGCGTATTCGCAGTGATCGATACCGCGTCAAAGACGGGTACGGCGAGCGAAATAGAAGGGCGCATCACCGCGATGCACCCGATCGCTTAGCCGGCTAGATCCGGGTCGACGCTCTCGTCGAAAGGGCCGCAATGCTCTGCGAAAGGGCATGTTGGGCCTTCAGGCTCCCTGCCTGCTGGTCCTCATGGCAGAAGTAGCAATCAGGCTGCAATGCCAATCAACCGCCGAGCAAGTGCTTGCTGAAACATTGTCCTTAATTAGACCGGCGAGCGATAGGCCCTCCTCAACTTTCCCGCCTTCGACACGCGCAAAGGGTGATCACTTCAGTTCGATGCCACATCGTGAAGTCGATCACGTCATACACGCGACTGTTTTACTCCATCCGCCTTAGATCCTCACGACAAGCTCGAATTTCTCTCGGTCGCAAACAATTGAAGTGGCATGGTCACGCTTCGAGGAATTCGTCAAAATCACCATTGTTGATTGACGACTGGCTGGCCGCGATGATGAAATTGTAGGGCGTCACATACCGCGCGCGAAGTTGCGTTCGGCCGCGCACGTCTTCAAGCCTCCCCTCAATCTCTGCTGCACCATCATCATTTTGGGATCGGGTGATGACGTACTTGCCATCGACCAAGCCATATTCTTCCCAATAGTATCCGAAGTCGCCCTCGCCACTCGTTTCCTCAGCGATACGCTCGGCCGTCTTGGAATATATGCCGATAGGCTCCATCGGGTCGAGCTCGACATACACAAAGTCGCAATAGTAGGGACCCGGCTTCACGGCGGCGATCCGTCGGATCAAAAGCTCATTCTCATCCATCTGATAGAGCCGGTCGCGAACTTGCTCGAACGCGCGAATCCGCAGATTGCTCGATCCTCGAAACCACCAAACCGGCTCAGCGTCCGCGTACTCTAACGGTGCCTCCAGCAGCTTGAGAAGGCGTGTTTTGACCTGTTCAGGATCGTCGAACCACTGCACTCCGCGGACACCTGGAAAGGCCTGAGCAAAACGCTCGGAGAACCATGCGGTACTGTGCTTCCCTCTCAACGAGGCAAGCTGTACATCCGGCTTACTCAAACGTGCCCGCGCCGCATCGCCGATAATTTCTACAAAGAGCAGGTGGTCACTCGCCGTGAGAGGCCCTACACCACCTCGCGCTCCGCGCCGCACTGAAAGCCAATGATGCAGATCGCGGTAAGCGGATGCATCTCCTCGCTGCCGATAAAGCTCGTGCGTCAAGAAGTCTAAGCCTTCTTGAGTGTCGTATTCCGCGCCCGGGTCCGCGTTGCGATCTTCCGAGTGTGCTGCCATAGCTGCATGGCGCATGATGTCTTTCGGCGCCGGATCATCACCGGCGTAAGGTGGAATCCCTCCCTCCCCCTTGGCATTCACAGCCAAGAACGCGTTACGTTTCTTTTGAGCGAACCGCAGCCCTTCGACCGCGAGACGGTCCTTGATTTCACGCGTGCCGGCCCCAGACAGGCCTTTCGACTCTTTGCGATCCAGAAGGTTCAGATAGGCATTCTCCTTGAAAAAACCTCGCGCGCCGTCCTTGTGAATGTCTCCCAAGATCTCGAGAGGCGTCGGCACCACGATGCTGCAAAGCGGCTTGCCCAGATCTGCCTCGGTCAAGATGGTGACCAGCTCGGCTTCGAGACGGATCTTGTGCTCAAGCAGCTTTTCGAGCCAGTCGCGCCGCGCGAGCGCATTCATGGGCTTGTTGGGGAACAACACGACAAGATCAACATCGCTGCCCGCCCCAAACTGGGCCCCACCTTTGTAGATGAGGCTTCCAAATAAGAAGACCCCAGCAGAGCCAATATCTTTGACGACGCTCTCGCTCCAGGCGACAAGGCGCTTCTTGAGGTCCGCAACAAGAGCTGTGTTTGTCATGACTTACGGGGCGTGAGTTATGGAGCCGATGGGGCGAGAACGCTCAGCATTAGCGCTCGAGAAGAGGGGCGTCAAATGCGCCTTCTTACAGAATGATCGATCATGCAACGATTTAACTCGGCCGTATGTCGGAAGCCGACGACATACTCGAAGGTGCAGATGCAATCGCCGAATTTCTGTTTGGAACGGAAGACAGCGAACGGGATAGGACCGGCGCGAAATCTACTATCTTGCCGAGCGATCAAGGCTTCCGCTCTTTCGCCTCGGGACCATGTTGTGCGCGCGCAAATCGGTGCTTCTTGCATTTATCGCCAGTCAGGAAGAGCGCGCGGTGCCAATCGGTTGAGCAGGTGCTCACTGGTTCTCGTCAGCGATAGCGTCAAGCATTGGACATTTGGCCTCCCCTTAGGTCGAATCTGGTTCTCCTCAAGACGGGTGATCCAATAGGTAGCACCAAGTGCGAATCACCGAAACGAGCTATTGTGCCGCGACCTGTCAACTATGAACGATTTATCCATGGACGTTTTCGAATTTTGGCGGCCATACATCGATTGGACGCGCTTCGATCAAGGCCCAATTTCGGATGCCATGTGGAACCACTTCCGCAACGTCGTGATGCTGTGTCATACCTGTGAACACTGGAAGGCCGCAGCGAATGCGACGCGCCTTGCCCCGCCCCGCTCTTACGTCGGAATGCCCGAGAGCATTGGCGATCAGAAGAGACGTAAGAACGAATGGAAACGGAGCATAGAAGTCCAGGACGGTCATATGCATCGCGCGGCATTCCTTGCGAGCGAGCAGATTGCGTTGATGTCCTATCTTCTAACCGACGCCGACAAGGACACACCGAATTGGAAGCTATACTTCGCCCTCCGCGGCGCTGTTGCGCACCAACTGCCTCATGATCAAGCTCGCTACCGTGCGGCGGCCTTCACGTCGTTTCGCGCGGAGCAGGAGCTTGAGGGTGAAGCGACCGACATTGCGCTGAGATGGTTGCGACAGTCGGGATTGGCGTAGGAACCAGTCGGATGAGAACTTTAGGACGATTTCATGCCGTCTTCTGAAGGTACGACAACCAGCGAAGAAGAAATTTCCGATAGCAAGCTGTTCGAGCTCGTGGTGGCGGCTGACGAAGAAGCCCTCGCTGAGGGACTGTCGCCCAAGCAACGCGGCATGGCGACTGTCCTCAAGGTCATGAAGAAACTTGGCCATGTGTTTGTGATGACGGGAAGCGGAATGTCTCCGGCCGGCGAACGAGTCCTGGCTATGCATCGTTCGCTCTATAGAGGGTCGGATTTAGCCGTTGGAGGCATTCACGGCGGCATCTTCATGTTCAGAGATGTTTTCGCTCGAATATACATTCCCTTTGGATACGGCCGTATGTCGGTCAACCCGTTTGAACTTACGGATTTCTCACAGGCGCAGCTTCACTGGCTGGCATCGCGCCCGCAGGATTTGGCAGCATTCCACGACCAGTTCATCGATATCTTCGATTTCGCCGGTACGCTTGGCAGGCTAGGAAACTACAAAATGCCAGCCAAGGAAACTCAAGAGTTGCTCCAGCTTGCTTCGTTTCAGTTGCAAGCGGCGGCAGCGGCCTTGAGCGTAGCATTTGATTTTCGCGGAGCGATCCAGTCGTGCCTCGTTGGGGCTGAGCTTTCGCTTAAGGCTGGTCTTGCCGCTCATGGCGTAGAAGAGAAGGAACGCCGGAAGCACAGTCACGACTTGGCTTCCGCCGCGACGGCTTTCAGTAAGGGCAGCCAGACTTTTGACCTCGATCGTGTTCTCAGAACCACCCAACGGCTACCTCAATATGTTGAGAACCGATACTCTCCGGAGCAGCCGGACCGTATGGCGGTTGGGCACATTGTCATGGGTGCGCAATACATTGCCGGAGAAGTAGCGCGGCAACTCGGCGAATTTTCCATTCGATCCGCAATGACTCCGACGGTGGAGCGAGTCTACCCCTGACTTGAAGGAGCTGCCGACCGCGCCGGCATCGTGGCATTCTGCTACTATTTGGCCATCAGGCCGCGCGCACTTCTATGAGCCACGCCTAGCCCATCTTCCATCCGCCAGACAAACCCCAATGTGCTTCGAACGGAAATGCACCCATAGAGTAAGATGGGTGCGCGTTGTAGCGCTTGCAAAATTGTTCAAAGAACGATCGAAATTCGTCAACGGATGATGCGCGGACCAGCCCTCGACGAAACCTCTTTAAGAGAATGCCGAGTTCGCACACGTTGATCTCGTCCAGCAGGTCGTAATCCGGAAACTCCAGGTCTTGCTTTCGAATGCCGGTCGTCGTCCAAAGAATCTGATTGCCGAAGTAAAGGCACGAAAGCCTGCGTGCTGCACCGTTCTCGTCCTGCCCGAGGACGCCATTGAGGCCCTTTGGAATTTCGCGATCTAGCGTTCCGAAGAACCTGTGAAATGACTGTGTCGCGGCGGCTCCGAGCCAGTAGGGAAAGCGGCCGCCCGACCCGGCCGGCTCGAGGAAGGTCGGATCGAATGCCTCGTCCCACGGAATGTGACCTCCTTCCTGCGCACCTCGATGATCCAGCGCAGCACGGTCATGCCACGATAAATTTTCGTGACGTAGTTGTCGTTGATCCGAAGCAATCCCAATCCGGCTCGCCGACACAATTCATTCTTGATTGCATCGCGCTCTTGCTGATCGGCGCTCAGTTGGTGGAGCGGCCCGTCATATTCGACCACCATGACCGGTCGGGCGTCATGGTCCGCAACGACAAAATCGCAATGACTCCGGGTATAGAAATCGAACTCACGATTTGTGAGGTGCGAGCCGCCTTTTTGGATCACATCTGACAGCCGGGGTTTGGTGAATACCCTCATGGCGTTGTCAGACACGATCTTTTGCAGCTCGTGAAGGACGACCTCTTCAGAACGGTTAAGGAGTGAATCGACGATCTTCATGAAAACCCATCACGAGACGTTTCGCTTCGGTGCATAGCTTGCGACCGCCTGCATCATCCTGTCGAGCCATTCGAAGCGATGATATTGAACGACACGAAACTCGCGAGCCGAAAATGCATCAATAAGCTTCGGCATCTCGTTTCGACAGAAAATGTAGTCGCGGGAGTAAATCTGGGTGACCTCGTTGACAGTAGCGACCTCAGTCGGGGCGAGTCCGACGGTACAAATCGCCGGGTTGGTCCAGTATCTGCGCGGTGCGAAGGCAAGCACGGCTAAAGTCGGCGTGAGCGGGACGAGGCAGTGATAATGCAATTCGACGGTATTGCCGATCAGCGTATTGAGATAGCCCTCGCCCATGATGAATTCCCGCTCACCGGAGCGGAGGAGAACGATTTTTCCGCCACGCTCTAGAGACTGCACTATCTGGCGGTAGTGCTGGTTGATATTCAGAGCGATGAGCGTGTCGTCATGCTTTCCGATTTGATCGCCGGTCCGGCCCCAAAACCGCTCAGTCGTAAGATGTAGCCGGTTTCGATTTGCAGGACAGCGGACCAGCAGGGAAGCTAGAGCTTCGCCAAGCAGCTTGCGGTCATCAGAGGCTATCTCATGCGGTGTAATCCGCTTTTCGATTGTCGTATTGTCCGGGACGTCCACGTACGAGAGGCTTTCCAACTTCACAGCGAGCGACGGCAAGGCACTGTCGGCATCATCGAAGAGAGGTTCGATTGTTCCCGCCCATGGGCCATTTAGTTTGACGTGGTGGCCGTTGGTGATCGCGCCGAACTGCTTTGGTGGCGCTCGAAGCGTCTTACCGTCCCATGCAATCCTTGTGACACTGCTGGACTGCACCCCTGGAATGAGACACGGTAATTGCGGTGACAGCGCGGTTGCCATGATGCGTTATCGTGCCTTGTTTTGCGCGAAGGCGGTT
>NZ_JBEPQV010000070.1:0-7143 GCF_040548035.1 Bradyrhizobium sp. LB8.2 | reverse complement strand
AAACCTGCCGCGCATGATCGTCTCCGCCGATTCGAGATGATAAAGTGAATCATCAAGTCCCCTCCCTGGCGAGGCGGTTTTTCAGCAGACTGCTAAACTCGTTTTCTAAAATGACTCTGAATTGCGGGAATGCGTACGGTCGGACCATCCCGTC
The DNA here is from genome assembly GCF_040548035.1 of Bradyrhizobium sp. LB8.2. NCBI lineage: Bacteria > Pseudomonadati > Pseudomonadota > Alphaproteobacteria > Hyphomicrobiales > Nitrobacteraceae > Bradyrhizobium > Bradyrhizobium sp. LB8.2. The sequence goes on along the minus strand of NZ_JBEPQV010000070.1, from coordinate 6,989 downwards.
CCAAAGGGTAGCGTGGCCATTTTGGTCCCCTACTCGAGGGATTACTTGCGGCGGCCCCCTGTCGAGAGCCCGTTCAAAAACACAGAGAACGCAGCAGCGCAAGGCAATGCCGATGCGGCTGAGTCCAGTAATGAGCGCGATCGCCAACACTCGGAGCGAATACGCCAGCGGAAGTCGCTTTTGGTTATGCTGCGGATGCTATGCAGCGTCAGATCAGGTCCAAGAAGGGCCATCCGGACTCATGCACCGGAGAAGCGCTGTAAGTCGTTCGACGCCAAACTGAAAGTCGTTCGACGCCAAAAGAGTATCGGGCTACATTTAACAGCGGCTGCTGATCCAACTTTGACGGGGGCGTCAGCTATGGGTCAGGCGTGCGAGCACAGCTGGTCCATTGCAGTCATTCCGCAGCCGCCGCTGATGTCAGTTCGCCCAATTCTCTGGGTGCAGGTTCGTCTGCGGCGAGCCGCCGAAATGCTCGAGTCCGCTAGGTGGGCAGAGGCCGAATTCAACTGTTCTGGTCTAGAATTTCTCGCACGCGTAACGCGAGTTTTGCCTGAGATATCGGTTTTTCCAGCAAATTGACCCCCTCGTCGAGCCTTCCCTGGTGAACCACGGCGTTGCGCGAATAACCTGTCATGTACAGGATCTTCAACTCAGGTCTCATTTGCTGCGCACGCTTGCCTAACTCGCGCCCATTGATGCCTGGCATGACAACATCCGTCAGCAGAAGGTCGACCTTCGAATCCTCTTGCAGCAAAATGGTCAAAGCCGCTTGAGCGCTGCGGGCAGAGAGGACGCGATAGTTGAGATCTCGCAGAACGTCGGAAATATAGCTGCGAAGGTCTGCATCGTCCTCGACGACGAGAACGGTTTCGAACTTATCACCCTCAGGAGAAAGGTCTTCCGCTGTGTTCTCCAACAATTGCGCATTCCCGGCGAAGCGTGGGAAGTACATCTTGATGCTGGTGCCCTGGCCCACTTCGCTGTAGATCTTTGCGTGCCCTCCTGACTGTTTGACGAATCCATAGACTTGGCTCAGACCAAGGCCGGTGCCTTGCCCCGGCTCCTTCGTGGTAAAGAACGGCTCAAAAACGTGACTTAGAACGTCTGACGCCATCCCGCTGCCGGTGTCCGTGACGCAAATTGCGACGTATTGGCCTGGGATCAGTTCAGGATTGAGCCGGCAATACTCCTCGTCTGCGGAGATGTTGGCGGCCTCCAGGGTAAGCTTTCCGCCATTGGGCATCGCGTCACGTGCATTGATTGCAAGATTGACGATTGCCGACTCGAGATGGTTCGGATCGGCTTCGATATGCCATAACCCGGCACTTCCGACGGTCTGAACTTCGATGCGTTCCCCAAGCGTGCGCTGGAGGAACTCCTGCAGTCCGTTGATATAATTGTTCAGGTCGATAGGTTTCGGGTCGAGGGCCTGTCGTCGAGAGAACGCGAGCAAGCGGCTGGTGAGCGCCGCGGCTCTTTGAGCCCCGCGCTTCGCATTCGCCAATGCACGAGTCAAATTTGGGGCCGCCTTGGGGGCGTGCCGGTCAGCTGTCTCCAGATTGCCGATGACGATCATGAGCAGATTGTTGAAGTCATGCGCGATTCCGCCGCTGAGTTGCCCCACGGCTTCTAGCTTCTGAGATGCGGCCAGTTGCTGCTGAACCTGCTTGAGCTCGTCCTGAGCTCTCTTCCGGTCCGTGACGTCACGAGTGACCTTGGCAAATCCCACAATGTTGCCAGCGTCGTCGTTGATGCGATCGATGACGACCGACGCCCAAAAGCGACTCCCGTCCTTCCGCATGCGCCACCCTTCGGTTTCGAACCGACCATGCTCCCTCGCCTCGGAAAGCGCACTTTGCGGAACGCCAAGCTCCACATCCTCGGGCGTGTAGAAAGCGCTGAAATGTCGTCCGATGATCTCTGGCGGGGTGTAGCCCTTGATCCGCTGCGCGCCGGGATTCCAAGTCGTCACGTGACCGAGCGGGTCTACTTGAAAGATGGCGTAATCGACCACCGCCTCGATCAATTGGCGGTAACGCCCCTCACTAGCAAGGAGCTCTTCGTGAGCCTGCTGTCGCTCGGTAATATCTCGCGTAACCTTGGCAAAGCCGACCAAGTGACCGCTTTCGTCCCGGACCGCATCGATGACGACCGAAGCCCAAAACCGACTTCCGTCTTTGCGGACACGCCATCCCTCCGCGCTGAACCGACCGGTCCGCCCAGCGACGTTCAAGGCCTGTTCTGGCAGTCCTTTGGCTGTATCCTCGGGCGTGTAGAACGATGCAAACGATTTGCCGATGATTTCCTCAGGCGAGTAGCCCTTCAAGCGCTTCGCACCGGAGTTCCAGCTGCGTACCGTGCCGTCCACGTCGATCATGTAGATCGCGTAATCGACGATTGCGTCTATAAGCAGCTGGAGGCGGCGAGTATCGTCGAGTTCGTCGAATCTGGACTGGGGGATGAGACGGGTTCCATGGCCAAAACATTTAACTCCGAACACACGGTTCGGTTCCGGGGCCCGACAGCATTTGGTGGGCTCCATCGCCAGACGCTCACGACCCTGAGTCCCCCAACCGGCGCAGAACAGGCCTAGTGGAATCCGCTAAGGGCGGTCATCATATCCGAAGCCATCCCATCTGCGTGATCGCCAAGGGTCACCGTAAAGCCCCTTATCTATAGATTATCGAAGCGGAATCAAAAGGTGAAGCGAGTCTCCTCGCTTGTTGAGCTTACGGTCGAGCGTACTGTCATGGGCTTAGCTATCTGCGCGCAATCTGAAGACTCAGGGCAAGACCTTGCCGACTGGCTCGCATCTCGCCTCGAAAGAATGGCTCGAACAGCCTCTCCATGGTGACCTTCGGTATGGGTTCGCCGCCGCTCGCGACTGAGCTTCCGTCACTGCGCGCACGCGAACCGTCTCGTTGGACGTGCCATGGCTGGGCGCGCTTCCGACAACTGTGGACACCAGCTGCCTATTCTTGGCTTCACGCTTTGATTCTGCCGGGCGCTGGCAACAGCTGAAACGGATCTCTGGATGTCGTGCGACTGACTGAAGTGAGCGTTCCATAATTACGCGAAATCGGCTCGGACTCGCTTGTTACCCTTCCCGGCTTGTTACCCTTCAGAACTAATTGTGTGAATTTGCCGGGAAGCCCTTGCTCACAGATGGCCGTGGGCACAGGGTTGCTTTAGATTTTCGAGCTCATCGAGCTCGTCCTTCACTTAGGCGCTTCCAAAGATGAACGTCCCCAGCTGGATTCCCGAACTTGTAAGACCCATCCTAGAGCTGATGAGTGCTAATCCGGCTTGTACTGGACGACGACGCCCTGTTTTTGATCGACTGCTAGAAGACCCAAGGATGCAACCGGTCTTTAATGAATTTCTTCGACGAAATCGCGAGACGGGCGACTTCCTGTACCCGGCGAAGTTTCGGAACGGTAACCAGTCATCGGAAGATGCTCAGGTTGCAGCAATTCGGGAAGTACTCCAGCTGACGATCAGCGCCGCCAGCGATCGCATTTCAGTTTCAAAGACCGAACAGATTGACAAAGCCGGCCAGCGATGGAGTGACCACGCCGCACAGCTTCGGATTATTGCCCACGATATGGCACCGGAAGCCGAATTGGGAATGCTCGAACTTGACGATCCCGCGACTCCGGCCCTGTCTTCACGCGATGTGTTGGCACTTCTACGAGTCGCCAAATGGCTTGAGCATCTCAAGTCAGGACTTCGTCGTCCCGACGATCCACTGATGGTCGACAGACATCGCGGCGACCCGATCGTGCGGGGTGTCCAGATTATGATCGGCGTTAAGCTTGCGGAACAGTTTGGGGAGCGCCTCGACGGGACCGCAGCGACCTTGACGAGCGTGGCGTTGGATGTCGAAACGACCCCACGCACATCACGATCCGCCTTAACGGAGCCAAAGCTGCAGAAAAGGCGCTCTGCTCGCTAGCAATAGAAGTCCTTAGGATTCGTCTGCCCCTTAGCCGGAATTCGGTGGGGAGCTAAAGGCGAGATCCCTATGCGCGACTTGAGTCCCCCTTCTGAGACCCATCTTGATGTTACAAGTCATTTTGGACTTGTGAACGTGACCGATCTGCATCCATCCCCGCAAAATGCTCGTAAGCACAGCCGCGCGCAAATAAGGAAGCTGAAGGCAAGCATTGAAACCTTCGGCTTCAATGCTCCGGTGCTCGCAGACAAAGGTGGGAACATCCTGGCCGGCCACGGGCGACTTTTGGCCGCACAAGAGCTGGGAATGACTCAGGTCCCGGTGGTCTGTTTGCAGCACCTGACCGAGGAACAAGCCAAAGCTTATATGCTGGCAGACAATAAGCTCACCGACTTGTCGAGCTGGGATGACAACAAACTTGCCATTCAGCTCAAAGACATGTCTGAGATGGCCCTCAACTTCGAAATCGAAGCCACTGGTTTCGACCTACCCGAGATCGATTTCCGCATTCAATCTCTTGATGACGTTGAATCGATCGACCGGGCCGACGACTTCCAAGTTGCCGGTGGCCAACCCGTGTCAGCTTTGGGCGATATTTGGCATCTCGGAGAGCATAAACTCCTTTGCGGTAACGCTCTCGATCAAGTCGCTATTTCCAAACTTTTCGGCGGCCAAAAGGCCGCAGCGGCGTTCACCGATCCTCCGTACAACGTCAAGATTGACGGGCACGTGAGCGGCAAAGGAGCCGTGCACCATCGCGAGTTTCCAATGGGCTCGGGTGAGATGTCGGAGGCTGAATTCACGGCGTTCCTGAGTTCGGCCCTGTCATGCATTTGCCAGAACACTGTCCTTGGCGCCCTCATTTACACATTCATGGACTGGCGGCATATGTCGGAAACGCTTGCCGCAGGTCGTTCGGCCGGCTGCGAGCATATGAACCTCTGCGTTTGGGTCAAGAGCAACGCCGGAATGGGTTCGCTCTATCGGTCCCGCCATGAACTCGTCTTCGTCTTTAGGAACGGACCGGAACCACATCTGAACAATATCCAGCTTGGAAAGTTTGGGCGCAACCGCCAGAACGTCTGGAATTATGCCGGCAGCAATGCATTTGCGCGGAAAGGCTCGAAGCGCAATCTCGAGCTGCATCCGACCGTCAAGCCGCTCTTGTTGGTGGCAGATGCTATTCAGGATTCGACTAACCGCGGCGATATCGTCCTCGATCCGTTTCTAGGAAGCGGAACGACGCTTCTTGCGGCGGAGCGTGTGGGACGGCGCTGCTATGGCGTTGAACTGGACCCCTTGTACGTCGACACCACCATTGAACGCTGGCAGCAGATGACCGGCCGCAAGGCTCATAACCATTTGGGTGAGAGCTTCGATTTCCTTAAGTCTAGGCGCAGGGCCAATGACTGACCCAAAGGACAGCGGGGCCGTACTCCCACGGAAACTGAAGCCCAATCGACGCCCCAAGGCACGAACTAAACAGATTGACAGCCCGCTTGAGGTGATCGAGCGCCTATTGCACAAGCCGGTCGACACTGTGAAGGACGGACAGCCCACGAAAATGTCTGCACTGGAGGCAGTTGTATTTCAACTCCTCCAAAAATCGTTAGCCGGCGACAAAAGGGCCGATCGCGCGCTGCAGAAGTTCACAGATTTTGCTGATCGGAACAGTGTTTCCGAGTTGCAGCTCGTGTTCGTCGACAATGACTACACCCGGGCCTTCGCAGCCTCCCCGGAGCCGAAAGATGCCTGAGTACGAGGTTGGATACGGTAAGCCCCCCAGAGCTTCACAGTTCAAACCCGGAGTCTCCGGAAACCGGAAGGGGCGTCCGAAGCGTCAAAAATCTGATTTAGCGAGCGTAATTCATCGCGTCATGCACTCTTCTGTTCGCCATCGTGAAGACGGTCAAGAACAGATAACCCCTGCGTGGGAACTCAATCTAAAACTGCTTGTTCGTAGCGCTGTCCGTGGTGACGTTGACGCTGCGATGGCGGTACTAAAGTTCTTGGCCCAGGCCCAGCGCACCAAATCTGGGAAGCAGCGCCTGGTCGTCGAAGACTGGCTTCCCGACTATCCAGGCCAGACCGCCGAGCAGAAAACCCGCGACTTCGCACGAAAACGGAGCGCCGCCGCGATCGAATGGTGGTCGCAGGCTGGAACGACTCCTTTTAGGAACGACTAAGGCTCAACATGACACGACGGATTCTGTCCCCTTCTCAAAACCTTTCGCTCGGAACCCTTCATGCCGGGCAAGTCAAAGCATTTCTGGCGCTCCGCGGGCACCGTTTCAAAGCGCTTCGCTGTGGCAGACGCTTTGGAAAGACCGACTTTGCCAAAACCTGGATCAAGGAAGGTCTTGTGCAAGGGTTCGAGTGCGCTTGGTTCGCCCCACAACATAAGACCTGGGCAGAGGTCTACTCAGAAACGGCGTCGGCGATGGCTGGCCTGATTGAACACACCTCCAAAACTGCCGGTGTGATGCGACTGAAGACCGGTGGCCGGTTAGACTTTTGGTCGCTAGAGAATTCGATCGCAGGCCGTGGACGCCGATATCATCGGATCGTGATCGATGAGGCCGCATTCGGGAAGAGCGGTGACAATAAGACCGATGGCTCCGCCATGGAGATTTGGGAAAAGTCCGTGAAGCCGACCCTTTACGACTATGGCGGAGAGGCGTTGGTCTGTTCAAATTCGGCCGGCAAGAACCCCGATAACTTCTTCTACAATATCTGTACCGACGCCCAGTATGGCTTCAGGGAATTTCATGCCCGGACGATGGATAACCCCCTGCTGCCGAAGCGCCTGCAGGATGAAAGCATCGACGAGTGGCTAACTCGCAAGGAGATGTTCCAAGCTGATCTCATTAAGAACAACGATCCACTCGTCTATGCCCAGGAGTATCTTGCGGAGTTCGTGGATTGGTGTGTTTCGACATGGAATAAGGACCCCGTATTCGGGGTAATCGGCATCCAATCGGGACCCCGGGACAAGGGTCCACAGTGGCTTCCATCAAGTCATGGAAGCCGA
>NZ_JBEPQV010000069.1:0-7855 GCF_040548035.1 Bradyrhizobium sp. LB8.2 | reverse complement strand
GCTTGAACTCCCGCGTAAACTGCCTTCTCTCCATGACGCACCTCCTGCTCCATAAAACACCTAACTTGGTGTCTTCGGAACCGGGTGCAGCTCAGGCAGTGGGAGTCGCTAGGAAGAACAATATAGAACGCGTACTCGGCTTGAACCTCTCGTATGTTAGAGCACTCAATCGAGGCGATCACTTTGCGAGCATTGGGGCGCTTTGCTCTGATATTTTGCCGCTGATCCCAAGTCACGGATTCGAGGAGAAGTTTGCTCATCTATCTGCGGAATATGCGGCTAGCCTCCGCATGTGCGGGCAGCATCCCAAAGCTAAAGGGATAATTGAAACGATTTTGGATTATGACTTTCCCAACTACAAAAAACAGTCGACGCTGATTGATCTTGCATTCTGCCATGAGTCTCTCAAGGAGAGGAAAGATGCACGAGCTGTGGCGCGGCAGGTTATTGAGATTGATCCCCATTCGGATTTCGCTCTTCAAGCAGAGGCTCTCTTAGTAGAGTTGGCTGAGGAGGATCCGCAGCGTATCGAGAAACTGGAGGCTATAGAGCGGCGGGCCAGAAAGCAGAATGCTACGGTCGTCGCCGGAAACATCGCGCTCTTTCGAGCTAGCAGCGCGGGAGCGAATCCGACCGAAGTGCAAGCTATCTTGGCGCCTTTGCTAGATTCGAAAAGTACTTCTGATCACTACAATCGGACAAGAGCAGCGGTTAAAATTGCTGAAACCATGCTCAACGCAGGTATACCGCTTGCCGATACCGATCGCGGCTTGCTGGTGGAGGCCTACCATTTTGTCTTTAATGAACAGATGCCAGGTCTATTTGATCGATGCCATGATGCATTGTGGCGCGACTTTAAGAACAAAAGCGATCTAACCAATCTTTTGATTCTCTTTCGGTACAGTTCCCTGCGATGGCGGCTACGTAATGCTAGCAGAAAGGAAGAGAAGTATCTCGGTGAGCTCAAGGCGATCATAACCGACTCAATTGCATCAAGCTTGGTGAAAGCCGAGAAAGAAGTGACCTATTATTTGGTGAGAGCGACATTTTATATGCCGAAGGTTTAGTCGATATGGTGTGCATGCACGGGCCGCAGGCTTGCACAATAGGTCCGCTTTTGCTCGTCCAACTTTCAGCGGCTCGATTGCTTCGGAATTCGAAACGCGCCGCTACCGACCAAGATAGCCGCGTCACTGATCGTGACTGCATGGTACTCCATCCGTGAGCCGCTTTCGCTCCAATGGGGAAGGCCCGGAGCCATCAGGGGTACTGGATCGCCCGCTTTCGCACTCTGCGTCCAGGGCACGGCAGTTCAGTCCGTCACTTCCACACCGACTTGTCGGCGTCCCAGCGCTGGCCTTTCAGCTCCTTGGTGAGCGCCTCGACCGAACCGTTGTCGTCGGGCTGATCGCCTTCCTCGTCGGCCGTCGCTTCGTCCGAGAGATTGAGCTTGGCGCCGCTGCTCTCGTCGGCTGTCGTGGTTGCGGGGCTGCCGATCCAGAGCATGAGCTTGTCGGACGTGCCTGGCTTGTCGGGCGAGACGAGACCCGCGACCTCGATGGTGTCGGTGAGCTCGAGCGCGGGAAAATCCTGGTTCGGCCGCTTGAACACCAGCTTGAGCTTGCCGGTCGCCGGGTTGAAGCTTTGCGAGACCGGCTTTGCCGCGAGCGTCCTGCTCAGCACGCCAGCCACCGCGGCCGCGAGCTTGTCGCGGTTGAGCTTGTCGCCGTCGCGCCAGTCGGCGGCGGGGATGCGGATGGTGCGGTCCATCTCGGTCATGCCCGCGGTCCAGCCCGCGGTGATGACGCCGGGCATCGCCTTGAATTTCTCCAACAGGGCGCCTGCGCGCTCCGGATCGACCGACATGTTGATGGTCTGCTCACCTGCGCGCAGTGCGTCGCAGCCGACGGTGAGACTCGCCAGCGTCACCTCGACGTCCTGGCCCTTCAGGCTCTTCAGGAACTCGGTCGCGGCATCCAGCTTGACCTTGACCGCAATCGCTTCCGGCGAGACGTCGGTGAAATCCTTCGGCTGCGGCGTGATGCCGTCGTCGGAGGTCTGGTTGTCCAGGAATTCCTTCTCGCTGAGATCGGAATTGTCGGGAGAGGTGACCTCGGTCACGGCCTGGCCAATGCTGATCTGGCCGCGGAATTCGAACGTGTCTCCAGCCTGTTTGCGCAGCAGTTTGACGGTGACGGGCGCTTTCGCGCCGAGGCTCTGCGTCGTACCCGTCAGGTTCTGGCCGGCGACCTGGAGATTGACGACGAAGCGGTCCTTGCGGTCGGAATTCTTCGCGACCGGATAACAGACGTCGAGCACGGCTGCGGTGACGGTCTTGCCCTGGCGTGTCTCCTTCAGGATCACGTCGGCATTGCCGTCCATCAGCCCGTCGATCGAGGTGAAATAGCGCGTCTCCGCGCCGCTGGGCGCCGTAGCCTTCGGCGACAGCTTCATCTGGGCGGATGCGACCTCAGGCAAAACTGCAAGCAGAGCCGCCAATAAAACTGTCGGGCAAACCAGAAGCGCGCGCATCGACGAAATCCCCGGGCAATGGGGCATGATCCGGAAAAGTGTGAAGCGGTTTTTCCGATCAGATCATGCCCAAACAATTCGAATCGGGCGTTACCGTAGTGGGTTTTGGGCGCCGGTTGAATTGGAAAGCACAGGCCATGATCGGCAAAAAAGAAGGCCGCCCGGAGGCGGCCTTCGCAACACTATCAGGCGAGAATCGGCCTTAGAAGCCGCCCATGCCGCCGCCCGGCATGGCGGGCGCTTCCTTCTTCGGTGACTCGGCGACCATGGCCTCGGTGGTCACCAGCAGGCCGGCGATCGAGGCGGCGTCCTGGAGCGCGGTGCGGACCACCTTGGCGGGATCGATGATGCCCTTGTCGACCATGTCGACATAATCTTCGTTCTGGGCGTCGAAGCCGAAGGTCTCGGACTTGTTCTCCAGGATCTTGCCGACGACGATCGAGCCTTCCACGCCCGCGTTCTCGGCGATCTGGCGAAGCGGAGCTTCCAGTGCCTTCAACACGATGTTGATGCCGGCCTGAACGTCCGCATTGGCGTTGGTGAGACGGCCGACGGCCTTCTTGGCACGGAGCAGCGCGACGCCGCCGCCAGGGACGATGCCTTCCTGCACCGCGGCGCGGGTGGCGTTGAGCGCGTCCTCGACGCGGTCCTTCTTCTCCTTGACCTCGATCTCGGTGGCGCCGCCGACGCGGATCACCGCGACGCCGCCGGCGAGCTTGGCGAGGCGCTCCTGGAGCTTCTCACGGTCGTAGTCCGAGGTGGTCTCCTCGATCTGGGCCTTGATCTGGCCGACGCGGGCCTCGATCTCGGGCTTCTTGCCGCCGCCCTTGACGATGGTGGTGTTCTCCTTGTCGATCACCACCTTGCCTGCCCGACCCAGCATCTTCACCGTGACGTTCTCGAGCTTGATGCCGAGGTCTTCGGAGATGAGCTGACCGCCGGTGAGGATCGCGAGGTCCTCCAGCATGGCCTTGCGGCGATCACCGAAGCCCGGCGCCTTGACGGCGGCGACCTTCAGGCCGCCACGGAGGCGGTTGACGACCAGGGTGGCCAGCGCCTCGCCCTCGACGTCCTCGGCGATGATGACGAGCGGCTTGCCCGACTGCATCACGGCTTCCAGCACCGGCAGCATGGCCTGCAGGCCGGACAGCTTCTTCTCGTGCAGGAGGATGTAGGCGTCCTCGAGCTCGGCGGTCATTTTCTCGGGGTTGGTGACGAAGTAGGGCGACAGATAGCCGCGGTCGAACTTCATGCCCTCGACGATCTCGACTTCGGTCTCGATCGACTTGTTTTCCTCGACGGTGATGACACCCTCGTTGCCGACCTTCTGCATCGCCTGGGCGATCATCTTGCCGATGGCGGTGTCGCCATTGGACGAGATGGTGCCGACCTGGGCGACTTCGGAGGAGGCTGCGACCGGCTTAGCGCGCTTCTGGATGTCCTTGACGACAGCGGCAACCGCGATGTCGATGCCGCGCTTGAGATCCATCGGGTTCATGCCGGCAGCAACCGACTTGGCGCCTTCGCGCACGATGGCCTGGGCCAGCACGGTCGCGGTGGTGGTGCCGTCACCGGCGAGATCGTTGGTCTTGGAGGCGACCTCACGGACCATCTGGGCGCCCATGTTCTCGAACTTGTCCTCGAGCTCGATCTCCTTGGCGACGGTGACGCCGTCCTTGGTGATGCGGGGCGCGCCGAACGACTTCTCGATGAGGACGTTGCGGCCCTTCGGGCCGAGCGTCACCTTGACGGCGTTGGCGAGAATGTCGACGCCGCGCAGCATGCGATCGCGCGCGTCTCCGGAAAACTTGACGTCTTTGGCAGCCATGGTCTGTAATACCTCTTGTTTCGTGATGTGTCTGCCGCTCGGCGTCGCAAGTCCGGAGTCCGGAATCGAACCCGGCGGAATGATGGATGCCCGGATCTCAGGGACCCGGGCATGACATTCAGCGGCTGTTCAGGCTGATGGCCTTAGGCCATGACGCCCATGATGTCCGATTCCTTCATGATCAGGAGATCTTCGTTGTCGATCTTGACCTCGGTGCCCGACCACTTGCCGAACAGCACGAGGTCGCCGACCTTGAGGTCGATCGGGGTCAGCTTGCCGGCCTCGTCGCGGCCGCCGGGGCCGACGGCGACGATTTCGCCCTGGGACGGCTTTTCCTTGGCGCTGTCCGGAATGATGATGCCGCCCTTGGTCTTTTCCTCGGCGTCGATACGTTTGACCACGACACGGTCATGCAGCGGACGAAATTTGGATTTAGCCATGACGTTTCCCTTTGGAGGCTCGCTTCGGATGTAGCGGAAGTGGATGGGGCGGCGCTTCCCGTCCACCCTCTTGCCGAGGATCGGACGGCGCGCTTAGCAATCGGGCTTTCCGAGTGCTAATAGTGCGTCCGGAAATATGGCTTGGCCGCGATCCTGTCAAGCAAAGGTGGTTAAGCGATTGGTGAGGCGGATATAGGATTGTGTCTACAGAAACCTATTGGTCGCGCTGGCGTATAAAGGACGTCATTGCTCCGACAGCGGTTTTGCGCTTGGCTGCAGGATGGATGCGGTCGAGGTCTTGTTTGGGGGGCAGTTTGCTCGGGGGAATGTCATGATCAGTTCAGCTCACGCACGCACGGTTGCCAATCTGGCGGCCGCCTCTTGCCTGGCGCTGCTGCTTGGCGCCTGCGGCGGCGGCATGAGCCTGCCGTCGTTCTCGTCGTCCTCACCGCCGCCTGAGGCCGAGCCCGGGGCCGGCCCGGAAATGCCGGCGTCGATCCGCGCCGACGAGATCGTCGGCCGCTGGGGTCTCGCCTCGTTCCAGAACCCGGCCGACCGCGCCCGCACCGAGGCTGCCGCCCGGGCCCAGTGCAAAAATCCTTACGTGATCACCGCCGGCTCCTCCGGCGGCGTCATCATGCATCTCGCCGACCAGGCGACGCCGCAGGAGCTGCGGCTGAAGGGCTCGCCCAGCGGCAAGAACTATATCGGGCCGGCGGGTCCGACACCGGGCGAGCAGGACCGCGAGATCGTCTCCTTCGACGGCCGCGTCCTCATCACCCGCTTCATCGACAAGGATGCCGCCACCCGCTACGGCAACATGGTCTACGTCCGCTGCGCGCCAAGGGCGTGATCGGGGCGCCGGCCTAGCCACTCGTCATTGCGAGGAGCGAAGCGACGAAGCAATCCAGGCTGCTTCCGCGGACACAGTCTGGATTGCTTCGCTTCGCTCGCAATGACGAAAAAAAACGCCGGCTTGCGCCGGCGTTTTGTTTTTCAGAGTGTCGCGTCTGCTCAGTCGAACAGCGCGTCGATGTCGTCCTGCGAGGCGTGGCCGACATCGCCGGCGAGCTTCGGGCCGTTGAGGAGTTTTTCGTCCTCGCTGCGGGTGTCAGCGGCCGGCGCGGGCACGTGGGACTTGATCGCGTCGACGCCGCCCCAGATCTCCATCATGGAGTTGATGTGCTGCTCGATGAACTTCATCGTGCTCATGACCTTGCTGATGCGCTGGCCGGTCAGGTCCTGGAAGTTACAGGCTTCGAAGATCGAGATGACGCGTTCCTGGATATCGTCGGCGAGCCGTTTCTGCTGATCGGCCGATTGCACCTTGGACATCGCGCTGGCCGCTTGGTCGATCGACTCGGCGGCTTCGAGGATCTGCTGGGTCGCCTGTTCGGTGCCGCCGACGACCGCGCCGAGCTCGCCATTGACCTTGGCCATTTCGCCGCCGTCGAAGCTCTTGCCGTGCAGCGTCGCGATCTCGCGCTTGGTACGGTCGATGGCGTCGTGGATGAGGTCGAGCTCGACCTTCAGCTTCTCGCACTGCTCGATCTGCGCCCGGTAAGTATCGAGCATGGTACGAGCTTCGGAGAGCTCGTGAGCGGTGGAGGCGTCGATCGCCGCCATGGCCGCGCTGCCGGACAAGGGCGGAGTGCCCTTCGCCATCTGTGCACGGATCGCACGCAACTCGGACATGATCTCGCTATGCATCGGCGGAGCCTCCTCAATCATTTCGGGGCTTGGCATCTCGCCGACAACAGCCTCTTCGACACGAAAACGTTTGCGGTGAATAGCCATCAAGAACTCCCCCCACCTCACTCACGCGTCGTTTTAGGCAGAAGCGATTTAACACGAAGTTCACAGCCGGAACTGTCGTGCGGTCGCGTGCGACGGCGTGAAAACCTGCAATTAACCATGCGTGCGCGCCGTTCACCGAAAATAAACGCTGATCGCCAAATTGCCCCGCCGCTCGCGACGTGGTGAATCGAAACGCCGGCTCCGTTTACCAAACGAAACGGCTTTTGCTCTTTATTGACCACGTCGAGGGCGCGGATCAGCCAGATGCGTTCGACGGCGAATGTAACTAGACGAAACAGTACAGAGTACGTCGATGTTCAAAAAAATGTCTGTCGCGCTGCTCGGCAGCGCTTGCACCTTCATGGCCAGCGCCAACAGCGCCAGCGCATTCGATAATAGCGTGCCGAACGATCCGCCTGCGGTGCTTTACCAGCCGCAGGTGCCGCCGGCGCCGGTGCGCGTCGCCTCCAACGCGAACATGGGCGGCGGCTTCATCGAGTTCATGTTCGGTGACGGGCCCGGCCGCGGTCCGGCCTATGCTCCGCAGCAGCCGATGTATCAGCAGCAGCCGGGCTATTACGACCAGCGCCGCCTGCCGCCGATGGGCGAGCCGCAGATGCAAGGCGCCGGCGTGCAGCCGGAGGCGGTCGATCCGCGGCAGCGTCAGTTCGATCCGAGATTCGAGAAGCAACTTGTTGACTATAGCGGCAACGAAAGTGTCGGCACCCTGGTGGTCGATACGCCGAACAAGTTCCTCTATCTCGTCGAGGGCAACGGCAAGGCCATGCGCTACGGCATTGGCGTCGGACGTCCCGGCTTCACCTGGTCCGGTGTGAAGTCGATCACGGCCAAGCGCGAATGGCCGGCCTGGACGCCGCCGGCGGAAATGATCGCTCGTCGCCCCGACCTGCCCAGGCACATGGAAGGCGGCCCGGAAAATCCACTCGGCGCCCGCGCGATGTATCTCGGCTCCACGCTCTACCGTATCCACGGCTCCAACGAGCCCTGGACCATCGGCACCAACGTCTCTTCCGGCTGCATCCGCATGCGCAACGAGGACGTCATCGACCTCTACGGCCGCGTCAATGTCGGCACCCGGGTCGTGGTGATGTAGGCGCATCGCGCTCGAAACTAAAACGGCCGCCTCGTGGGCGGCCGTTTCTGTTGTGTGCCGAGTATGAACGACAGCTTGGAGGTGGAAGTCCTCTATCCAGCCTGATGGCGGCGAAGGATTAGCGAAGCGCAAGGGCGTCATCGT
>NZ_JBEPQV010000068.1:0-9688 GCF_040548035.1 Bradyrhizobium sp. LB8.2 | reverse complement strand
TTGTCCCCCCCCCCCCCCCCCCCCCCACCCCCCCCCCCCCCCCCCCCGCCCCCCCCCCCCCCCCCCCCCCCCCCCCCCCCCCCCCCCCCCCCCCCCCCCACGCTGGGGAAGGCAGTCCGCCCACGCCACTCAGGTCGGTATCTCGCCAAAGTTCTTTCCCACGGGCAGCACCGCGTGCCGAATGAGCCGTGAATCCTCCACCGCGGCCTGCCTGTGCTTCACCGCTTCGCGATAGACGGGATCGCGGATCATCTCGACGAAGGCTGAGACGCTCGGATACTCCGCGATGAAGCAATGGTCCCAGCGCTCGGCCTCGGGGCCGATCAGCATCAGTTCGAATTTGCCCTGCCAGATAATGCGGCCACCGAGGCGCTCGAACACCGGGCCGCTTTCGCGGCCATAGGCCGCATAGGCTTCCGCGCCGCTCGCCTTGCGGGCATCCGGATAGGCCGCCTCTTTGCGCAAGCGCACCAGGTTCAGCATGTGGATCGGGCCGGGGCGGTCATTGTCCCGGAATTGCGCGAAAATCTCCTTGGTTGGATCGATGTGGCCCATCTGAGCTCCCTCTTGTTTCAAGCCGACGATCCTAGCTCTGCCGCCCAACCAGCGGAACTGCGGCCAGCGAATGCCGCACCTCCTAATCACGCGTTAACGTCCGGGTAACCGGGCCTTAAACAGCGGCCGCTAGCGTGCGGCGGGGCGGGCTGACCGGGCGTTTTGCGTATGGGGTTGGGAAAGAAAAAGGGTGGGCGGAAGGAGCCGTTGTTCGGCTTGCCCGCGGCGCTCGCCGACCTGCGCCTGACCGCAGCGGACCGCGTCCCCGGCGGCGATGACAAGCCGAAGAAATCAACGAAATCATCCGCCAAGCGCAAGAGCGACGATACCGGCGACGAGTCGCCGCGCGAGCGGAAGGCCCCGGCCGGCCGCGGCAGTGCCAAGCGGCGATCGAAGTCGCGCATCGGCGCTGGTCTCGGCCGCCTGGTCTATTGGGGCGCGGTGCTGGGCCTGTGGGGCGCGATCGCCGTGGTCGGCGTCGTGATCTATGTCGGCGCCCATCTGCCGCCGATCCAGTCGCTGGAAATCCCCAAGCGGCCGCCGACGATCCAGATCGTCGGCATCGACGGCAGCATGCTGGCGCAGCGCGGCGAGATGGCCGGTGCCAACGTCTCGCTGAAGGATCTGCCGCAATATCTGCCCAAGGCGTTCATCGCCATCGAGGACCGCCGCTTCTACTCGCATTTCGGCATTGATCCCGTAGGCATCCTGCGCGCGCTCGTCACCAACGTCATGCATCGCGGCGTGTCGCAGGGCGGCTCGACGCTGACGCAGCAACTGGCGAAAAACCTGTTCCTGACCCAGGAGCGCACCATGCAGCGCAAGCTGCAGGAAGCGGAGCTCGCAATCTGGCTGGAGCGCAAGCATTCCAAGAACGAGATTTTGGAGCTCTATCTCAACCGCGTCTATTTCGGTTCCGGCGCCTATGGCGTCGAGGCCGCCGCGCAGCGATATTTCGGCAAGTCGGCCAAGAACGTCACCGTCGCGGAAGCCGCGATGCTGGCAGGCCTCGTCAAATCGCCGTCGCGGCTGGCGCCGAACCGCAATCCCGAGGGCGCGGAAGCGCGCGCGAAAATCGTGCTCACGGCGATGGCGGATGCAAAATTCATCACCGACGCGCAGGCGCAGGCTTCGATCGGCCATCCCTCCTACAATGTGAAGCCGGTCGGCGCCGGCACGATCAATTACGTCGCCGACTGGATCGGCGAGGTGCTGGACGATCTGGTCGGCCAGATCGACGAGAGCATCAAGGTCGAGACCACGATCGACCCAAAGCTTCAGAGCGTGGCCGAAGCCGCCATCATCGACGAGCTCGCGGCCAAGAGCGTGAAGTTCAATGTCAGCCAGGGCGCGCTGGTGGCGATGACGCCTGACGGCGCGGTGCGCGCCATGGTCGGCGGGCGGAACTATTCCGAAAGCCAGTACAACCGCGCGGTCACCGCCAAGCGGCAGCCGGGCTCCTCGTTTAAGCCGTTCGTGTACCTCACAGCGCTCGAGCAGGGGCTGACGCCTGATACGGTCCGCCAGGACGCGCCGATCGAGGTCAAGGGCTGGAGACCTGAGAACTACACCCATGAATATTTCGGCGCGGTGACGTTGACGCAGGCGCTCGCGATGTCGCTCAACACGGTCGCCATCCGCCTCGGCCTCGAGGTCGGGCCGAAGAACGTGGTGCGCACCGCGCACCGGCTCGGCATCTCCTCGAAACTTGAGGCCAACGCCTCGATCGCGCTCGGCACCTCCGAGGTCTCGGTGGTCGAGCTGGTCGGGGCCTATGCGCCCTTTGCCAACGGCGGCCTGGCGGTGACGCCGCATGTCGTCACGCGGATCAGGACGCTCGGTGGCAAGCTGCTCTACATGCGCCAGACGGACGAGCGCAGTCAGGTCATCGACCCCCGCTATGTCGGCATGATGAACACGATGATGCGGGAAACGCTGATCAGCGGCACCGCCAAGAAAGCAGAAATCCCGGGCTGGCCGGCAGCAGGCAAGACCGGCACCAGCCAGGATTACCGCGACGCCTGGTTCATCGGCTACACCGCCAACCTCGTCACCGGCGTATGGCTGGGCAATGACGACAACTCGCCGACCAAGAAGGCGACCGGCGGCGGCCTGCCGGTGGAAGTCTGGTCGCGCTTCATGAAGACGGCGCATGAGGGCGTGCCGGTGGCAGCCTTGCCGAATTCGCAAGCGACCTGGGGCTTGTCGAACCTCGCGCAGGCGACGTCGCAGGTGTCGCCGCCAACAGCGGCAGCGCCCGCACCGGCACAGGCCAGCAACGGCAGCTATCGCCCGCCCCCCACACGCGCCAATGCGCGGCCGGAAGCAGCCGCAGGGCTCGACGGCTGGCTGATGGACCGACTGTTCGGCGGCAATCGGTAGCTTCGGCCTGAGGTCCTTGTCACCTCAAAACAAAAACGGCGAAAACAACCCCATGCACAGTAGCCGGCCATGTCCGGCGCGATGGGCGGTGGATGATGCGAAGGCTTTGATGCTGCGGGGAAAATCGAGCGCGCGGCGCGCGCCGTCGCTGCGTGGGGCGAGAGTCGCTTAAAACGCGCTGAGATCATCGCATTCTCAACTGTCATTCCCCGCGAAGGCGGGGAATCCAGTGCGCCACGGCTTCTCGATTCAATAACAACTGTCTCGGAATACTGGATCGCCCGGTCGAGGCCGGGCGATGACAGCTTCCGTATCGCTGACAGCGCGCCCTAATCCTCGACCCCATACCGATGCAGATCATTGCCGTACGTATCGAGCCACTTCTTGGCGCGCTCCATCGACGGGCAAGCCTTTCCGCAGACGCGCCAGAATCGCGCCGAGTGGTTCATCTCGACGAGATGGGCGACCTCGTGGGCGGCGAGGTAGTCGAGCACGTAGGCCGGCGCCAGGATCAGGCGCCAGGAGAACGACAGCGAGCCGGCCGAGGTGCAGGAACCCCAGCGACTCGATTGATCGCGGATCGAGAGCCGCTTCACCTTGACGCCAAGCTGGACGGCATAGGCTTCCGACGAGCGCTGAAGATCGCGGCGCGCCTCCCGCTTGAGGAAGTCGCTGACGCGGCGATCGGCATGCTCGGCGCCGCCGGCGACGCAGAGGATGCGTTCACCGCTATCGCGCACTTCAGTCCACACCGTACCGCGCGTGCCGGCGCGATGAACGATGCGGTGGGGCACGCCCCGAAGCGGTATCACTGTGCCAGGCTGGAACGGCGCGGCCTTCGGCAAACGGCCGAGACGTGCCGCGATCCACGCGCCGTGCCGCTGCGCAAAGTCTTTCGCTTCGGCGAGCGTGCCGCGCGGCGGCATGGTGAGGATGGCTTCGCGATCGCTCGGATGAATTCTGAGCGTGTAACGGCGCGCGCGGCGGTGCCGTCGCAGCCGAATCGCAAAAAACTGCGACCCATGGGTGATCAGGAGGGTCTTCGGTTCGTGGGGCCGCCGATAGAGGAGTGCGCGAGTGGCCATGTCTGTCAGTCCGGGGGGCAGGAGGGCGCCCGGATTCTGCCATAACCGCCGCCAGGGAAAGCGCTCGGCGCAAAAACAAATCATTTGCCCAATATACAGCGGTCTGGCGTCCGGGAGACCCTACAGACTGGGGTTGGAACCGGCTTTTTTCGCCCCCGCTGGACGCATGCGGCACCCCCAAGGGGTGAGGTTGGACTCACTCCTAGAAAGCTACCTGAATACCGCGAATCTGGAGGTTGCCTGCTCCCGTCGGAACCTCCGACAGGGCCTGAATTTTCGACGGGAAAGCCGAAAAACGCGTTTATTCGGCCGCGAGAGCCTGCAACGAGCTCGGATTCGCCGCCGACACCATGAAGTCATGGATGCGCGGCACGATTTCCGACTTGAAGCGCGAGCCGTTGAACACGCCGTAATGTCCGACGCCCTTCTGGACGTAATGAACGCGGCGATCATCGGGGATCGAGCTGCACAATGTGTGCGTTGCTTCGGTCTGACCGATCCCGGAGATGTCGTCGTTCTCACCTTCGACCGTCATCAACGCGACGCGCGTGACCTTGGAGGGATCGACGCGTGTTCCACGATGGGTCATCTCGCCTTTCGGCAGCGAGTGCTTCACGAACACGGTATCGACGGTCTGCAGGTAATACTCGGCGGAGAGGTCCATCACCGCGAGATATTCGTCGTAGAAATCGCGATGCTTGTCGACGAGGTCGCCGTCGCCCTTCACCAGATTGGCGAACAGGCGCTTGTGGGCGTCCATGTGCCGGTCGAGGTTCATGCTGATGAAGCCGTTGAGCTGCAGGAAGCCCGGATAGACGTCGCGCATCATGCCCGGATGCGGGAACGGCACCTTGGTAATGACGGTGTTGCGGAACCAGTCGATGCCGCGCTCCTGGGCGAGATTGTTCACGCCGGTCGGATTGCGGCGGGTGTCGATCGGGCCGCCCATCAGCGTCATCGACGTCGGCACGAAAGGATCGCGCCGCGCTTCCATGATCGAGACGGCGGCGACGACGGGAACGGAAGGCTGGCACACGGCCAGCACATGCGTGTTGCCGCCGAGGACATGCAGCATCTCGATGACGTAATCGATGTAGTCGTCAAGATCGAAGCGGCCGTCGCTGAGCGGCACCATGCGGGCGTCGGCCCAGTCGGTGATGTAGACCTCATGCGCCGGCAGGAACGCCTCGACCGTCCCGCGCAAGAGCGTCGCATAGTGGCCGGACATCGGCGCTACGATCAGCACGCGCGGCTGCGGGCTGCGCAAGGGACGCGCGAACTTGCGATCGAAGTAGAGCAGGCGGCAGAACGGCTTTTCCCAGACCGGGCGGACCTCGACCGGGACGCGGATGCCGTTGACCTCGGTGTCGTCGAGACCCCATTCCGGCTTGCCGTAGCGGCGCGTGGTGCGTTCGAACAATTCGCAGGCCGCGGCAACCGACTTGCCGACCTCGGTGCGCGCCCATGGATTGAGGGGATTCTGAAACAGCAGCTTGGTCGCGTCGGTGACCGCACGCGCCGGATTGAGAGAGGCCTGCGCCATCTCGTACATCCAGTACATCGGCGTCGTCAGGACCGGACTGCCTTCGGCCGCCAAGGGCGGCGCGCCGCCAAACTCACCAATAGGCATCGCTATATTCCTCTTCGCATCGCAGCATACTGCCGAATGCGTAATATTGCGTCAATGCATGGTTCCGTACATCTACGTGGCCGACGCGCCCAAACCATGCTGAATCCACCGATAAAGTGACGTCACTCGCCGCCCGACAGCAGCGAACCCTGCTTTCTGGCGCTGCGCAAAAGGGCAAGGAATGCCCCAAAAGATGCAACCAGCAGCACCACGTTGATGGCTAACGCACTCAACATCAGATCGGTCCTGAAGGTGTTTTCGATCAGCAGCGCGCGCATTCCTTCGAACACGTAGGTCGGCGGCAACGCCCAGGCGACATATTGCAGCCAGACCGGCAGCACGCTGACGGGATAGTAGACGCAGGCGAGCGGCATGATCGCGAACATCAAGGTCCAGACGATGCTCTCGGCGCCAAGGCCGTTTCGCAGCACCAGGCCAGAGACGAAGATGCCGACCGACCAGCTCGTGAAGATCAGGTTGCAGAAGAACGCGATCAGCGGCACGCCGAGCGCATAAACGTTGAAGTGGAACAAGAACAGCGCGAGCAGCGTCATCGGGATGACGCCGATCGCGAGCCGGATCAGGCTCATGATCATCAGCGACAGCAGAAACTCGATCGGCTTCAGCGGGCTCATCATGAGATTGCCGAGGTTGCGGGCCCACATCTCTTCCAGGAACGAGATGGAAAAGCCGAGCTGCCCGCGAAACAGGATGTCCCAGAGGATGACGGCGCCGATCAGCGTGCCGCCGGCACGCGCGAAGAAGTTGGCATTCTGGGCGATGTAGAGCTGAAGAAAGCCCCAGGTGATCACTTGTAGCGCCGGCCAGTAGAGCAGCTCGAGCAGCCGCGGCCAGGACGACATCAAGAGATACCAATAGCGCAGGATCATCGCGCCGATGCGGTGCATGGAGATGCCGCGATGGAGGGAAATCTCGCTCATCGCGCCGCCTCCTTCGCGCCGTTCACCCGGCCACGCGCGACGTCCAGAAACACCTCTTCCAGCGTGGTGCGGTTGTAGCGGGCCATGATGGCTTCGGGCGTATCATCGTCCTCGATACGGCCGCGCTTCATGATGATGACGCGGTCGCAGAGCCGCTCGACCTCGAGCATGTTGTGCGAGGCCAGGAGGATGGTGGCGTTGTTCGCCTTGCGATAGCGCTCCAGATGACCCCGGACCCAATCGGCCGTGTCAGGATCGAGCGAGGCGGTTGGCTCGTCCAGCAACAGCAGCTCGGGATGGTTGATCAGCGCCTTGGCGAGCGCGACGCGGGTCTTTTGCCCGGCGGAGAGCTTGCCGTTGGCGCGGTCGATGAAATCGGTGAGATCGAGATCGTCGGCAAGCTCAGCGATGCGACCGGCCAGGTTCTCCACTGCATAGAGCTTGCCGAACACGGTGAGATTCTGACGCACCGTGAGCCGCATCGGCATGTCGACATAGGGGCTCTCGAAATTCATCCGCCCCAGCACGGAAGCGCTCTCCTCCGGCATCCGATGCCCGAGCACCTGCACACGGCCGGAGGTCGGCAGCACGAGGCCCATGATCGTCGCGATGGTCGTGGTCTTGCCGGCACCGTTGCCGCCCAGAAGGCCGGTGATGCTGCCGCGCGGAAGCGAAAACGAGATATCGTCGACGGCACGGGTCTGCTTGTAGACTTTGACGAGGTGATCGACCGCGATGGCCGCGGATGACCTGCGATCCGCGACAGTCGGCCGACTTGAAGCCTTGTCATTCTCGGTCATGCTGGGCGTTCTTCTGCTATTGCTGCGGAGAGCGCAAGGCTTGTAATCCCGGGTGGTTCCGCGAGCTCTGCGTTTGTGATCGAGAAGGCACCGCAAAATTGGCCGACATGAGTGAAATTGCCGCTTCCGACTTCCGCCCCTCGCAGCGGCATATCCGCCTGGACACGATCCTGCGGCTGCGCTGGCTCGCGGTGCTCGGCCAGCTCGCTGCGATTTTCATCGTGGCGCAAGGGCTGGAATTCGACGTCGAGATCGTCCCCTGCGTCAGTATCATCGCGCTGTCGGCGGCGCTCAATCTGGCGCTCCAGACCGTGTCCAATCCGCTGCAGCGGCTGGAGCCGATGCAGGCGGCCGGACTGCTCGCGCTCAACATCGTGGAGCTGGCGGGTCTGTTATTCTTCACCGGCGGACTCCAGAACCCGTTCTCGTTCCTGTTCCTCGCGCCCGTGCTGATCTCGGCCACCGCGCTGCCGGCCCGCTTCACCTTCGGCCTCGGCGTACTGGCTGTCGCCTGCGCCTCGGTCCTGGTCTTCTTCCATCTGCCGCTGCCCTGGGATTCCGACGATCCGCTGGTGCTGCCGCCGATCTATCTCGTCGGCGTCTGGCTCTCGATCGTGCTCGCGATCGGCGTCACCAGCCTCTACTCGTTCCAGGTCACCGAAGAGGCTCGGAAACTTGCGGACGCGCTGGCCGCCACCGAGCTGGTGTTGACGCGCGAGCAGCATCTGACCCAGCTCGACGGCCTGGCTGCGGCCGCAGCGCACGAACTCGGCACGCCACTCGCGACGATCTTCCTGATCTCGCGCGAGCTGGAGAAGACGGTGAAGGATGCGAATTTTGCCGCCGACCTGAAGACCCTGCGCGAGCAGACGCAGCGTTGCCGCGACATATTGAGCAAGATCACCCAGCTCTCCGCCGAAGGCGCGCCGTTCGACCGCATGAAGCTGTCGGAGCTGATCGAGGAGGTGGTGGCGCCGCACCGCGATTTCGGCGTCGATATCAAGGTGCGTATCGCCGTCGCCATCGTGGCCGAGCCGGTCGGTTCGCGCAATCCGGCGATCCTCTACGGCGTCGGCAACATCGTCGAGAACGCGGTCGATTTCGCCCGCACCACGGTCGAGGTCAACGCGTGGTGGAACAACGACATGATCGAGATCGTGATCTCCGACGACGGCCCCGGTATTCCGCCCGACATCCTGAAACGGATCGGCGAGCCTTATTTGTCGCGGCGACGCACCCGGGATGAAGGCGGCGGGCTGGGATTGGGCGTGTTCATCGCACGCACCTTGCTCGAACGCACCGGCGCCAAGGTCTCGTTTACCAACCGAACCTTTCCGGACCATGGCGCAGTGGTCCAGATCACGTGGCCAAGAGAGCGTTTTGAGGCTATCGAGACCTTCGAAGAAACATTAGGATAGTCCGCGACCTTGCGTCGCACAGCAGGGCCGGTCGACTATTGGCGGCCTTGGCACCGCCCGATTGCGACGCCATATGTAGACGCGCTGGAGAGAGGACAAAACCTTGAACGCCATCGCCGAATTGAACGAACAGACCGACCGCTCGCTTCTCATCGTGGAGGACGACAAGCCGTTTTTGGAGCGGCTGTCGCGCGCCATGGAAACGCGTGGGTTTGCGGTGACGTCATGCGACACTGTCTCGGACGGTCTGGCGCAGATCGGCAAGGCGGCTCCCGCATTCGCCGTGGTGGATCTGCGGCTCGGCGACGGCAACGGTCTCGACGTGGTTTCGGCGCTCAAGAAGAAGCGCCCCGACGCCCGTGCAATCGTGCTGACCGGCTATGGCAACATCGCCACCGCCGTGACCGCGGTGAAGATGGGCGCGATCGATTATCTCTCCAAGCCCGCGGATGCCGACGATGTCGTCGCCGCGCTGCTGTCGACCGGCTCGGACAAATCCGAATTGCCGGCGAACCCGATGTCCGCCGACCGCGTGCGCTGGGAACACATCCAGCGCATCTATGAGATGTGCAACCGCAACGTCTCGGAAACGGCACGGCGGCTGAACATGCACCGGCGCACGTTGCAGCGGATTCTAGCGAAGCGCGCGCCGCGATAATACTCACGGCTACCGTGCCCCGGACGCAGCGCAGCACGAAGTGATGCGCTGTTGAGCCGGGGCCTCATTCTTTTTAGAGAGCTAGAAGCCCCGCCTGTCTTCTGGGTCCCGGCGCGGGGGGGGGCCCCCCCCCCCGGTGGGCCCCGCCCGGGGACCGCGGGCCCCCCCCCCCCAAAAAAAAACAAAACCACACGCGAGCCCACCCCCGGGTTTAGCAAA
>NZ_JBEPQV010000067.1:0-9996 GCF_040548035.1 Bradyrhizobium sp. LB8.2 | reverse complement strand
CAGCCGTTGTGGCGAGCACCGGCTCGCCCGTGTCCGCGACCGGCGCCGCACTCGCCGAAGCATCGCCAGCCACACTGCCCGTGTCGGCCGGATGCGACAGATCGCTCGGCGCATCGGTCGGAGCCGCAGCTGTTGTAATGAGCACCGGCTCGCTCGTGTCCGCGACCGGCGCCGCACTGACCAAAGCATCGCCAGCCACATCCGGGGGCTGTGGTACATCACCAGGCGTACCGTTCTCCGTAACCAGTGCCGACTCCGCGATCTCAAGAGCAGGCGCCGAACTATTAAGGGTGTGAACACCGGTGCTGTCCGATGCAGCTGTTTGCGACAACGCGGTCGACTGACTCTCTGAACCCGTCGTCGGGCCAACCACCTCGTTGCTCAGCGTGCCCATGTTGTCGGCCAATGTCGTGAGCGTCGGCTGTGCCGCCTCGACAGGCGCAATCGTTTCAGCCACGTCGCTGGGCAGGGTGCTGACGGTGTCGGTCGCCGTCGCGAACGCCGGCGGCACCGCCGCCTCGACCGGCGCAATGGTGCCGGCCGCGTCGTTGCTCAGCGTGCCCACGTTGTCGGCCAATGTCGTGAACGTCGGCTGTGCCGCCTCGACCGGCGCAATCGTTTCAGCCGCGTCGCTGGGCAGGGTGCTGACGGTGTCGGTCGCCGACGCGAGCACCGGTGGCACCGCGGCCTCGATCGGCGCAATCGTTTCAGCCGCGTCGCTGGGCAGCGTGCTGACGGTGTCGGCCAATGTCGTGAGCGTCGGCTGTGCCGCCTCGACCGGCGCAATGGTGCCGGCCGCGTCGTTGGGCAGGGTGCTGACGGTGTCGGTCGCCGACGCGAGCACCGGCGGCACCGCCGCCTCGACCGGCGCAATCGTTTCAGCCGCGTCGTTGCTCAGCGTGCCCACGTTGTCGGCCAATGTCGTGAACGTCGGCTGTGCCGCCTCGACCGGCGCAATCGTTTCAGCCACGTCGTTGGGCAGGGTGCTGACGTTGTCGGTCGCCGTCGCCACCGCGGCCTCGACCGGCGCAAGGGTGCCGGCCGCGTCGTTGGGCAGGGTGCTGACGGTGTCGGTCGCCGTCGCGAGCACCGGCGGCACCGCGGCCTCGACCGGCGCAATGGTGCCGGCCGCGTCGTTGGGCAGGGTGCTGACGGTGTCGGTCGCCGTCGCGAACGCCGGCGGCACCGCCGCCTCGACCGGCGCAATCGTTTCAGCCGCGTCGCTGGGCAGGGTGCTGACGGTGTCGGTCGCCGTCGCGAGCGCCGGCGGCACCGCGGCCTCGACCGGCGCAATGGTGCCGGCCGCGTCGTTGGGCAGGGTGCTGACGGTATCGGTCGCCGTCGCGAACGCCGGCGGCACCGCCGCCTCGACCGGCGCAATCACTACCACCACGTCATTGCTCAGATCGCCGACCATTCCAAGCAGAGGAAGGGAGGTGACGATCGACGGGGTAAACGAGTCGCAAGGTACATTAGACCAAATGGATTCGAGCGTTGACCCACCGGGCAATTGAGTGCTTCCGAGGTCGGAATCCGCTGTCAGCGAGTTGACGCAATTGACGCTACTAACGTGGGCCGAGGTGTGAGCATGGTGCTTGCAAAAATCGGCATCTTCGCCACCTCCGCCCCCATCCCCCCAGCTCGCAGCGGCGACTGCTTCGCCACGAGCTGTGCTCGGTCTGGGCGCGTCTTCATGCGGCTCCGCCAGGAGCCCGGTCGGATCGAGCTGAGCCGCATGCGTCTCCAACGAGGTGGCCCGCCCTTCGGGCCTTTCATTCTCCGCGCCCGGTTTCGCGGGATCGCTCGCAGGGAGCTCCTCGTTCGTCGCTTGCGGCCCCGCACCTGCCCGAGCGGCTGTCGCGTCTTCTTGCTCGGCCAGCGCGGATTTGAACGGGGCGGCAAGAAACTCTTCGCAGGCAATCAGCGGGGCAATGAAGAATGACCAGGTCAAGAAACTGAAAGAGCCGGATCGCTTGTCAGCACGCTGCACTCCGGCTTCGAAAATCTTCCGCCCTTGGTCGAACAGTTCGCGCTTTTCTACCTGGTGCATGACCGCCGCCCTTCTCGTTCAAAAACCACTCTCGCCCGGCAGCTTTCACTGCCAAGCGAGTCTCTTCGGCATGTCAGGCGTCCGTGTCGTGCGACGTATCCGTCGCCGTGTCGAAATGCCCTACGTCGAAGTAATCCGTTGGGCCCATCAAACCGATGGCGTATTCGAGCGCATCGTCGGAAGACATCGAAGCGAGCGCACCGTGTATGTCACCCGAATGATCGGGACCGTGCGAGCTGAAATCACCCGGGAAATCACCATGGGAGAAGTCGCACTTGGCCAGCACTTCACCAGGACTGCGATCGGTCTCGCCCCTGCCGCCGTCGTCGTAGTCTTTGGGCTGGTATTCGCCGTCCTTGGCGTCCTTCCAACCACCATCGTGCTCTGGGTAGTCACCCTTGCCGTCTTTCGGGTACGCGGCAATGCCGCTAACTTTGGAATGATTGTCCTTGCCGTCGTCGGTTCTCAAGAAGTCGTCGTTACCGCTGTGATCGTCATTCCACTTTGACAGCTTGCCGTGACCGCAGTCGTCGGGCTTGGTTGACGTAGATTCGTCGGATGGGACGCGGGTTCCCGCAAGCTTTAACAGCCCGGTAATGCTTGCAACGCTGCTCAGGAAAGACATTGTTTCGCTCCTCGCTCAGGCGACGAACAAGGCACGTGCATCATGCGCGCGCCCTGCCTGGGCACCACGCCGTCACTCCTACTGTCGCCGAAGCACGCCTTTGGATGCAGCGGCAAAAAATAAGTTTACGCCTCATTCGAGCTGCCGGCGCATCGCCACGAGCTCTCGCCGGATCCACGCCTTGACGGTTCCTACGGGAACCCGGAGGTATTCGGCAATTTCCTCGTGCGTGCGCCCGTCAACGATTGCCAGAAGCAGGCTCGCGCGGCGCTGTGGCTCGAGTTGATCGAGTATGGTTCGCAGCGTCATACTGTCTGGGATACAGGACGCAGGGTTCGGAACGGGCCGCTCCCGCGCGCAGATGGCATTCAATGCGTCGTCCTCGAGCGCGAGTTCGCGCCTGGCGCTCCGCCGCATCTTGAGCGCCGTGTTGCGGACAATCGCGTAGATCCAGCCCCGGGCAGATCCGCGTGCAGGATCGAAGTTTTTCGCATATCGGAGAATCTGCGCGAATGCGTCGTGGATGACGTCCTCGGAGCGGGATCTGTCGTGCACGATACGGTGCGCCATCGCGCGCAACTGCTCCCTTTCCCGGGCGTAAATCTTGCCGACGGCCGATCGCGATCCGGAGGCGCACTCAAGCAGAGCTGTTTCGTAATTAAGAGCCGTCTCGCAATAGCTATCATGCCGCGCTGCGCCGGGGCGAATCTTTGCCTTCGTTAAATCGACGCATTGATGGGGCATGGTCGAGTCACCCCGGTCCTATCTTCACGCGCAGTGCCACTGCCTGCTAATTTAAACACCCTGCATTTAAATGTATTTAAATGATCTCTTTTAAAAAAATACGAAATCGGCTGTCGGCGAACTCAAGTCAGCAGCAGCGCCTTCGTTCCCGAAGTTTTCAAACTTTTTTGCCAATCGCCAAGCCGCGACGGTGGCGGACCATAACGCGTCGTGCTCGCTTGCCAGGTCGAGGCGCTGAGCAGCGACGCAACTCCTCGGGCCGCCTTCGAAGATGGGAGGCTTCAACACGGGCGCAAAGTCGCATCTATAACTTCGGGGCATGCATCGGATCCGATTTCCCTGATATGCCGTGTAACGCCATCAAGGGTCATTCGGAGCACGTTCAAAAAAGCTAAATTCCAACCCTTCACTTTCCTGCCTCTATCCAACCCGCCTGCA
This sequence comes from Bradyrhizobium sp. LB8.2, assembly GCF_040548035.1. Lineage (NCBI taxonomy): Bacteria > Pseudomonadati > Pseudomonadota > Alphaproteobacteria > Hyphomicrobiales > Nitrobacteraceae > Bradyrhizobium > Bradyrhizobium sp. LB8.2. The sequence goes on along the minus strand of NZ_JBEPQV010000067.1, from coordinate 6,139 downwards.
ATGCGATCAGCTGGAAGCTTTGTCGTGCCAACAGGCGCGGCGACTGGCGCCATCGAAACAAACTAAAGCGCACCTTGGATCGAGCTCCGCCCCATGGGGTCCCAGCGCGCTTTCCATCTCCGCCGCACCGAACTGATCAGAGTCCAACTCAACTATGACGAAACCGCACTGGCTCCTCACTGTAAGACACCTTGCATACGACGTTGCACAATCACGATGCAAACAAGCGTCAAACACGTGCCGCACAGAAAATTTATGCGACAGTGCATCCAGATTGGTCTCTTGCAACTAGTGATGACGTGGCAACCGTTACATCACCGTTCTGCCACTACATCGAAAGGAGACCAAGATGCTAGAGATGACCACTTTTACTCACCCGATCGAACTGTCTGATGAAGAGCTCGACCTCGTGGCCGCAGGCAACGGCGGCTGTGGCTGCCATGATGGCGGATCACTGATCAGAACTGGCGACATCAATGTTCTCAGCGGAAACCAACTTCAGGTAGGCGTGCTGTCCAACCAATCCCAAACCTTCGTGGGATAAGGGCATGATGCACCGGCGAACCGCTTCTCCATAAGGGGGAGCGGTTCATCGGTATACATCCGCGTCTTGCTGTGGCGGAAAGATACTCCGCGCAGCGCTTAAATATGAAGCAGCGCTTAAATATGAATAAGAGCACAGCAAGGTGCGTCCATGGCGAGTCAGCCAGCTCTATTTCGCAAGGAAGCTATCGACTTTTTGCGCCAGCGCCACAGCTGGGGTGAGGTCGTACTGCTGCAGCCGCTATCAAGCACGCTCCTTAGCTGGAGCCTGGCTGCGCTCGTTGGAGTCATCTTGTGTTTTCTATCCATCGCGCAATACGCGCGCAAGGAGACCGTGTCCGGGTATCTCACGCCGACCTCCGGCACAGCTAAGATTTTCGCACCACAACACGGTTTCATCAAGGCGATACAAGTGAAGGAAGGGCAAGAGGTTGCGGAGGGTGACCCGCTCCTGACCGTAGTCACTTCCCAAATCACCGCCAATGGCGATGACGTCAATTCCACCGTACTTGCAGTGTTGGCGCAGCAACGCAATGTGGTGGAGCGACAGATCGATGCGGAAGATAGCCGAACCGCCTCGGAACAGGATCGCCTCGCTGCCACGATCAAGGGGATCGAAGGAGAAATTGTTCAACTCGAGGACCAGCGAAGCATCCAAAACGAGCGACTGAAGCTTTCCGAGAGTTTTGTATCGACGGGTGCAAAGCTAACCGCAAGCGGTGCATTGCCAACGATTGAGCTGAAACGCCGCGAGCAGGCTGCACTTGAGCAAAAGCAGAGCGTGGTGTCACTCGATCAGCAGATCACCGCGCGACGCACCCAATTGACAGATGCTCGGCATACACTCGAGCAACTTCCAACTGTCGCCGCAGAGAGGATTCGAGTACTGCGTAATGATCTCTCCTCGATCGAACAGCGCGTGGCCGAGGTGAACGGGCGGCAGGCTTACGTTATCAAGGCGCCAACGGGTGGGCGCGTGTCCACGCTGCAGGCGACTGTTGGCCAGATCGCTGATCCAAGGCATATGCAGCTCGAAATAATTCCCCTTGATGCGCACCTGCAGGCGGAGCTGTTCTTTCCGACACGCGCGTTTGGTTTTGTGCGCCCCGGCCAGCAGGTTAGGATACTTTACGATGCATTTCCTTATCAGAAATTCGGCACCTACCGCGGCAGCGTGACAAAAGTCTCTCACACAATCCTGACCGGCAACGAAACGACCGGGCCGATCACCCTCAAGGAACCGGCTTACCGTGTGACTGCGGTTCTCGAACGGCCCGACATCGACGCCCATGGCCGTAAGATGCCGCTTCAGCCGGACATGCTGCTTAGGGCCGACGTTATTCTTGAGCAGCGGTCCCTCATGAGGTGGCTGCTTGACCCGGTGCTAAGCGCAAGGATGTAGCGCATGCAGGGACTATTGAATTTCAGCGGACGCAGATTCCTCCCGCTCATCAGGCAGACGGAGGCGACGGAATGCGGGCTCGCATGCCTCGCAATGGTCGCGTTCTATCATGGTCATCGAACTGACTTGAACACACTGCGTCGCCGGCATCCAGTGTCCCTAAAAGGTGTCACTCTCCGCGACCTTATGGAGATAGCAGCTCACCTGGGGCTGGCATGTCGACCGCTGCGAATCGAGATCGGCCACCTCTGCCAATTGCGCCTACCGGCTATTCTGCACTGGGACATGGCTCATTTCGTTGTACTGAAAGCGTATAGGAAGAAAGGGATCGTGGTGCACGATCCGGCAGCCGGCGAAAAATGGTTTCCTCTCACTGAAGCATCTAGACATCTCACCGGGGTCGCGCTCGAACTCTCGCCCACTGAAGAGTTCTGCCGCACAGACGAGCGAGTACGATTGCCGTTCTCGATATTCTGGAGCGGAATGAACGGCAACACTCATGCCCTCGCCCAAATATTGGTTCTGTCAGTAGTCATCGAAATTCTTCTCCTAGCCGCCCCTTTCTATATGCAGCTCACCGTTGACGAGGTCATCGCGAGAGGGGACGTCGATCTCCTGGTCGTACTCGGGCTAGGGTTCGCTCTCCTTCTCCTGATACAGGTCGGGTCGACCGCTACCCGCTCGTTCACTATACTTGTTCTGCAAAACACGTTGAGCTTTCAAATCGGCGCCCGGCTGTTCCATCATCTGGTGCGTTTGCCACTCTCATTCTTCGAAAAGCGGCACATCGGCGACATCCTTTCTCGCTTCAACTCGATCGAGCCCATTCGCAACGTGCTCGCGGAGGGACTGATCACGGGGTTGATCGACGGTCTCATGTCAGTGTTAATGCTGGCGCTAATGTTCACCTACAGCGTCCAACTCGGACTTGTCGTACTGCTGGCGTTCGCGTTGTACGCCGCCTTGCGGCTCGCTCTTTTCGGGCTGTTCCGGCAACGGAGCGAAGCGGCCATTCACAGCAAGGCAGACGAGAACTCCGCTTTCATCGAAACCGTGCGAGCGGTGCAAAGCGTAAAGTTACTCAACCGAGAGAACGAACGGGAGAGCCAGTGGCTGAACCGCTATGCTGCGTATATAAATGCCAACGTGCGGCTTGGTCGTGCAAGGGTCAGCTTCAAAGCGATGAACGACACGATATTCGGGTTGGAGAACGTAATCACGATCTACCTCGCCGCTCGCCTCGCACTAGACAACCTCATCACGGTTGGCATGATATTCGCGTTCGTCAGCTACAAGCTGCAGTTCGCTGGACGGACAGCGCTGCTGATCGAGAAGCTGGTGGATGTCCGCATTCTCGGGCTGCACCTCGAGCGTCTCGCCGACATTGCGCTCACCCCGATCGAGAAGGGGCACGACCGGGACCTGTCATATGTCCGACAGATGCGCGGCGCGATCGAACTGCGCAACGTGTGCTTTCGGTATGCAGAAAGAGAGCCTCTGATTCTTAATAACGTCAACCTATGCGTTCCTCCGGGACAATTCGTGACGATCATGGGACCCTCAGGTTGCGGCAAGTCAACCCTTGTCAAAATTATGCTTGGGCTGCTTGAGCCAACGAGCGGAGAGGTCCTGATCGACGGCCTTCCGCTGGGCCAGATCGGACCGCGCGCTTATCGCGAGCAAATTGGCGCGGTGATGCAGGAGGATCAATTGCTGTCGGGATCGATTGCCGACAATATCTGCTTTTTTGACACAACATTCGACCTGCAAGGGATGATCGAGTGCGCGCGGATTGCCGGCATCCACGACGACATCATGGCAATGCCGATGAGCTACAACAGCCTCATCGGTGACATGGGAAGCTCGTTGTCTAGCGGGCAGAAACAGCGAGTACTGCTTGCTCGCGCGCTCTATCGCCGACCAAAGATCCTGTTTCTGGACGAGGGCACGGCCCATCTCGACACCGAGAAGGAAAAAGAAATCAATGCGAATCTCCGGCACCTAAATATGACGCGCGTGAGCGTAGCGCACCGACCCGAAATTACCCAGGGAGCCGATATCATCTTCCATCTTGCCGCGGCGGCCGGGCCGTTTCAGGTCGGAATGACGAGCCTCAGACCAGAAGCGGGGCCTGCGCGAGATGTCGCGGTCACCGAGTTTTCCGAAGGTGCGAAATCGGTCGAGACCGCGCACGGACACGATGACTGCCTCGTTGACGCCACGGGCGATTGCTCGAAGCGCAATAATGGCTGGAAGGACGCCGAGGACGACGACTGCCATCCACACAAGGACTACTGCCAGCCGCGGAAAGAGTGCAACCCCAAGCCGTCTGACGACTGCGGCAAAGGCGACAACCCGGGTGAAGCGCTGGCCAAGATCGACTTCTCACGACGCTGATTTCGGCTCGCGATATGCACTGCGCACTCGCTTCGATGTCGTCCGACGACGCTCGGAGGTGCCATCGGCCGGCCAAACGCGAGACTGATTAATACCGTGATGGCCAGATTCTGGAGGGCAATCGAGATAATGGCCGTTGCCACAGAAGATGGGGCTTGCGCGCACCAAGTTGGGCTCCACTCCCACCAACCTCGGTCTCGCCATTAAAGATCACCATACAGACCGCTTCTGGAGTTGGGCTGCGAAAGGCGTCCCCGCCGCACCTTCAGTATGCGGTTGCGAATGGCCAAATTTGCGCGACGGTGCATCCGGATTGTCAGCTTCCGACTAGAAATAACATGGCAACCGCTACGACTCACGAATGTATAGTTGTTGACGCCCAGGAAGAGCACGCGAAGGTTCAGAGGTAGCCATCGAATAGCGGACATCCGGGATCAGCAGTCGGACCAGAGGCCAAACCTTCGGCAGAGATTGGTCGGATCGGTCAGTTAACGGATTAGTAACGGCTTCTTGCCAGCCTATAACTATTGCAGATCGTCGCAGCAGCGACTTCAGAATCATATCGTCTCTCTCAGTTCATACCTGCTCGGTTGGCAGTCTCATCAAGGGACAAGTCCGCTATGTGCAAGGGAATTCTGATTTCGCTTATTGCGCTATTCTTTTTGCTGATTTGCGATCAGTTCTGGTCAAACGGCCGCTATACGGATCTTGCCATCGTCATGGCGAAGCACATCAGTCGCTCTTTCGGTGTCTGATGCAGCTAGTTTCCACGAGCTCGAAATGACTGACGCAGTTACTCTTGACGCATTGAACAAGAGAGAATGCCCGGATTGCTGGTCCAGAAGAATGTCATCTGGATTGCGGGTTGACATTGCGGAGCACTTTGAGTGCCTCGCCTGTGAGGCACGGTTTTACGTTGCTCCGCGACCTCCACATGCCAAGGTCTTCATCCGACAATAGGCCTGCGCGAGGATCAAAACGCGCTTGCTATGGATCAACAGCGCCTGCCGTCATTGCCGACAGCCTACTTGCAGCCGCGGCAGATCGTAAAGCTTGCGTTTTAATGCCTCATCTTCTTGTTCGACCAGGTGCTGCGCCACGATGCTATCCGCCCTCGAATTGGGCTTGGAACCTCTTGCTACGCGGGGCTTCATGGTTCGCGCCGCATAACCCGACATGTCAATATCGTCGAACCGTGCCGACGCTAAAGCCATCGTAGTCCACGGCTGGGCTGAGGACCGACGAAGGCGCACCGATCACTGGTGTAGACCAAGCCTTGTCGGACGCTCCCGGCGGGAGAGCGTCCGTCCGCGATAACGGCCCGCCATTGGTCTTTGCCGAAGGCCTCAAATTTTTGGCGAGCGCTCGTGGCGGCGACACTTTAGCCCGCCGCCGTTGTCGGCCAAGCGTTCTTAGGGGTGGCCGGAGGCGCCGGCTCCTATTCAGTAGAGGGCGGAGCAAGCGAAAGCGGCGGAGCGACTAAGGTCCGGCCTCTGGGCGCTGCCCTGCAACCAAACGCCAGCAGACACGATGCCAAGACCAAGAGCGTCACGCTTTTCATCCGCGTCCTTCAAACGGCTTTGTTTGACCCGTTGACGCATGACCCTCCGAGCCAAGCTAATGACTATCTAGGGTCTGTTGGGATTCATCTGGAGTTTATCGCGGCCGCGGCCAGATAGATCATTGAAGTGAAGCTCTGGTCGGTCTTGTCGGCGCGCATTGCGATGCGCTTGAATTCCTTGAGCTTGCCGAAGAAGTTCTCGATGAGATGCCGCCATTTGTACATCTCCTTGTCGA
>NZ_JBEPQV010000066.1:0-10833 GCF_040548035.1 Bradyrhizobium sp. LB8.2 | reverse complement strand
CGCCCATTGGGCATCAGTCAAAACGAATCGGTCCATCCCAAGCTTGAATCACAACCAAGCCCCGATGAGAATCCTGAATCCCAACAGACCCTAGCGCTACCGCGCTGAAGCGGCTCGACTAGCATCCCGCGGGTCAACAAAAAAACCGGGAGGACAAAATGAACTCAGCGCCACTCTGGCTGCCGTCGCTCACGCCACAACCAGGAAGGTCGGCGACGAAACCTATGCGCGCGCCGGGAAGCTCTTCAATGATCAGCAGATCGTCGACCTCACCACGGTCGCCGGCAACTACGTGATGGTCGCGATGCTGCTCGCAATTGCCGAGGAGACGGTGCCGCCGGACAAGCAGGAGCCGTTCAAGCCGGGTGAGCCGTAGAGCTGGCCGTTTTAATGCGGCCATCCTTCGAGACGCCCGTCTTTGACGGGCCGTCAGGATGAGGATCTGTTTCGCGGCGATATATCAGACCCTCGTGGTGAGGAGCGCCGCCTTACAGCGCGTCTCGAACCATGCAGGCCGAACAGACGCGCCTAACCCAGTTTGAACAACAGTTGCAAAAACTCCTCTACGGCCTTGCGCGACTCGGCGGCAGTTGTGGGATTGCCGCCGACATGCGGATTGAGTTCGACGCAGGAATCCTTGTAGGTGAACGGTGCTTTCGTGTCGGCGTTCATGAGCACGCCGCCGTCACCTTCCTTGATCTGGCAGCTGCGCACGGTTTGCGCGCCAGTGGACACGGCGACCGTATTGACGCCGAGCAGCCCGCTGTCAAAACCGTGCGCGCTGTCGGGATATTCGGTCAACACCACATCGCGACCGGCTGTCTTGAGCCGCTCGACGAAAGCCTTGCAGCTCTTGACGGAATTGTAGTCGTCCGGCGTGCCGTGGAAGATGCGGATCGGGCGCGCGGCGACCTCGCTATCGTTCTGGTAGGTCGTCGAGCAATCCGGATAGAACGGGATGTAGGCGGCGAACTGGATGCCGGTTGCTTGACCATGGCGTCGGACGCCATCTCACCGGCCTCGCGCAGCTTGGTGTTGCGTGTGTTCTCTTCGTGCTCTTGGTGATAGAGGCGTTCCGCCGACATCGCCCGTTGCGCCAGCGACTCGATCAGCGCGGCCGCGCGCAGCAGCATTTCGCCGTTCCGCCCCGACACCATGCTGGCCATACGCCGCAGGAAGTCGGTGGTTTCGGACGATGAGTTCGGCGGCAGGGGAACGACCGTCGCGGACATGGGGTGATGCTTGCAGCCGGAAATGATGACCGCCGCCGTACCGACTGGGCTCACGCAACACTCGGCGCCTGATCGTGAGCCCGGAGCAAGCCTGAATCGGCCGGCCCGGTCAACCGGGCCGGCCCGCCAAATTTTGCGGACCGCGGAGTGGGTCAGGCGTCCTTCTGCCGGCCGATCCGGCCGAGATGGGTGAAGCCGAACCCGGCCGCATATTTCAGGCCATAGCCGAGCGCCCGGTCGAGGCCGATATGGGCGAGCCAGATCAAGGCGATGGACAGGGTGAGCGGCGAGGCGAGGCCGAAGCCAAGCGTCATCAGCGCGACCGGCGCCATGTAGCTGTGGGCGGCGTTGTAGACCAGCGCGCCGAATTTGGCGTCGGCAAGATAGGCGAGAAAACTCAGATCGGGGGCCAGGAAGAGCAGGGCAAAGACTGCCCAGGAGCCGTCCCAGGTCCAGTAGAGCATCACCATCCCCACAAACAAGGTCAGGCCCTCCAGCCGCAGCAGGATGTTGATGCCGCCCGTCGCCGCGCCCGTCTCAGCCGTTCCTTCGGTCATGCTCGCCTCCCAGGCAAAACTTTGTAATTCCTTGCGCTTTCGCGCTGCGGCAAGGCAGCTCTGCGGCGCCGAAAGCGGCTTCCCGGCCCGCAAAATGCCGTGTTAGAACCCCGACAATCGCATTTAGGCTAAGAACTGGCGGGAGCAAATGAAGAATATCCTGGACGCCCTTGAAGACCGTCGCGCCGGCGCAAAGCTCGGCGGCGGGGAGAAGCGCATCGAGGCGCAGCACGCCCGCGGCAAGCTGACCGCGCGCGAGCGCATCGAGCTCTTGCTCGACAAGGGATCGTTCGAGGAATTCGACATGTTCGTCGAGCACCGCTCCACCGAGTTCGGCATGGAGAAGAACAAGGTGCCCGGCGACGGCGTTGTCACCGGCTGGGGCACTGTCAACGGCCGCAAGACGTTCGTGTTCGCCAAGGATTTTACGGTGTTCGGCGGGTCGCTCTCTGAAACGCACGCGCTGAAGATCACAAAACTTCAGGACATGGCGATGAAGGCGCGGGCGCCGATCATCGGCCTCTATGACGCGGGTGGCGCCCGCATCCAGGAGGGCGTAGCTGCCTTGGCCGGTTATTCCTACGTGTTCCGCCGCAACGTGCTCGCCTCGGGCGTGATCCCACAGATCTCAGTCATCATGGGCCCGTGTGCCGGCGGCGACGTCTATTCGCCGGCCATGACCGATTTCATCTTCATGGTGAAGAACACCAGCTACATGTTCGTCACCGGCCCGGACGTGGTGAAGACCGTCACCAACGAGGTCGTCACCGCGGAAGAGCTCGGCGGCGCTTCGGTGCACGCCACGCGCTCCTCGATCGCGGACGGCGCGTTCGAGAACGACGTCGAGACGCTGCTGCAGATGCGACGCCTGATCGACTTCCTGCCGTCCAACAACACCGACGGCGTGCCGGAATGGCCGAGCTTCGACGACATCGGCCGCGTCGACATGTCCCTGGACACGCTGATCCCTGACAATCCGAACAAGCCATACGACATGAAGGAGCTGATCCTGAAGGTCGTGGACGAGGGCGACTTCTTCGAGATCGCGGACGCTTTTGCCAAGAACATCGTCACCGGCTTCGGCCGCATCGCGGGCCGCACCGTCGGCTTCGTCGCCAACCAGCCGATGGTGCTGGCCGGCGTGCTCGACAGCGACGCTTCGCGGAAAGCGGCGCGCTTCGTCCGCTTCTGCGACGCCTTCAACATCCCGATCGTCACCTTCGTGGATGTGCCGGGCTTCCTGCCGGGCACCGCGCAGGAATATGGCGGCTTGATCAAGCACGGCGCAAAGCTGCTCTTCGCCTATTCGCAGTGCACCGTGCCGCTGGTGACCATCATCACCCGCAAGGCCTATGGCGGCGCCTTCGACGTCATGGCCTCCAAGGAGATCGGCGCCGACATGAACTATGCATGGCCGACCGCCCAGATCGCGGTGATGGGCGCCAAGGGCGCGGTCGAGATCATCTTCCGCGCCGACATCGGCGACCCCGACAAGATCGCGGCCCGCACCAAGGAGTACGAAGACCGCTTCCTGTCGCCGTTCATCGCCGCCGAGCGCGGCTACATCGACGACGTCATCATGCCGCACTCGACGCGAAAACGGATTGCAAGGGCGTTGTCGATGCTGAAGGACAAGAAGGTGGAAACGCCTGCGAAGAAGCACGACAATTTGCCGTTGTGAGGAACTTACAGCGGCTATTCTGTACAAAATCGCGTGGTGCCCCTGAACGGACTCGACTATATTGGTGCGATGACTGACGCTCTCAAGAAACTAATCGAAGCTGCGAAGACCGCCAATCCGTCCCCGGAACACCGGGAGGAGCAGCGGCGCAGCTTCGTATATGGCAACACCCATTTCGAGAATTCGCTTATTACGCGCGAAATGGTGGACCGTGAGGCCGAAAAATTGGCCAAGGAAAAGAAATGACAAGCGAAGAGCGCGAACGGCGCGATAGCCGTGCGCTCGAACCTGAGTTAATTACAGATCCTCAGCAGAAGGCCGCTGCGGAAGCTCGGAACGGGTTCCGCCAATACGACGCAGCCATTGGTGCGATCCATACGGCCCTTGAGCGGGGCTCATTCAAGCTCCGCCCCTCACTCATCCTCGGTTTGCAGCGAGAAGCCTTAGCAGGCATCAGCTCCTATGCTGGAAATTATCGCCCCAGTGGTGTTGCCATCGAGGGAAGTAAGCATGAGCCCGTCGGTGCACATCTGGTCCCCGAACTCGTTGAGGACATGTGCGACTACGTCAATGATCACTGGGAAGCTAGCACGCCGATCCATCTCGCCGCTTACGTCATGTGGCGGCTAAACTGGATTCATCCGTTCGCGGACGGGAACGGTCGTACCTCCCGAATTGTCTCATATGTTGTGCTTTCGGTTCGCGCTGGTGCGGTTCTGCCAGGCACGCCAACGATACCAGATCAAATCATCGACAACCGAAAGCCCTATTTTGACGCGTTGGATGAAGCAGATTTGGTCTTTCGCGGCGGAGGCCGGATCGATGTTTCGAAGATGGAAGATTTGTTGGCCTCACTGTTAGCGAACCAACTTGCGGAATTCTATAATTCGGTTGGGGGCAAGCTACCTAGCTAAGCGAAGGACTTTGCCGTTAGGCTTTATTCGCAATCGAGCTTCCCAAATTTTGAAATCCGATGACCGAAGACGATCCGACCGACGAGATTTCAGACCTTGAAGACCGGATCGCGGCGCTGGCCGAGATTGCCGAGCGATGCCGGAAGTATATTCTGGCGTCCAAGATCGCCATTGGTGGCGGGGCTGCACTGTTGCTGATCACGATCCTCGGTCTGTTCGGTACAGGTCAGACCGCCGCGCTTGGATCAGTAGCTCTCGTGCTCGGCGGGATCGTCTCGCTCGGCTCGAACGTCAGTACGCTGCGACAGACTGACGAGGCCATCGGTGCTGCGGAGGCGCGCCGTTCAGCTTTGATCAGCAGCTTCGACCTTCGCGTGGTCGCCGATACGCCGATGAAGCTCGTGTAACGAACTGCCTTACGCCGCGGCCCTGTGCGTCAGCACCTGCAACTCCGTGCGGCATTCGGCTGCGAGCGCCTGAAGGCGTTGCGCGGTTTGTTGGTCGAGGATCGCCTTTGCCAGGCGCTCGGCGCGGGCAAGCTGGTCTTTGAGATATTCGATGCGGGCCATGTGTCACCTTCCGCCCTGATAATTGAAGCCGTTTGCTTCGTTCCGATGGTCGCGATCGTATGGCCAATGCCGGGCTAGTTATGTGAGGCACGTCACGCAGATCGTACGGCGTCCGCCGCGGCGAAATGCGCCATCTGGTCGGCGCGGGCCTTGACGAAGGCGGGGCGCGCCGTAGCGCGAGTGACGTAGGCGCGGCAGGCCGGATGTTCCGCCAAACCGTCGAAGCGATCGACGGGGCGCAGCACGTCCGACATCAGGATGTCGGCGATGGAGAAGGAGCCCGCCAGCCATTCGCGGCCGGCCAGCACGGGCTCAAGATGCTTGAGGCGGAGCTTGAGGAAGCCGTCCACGAATTTCCACGCCGGCGTATCGCCCGCATCGCCCATGAACTTCAGCATCGACCACGGCAGGCTTGGCATCTCCACCGAATTGAGTGCGGCGAACACCCACGCGATCGCTTCGCTGCGGCCGCGCGGATCAGTCGGGATCAGCTTTGCGCTGCGTTCGCCGAGATGGAGCAGGATAGCGCCGCTCTCGAAGATCGAGATGTCGCCGTCGGTGAGCCACGGCACCTGCCCAAAGGGCTGGTGCGCGAAATGCGCAGCGTCGCGGTCACCGAACGGCACGCTCGCAACGCGATACGGCAAGGCAGCTTCTTCAAGGGCCCAGCGCACGCGAAGATCCCGCACGAAGCCGCGCGGCATCTCGGGAACCCAATCGAAGGTGGTCAGGGTGAGGTCGGCCATGTGGTGTCTCCGTGCTGTCTGGGCATAGGACGGATGAAGCGGATGCGTTCCGACAGCGATGCCAACTCTTTTGTCGTCGGCGACGTAACCGGCTAGTCTCACGCCGACCAACAGGAGGAACTCCCATGCCGTCAGCCTTCTTCGTCGTTCGTGCCACCGTCTCCGATGCCGGCAAGCGCGCCGCCTTCGACAGATGGTACGAGACGGAACATCTGCCCGACGCGGTGAAGGCGTTCGGTGTGAGCAAGGCGTGGCGGTTCTGGAGCCTGGACGACCCGTCGCTGCATCAGGCGATGTATCAGTTCGACGACGAGGCCAGGCTCGCGGCGATGCTGAAGGGCGATGCCTTGAAGCAGCTGGTCGCCGATTTCAACCGCGATTGGCCCGACGTGAAGCGCACGCGCGAAACGCTGGTGCTGGCGCAGGAGTTTGGGAAATAGCGCACCGGCGTTGTAGTCCGGCGTCGGCGCTACGAAACCTCTCACTTCGCAACTAACCTGAATGCGGGATTCAGCTTTGGTTCATGTCGTGGCCACGACACTGCCTCTGCATCACTTGCTCGATAGCCCAGAGGACATGCCATGGAGCGCCGGAACTTTTTGAAATTTGCAATCGGTGTCGCTGCCGGAGCCGCCGCGTTCACCACGGCCGCGCAGGCCGCGCCGCTTGCGCCGCAGCCGCTCGGTGATCCCAGCATGCCGCAGCGCAATCCGGACGCTCATCCCGCAGTCACCAGCAGCGATGAAGCGGCGCAGTTGAAACCGGAACAGGTGCATTGGCGCGGCCACGGCCACTGGCATCGCCGTCACTGGGGCTGGCGCCGCCGGCGCTGGCATCGCCGCCATTGGTAACCGCTCGTCGAACGACGTCGGGAGGGGGGATCGCGGTTGCGATACCCGTTTGATTCGGAGCCGCTTGCGGGAACGCGGACCAACTGTTTGGAGACGTCTCAAAAAGAAAATGGCCGCGCAGGCTTTCGTCGCGCGGCCATTTCGCTATGCGAAAAAAACGAGATCAGAGCGGGCGGCAGCGGCCGGCGTACCAGCGGAAGCCGTAGGGGCACACGCGCGCGCGCGGCACGACCACGACAGGGGCCGGCGCAACCACGATCGGACGGGGGCGGACAACGACCGGACCGCGCATCGGGCGGCAACCGCCATAGGCGCCGCGATACCAGCCGGGGCCGCAACCGCCGGCGGCGCTGGCCGCCTCGCTGAAACCAACGACCGCGCTGGCGAGCATCACGGCGGCAAACAGGTATTTCATCTGATCTTCCTTCTCGTCTTTGGGGGTAGGCTTTGGGGGCAAGCTTTGGCGGGCAGGATTGGGGCAGGTTCTAGGAGGGCTTGGGCGCTTTCGGCGCACAATGAATCACGCACAATGAATCAAAAGACACGATTCGACACGTTAAAGCTCGCAACATGCCGACACGACGCGACGCAAATCTGCCAATCATGACCTGAATGCGGCATGAACATTCCCCGCAGGCGGCCTCAGGCGACGGCAATGGCGTTAGCGGCCGAGAAAGCCCAGGACCAGCTCCTTGTACTTCTCCGGTGATTCCAGGAAGACGAGATGGCCGGTGTCCGGGATCACCTCGGCCCGCGCGTTCGGCATCTTCGCAGCCAGTGCCTTAGCCAGTTCGGCGTTCTGCCCCATTTTCGCGCGCAGCGCCTCCGGTGCGTTCGGTCGGCCCGGTGCGTTGTGGTCGTCGGCACCCATGATGAACAGCGTCGGCTCGGTGATCAGCGCGACCTCGTGCGCCACCGGCTCGCGATAGATCATCTGGCCGGAGCTGACAAAGGCGCGCAGCCAGCGTGGATAATCAGGACTGCCCTTGATGTTGAAGCGGGCGTCGATGAACGGCGTGATCGCGTCCGGCGGCAGCTTGATCGCGTAATTGGTCTGGAGCTGCTTGCGATAGCCTTCGGCCGTGAGCTTGTCTTCGGTCTGGAAAATCTTCTCGGTCGGTGTCGGCGGCACGTAGAGGCGGTAGTCTTCCAGCCCAATTGGGGCCGTCAGAACAAGGTGAGCGACTCGGTCGGGATAGGCGCGGGCGATGCGCACGCCCAGCATGCCCCCGAGCGAATGGGCGACGATCTCCGCTTTTTCGATCTTGAGATGATCGAGTAGCGCCATCGTATTGCGTGCCAGTGTGTCGAAATGCAGCTCACCCGTCGGCTTGGAGGATTTGCCGAAGCCGATCTGGTCCGGCACCACGACGCGGAAACCGGCCTCGCTCAGCATCTTGATGACAGGCGCCCAATAGCTCGACGGGAAATTGCGCCCATGCAGCAGCACGACGGTGCGGCCGTTCGGCCGCGCAGGCGCAACATCCATATAGGCCATGCTGAGCTGCTCGCCGTCATTGGTCACAGGCAGCAATTGCACGGGGTAGGGATAGGCAAAGCCTTCGAGCGCGATGCCGTAGGGCTCGCGCGAGGCGGTGTCCGCGGCGCGAGTGGAGGTAAGCGGAGAGGCGATGAGGGCGGCGGCGAGCGCGGCCAAAGCGAAGCGGTTCATGGGAGTCTCTGAAGGTCAGGGAACGATCGTTCGCATAAACGCGTGGATGGCCGGGTCAAGCCCGGCCACGACGAGAGACGTCGTTCACACGGACTTGTGTTTATTCCCGCCCATCACCGAACAACGCCGCAAACTGCTTCTCGCCGTTGCGCGTAAAATTCACCACGCGGCTGCCGGGCGTGGCGTCGCGGGCGGCCCATTTCAGCTCGGCGAAACGTTGCATCATGGCGGCACCAAGCGTGCCGGCGAGATGGTGGCGCCGCTCGCTCCAGTCGAGGCAGGCCTTGCAGACCGGCCGGCGCGGATGGGTGAGCATGTCGGGCGAGATCTGCAAATGCTTGGCCAGGAAGCGCTCGCCCTCCGCCGTCAGCTCGATGTCCTGCTTCTTCTGCCTGACCAGGTTTTGCGCGCGCAGGGTGTCGAGCATCTGCACGCCGAGATCGCCGGCGAGATGGTCGTAGCAGATCCGCGCACGTCGCAGCGCCGGATCCTTCGGCCCGGTGCGCACCCGCATATGGCCGGTCCGCGCGGCGAGGCCCGCAAGGCCTTCGAGCACGCCAGCGACGTCGTCGTCGGTGAGGCGATAGTAGCGGTGGCGGCCCTGCTTCTCCGGCTCGATGAGGCCACCGGCCTCAAGCTTGGAAAGATGCGAGCTTGCGGTCTGCGGCGTGATGCCGGCCTCCTGCGCCAGCTCGCTCGCGGTGAGCGCGCGGCCGTTCATCAGCGCCGTGAGCATGTTGGCGCGGGCGGGGTCGCCGACCAGCGAGGCGATCATGGCAATGTCTGGGCCTGATTTCATACTTCGATGATAGCCGAAGCATCGCGGTCGGGCAAGCGCGTATTCTTTCACCACGTCGTCATTGCGAGAAGCGAAGCGACGAAGCAATCCAGCATGTCCCCGCGGAGGCACTCTGGATTGCTTCGCTTCGCTCGCAATGACGAAGAAAAAGGTCAGGAGCTCATCATGTCCGTCACTGTCTTCATCCGCTACCAGCTCGATCCTTTCAAGCGCGCGCAGTTCGAGGAGTATTCGAAGCGCTGGCTCACCATCATCCCGAAATGCGGCGGCGACTTGATCGGCTATTTCATGCCGCACGAGGGCACCAACAACATCGCGTTTGCGCTGATCACCTTCGAGAGTCTGGCCGCATACGAGGCCTATCGCGCCCGGCTGCGTCAGGATACCGAAGGCATGGCAAACTTCCACTTCGCCGAGGAGCACAAATTCATCCTCGCCGAAGAGCGCACGTTTTTGCGCCAAGTGATCTTGTAGGTGGTATTGTAGGCCATCAATGACAGGAGAGATGCCCATGATTGCCGTGATCTTCGAGGTTTGGCCGAAGCCGGAACACCGCCAGGATTATTTCGACCTCGCGGCCGACCTCAAGCCCATCCTGCAAACCATCGACGGCTTCATCTCGGTCGAGCGTTTCGAGAGCCTGACCGACAAGGGCAAGATCCTGTCGGTGTCGTTCTGGCGGGATGAGGCGGCGGTTCAGGCGTGGCGCAACACGATGGAGCACCGGCGCACGCAAGCGAAGGGCCGCGCAAAAATCTTCGCCGATTATCATTTGCGTATCGCCAGCGTCATCCGTGACTACAGCATGAATGATCGCGAGCAGGCGCCGAAGGACAGCCGCGCGGTGCACGACGCGCACTAGCGCTCGCGGCGGCACGTCCCCATCTCTGCGCGACCAACAAGGGAGAAAAACATGCAGGTGACAATTGCTGACAAGCGCGCGACCTTCAGGAAGCTGCACGAGAGCGGCTGTTTCATCCTGCCCAATCCGGTGGACGTCGGCAGCGCCAAAGCGTTGCAGCATCTCGGTTTCAAGGCGCTTGCGTCGTCGAGCGCGGGCTTTGCATGGACCGTCGGCAAGGCCGACAACCGCGTCTCGGTCGAGGACGTCTGTCAGCATCTGGCAGCATTGAGCTCCTCCGTCGACATCCCCGTCAATGCTGATTTCGAGGGCGGCTTCGCGGTCGAACCCGACAAGGTCGCGGACAATGTCGAGCGCTGCGTGCGCACCGGCGTTGCCGGTCTCTCGATCGAGGACTCTACCGGCGACAAGGACAAGCCGATCTACGAGCGCGCGCTCGCGGTCGAGCGTATCAGGGCTTCGCGCAAGGCGATCGGTGACAGCAACACCCTGCTGGTGGGCCGCTGCGAGGCATATCTGTGGGGCGTGACGGACCTCAAGCTCGTTATCGACCGGCTCGCCGCTTACGCCGATGCCGGCGCCGATTGCCTTTACGCGCCGGGCCTGAAGAGCCGTGAGGACATCGCCGCGGTGGTGAAGGCGGTTCATCCCAAACCGTTCAACCTGTTGATCGGCGGCTCCGGGCTGTCATTGCAGGAAGCGGCCGATCTCGGTGTGCGCCGGATCAGCGTCGGCGGCTCGCTCGCACGCGCCGCCTGGGGCGGCTTCATGCGGGCCGCCAAGGAAATGGCGGAGAAGGGCACCTTCGCGGAACTCGGGAGCGGCTATCCCGGCGGCGAGCTCAACAAGATGTTCAGCTAGGGTCTGTTGGGATTCATCTGGAGTTTATCGCGGCCGCGGCCAGATAGATCATTGAAGTGAAGCTCTGGTCGGTCTTGTCGGCGCGCATT
>NZ_JBEPQV010000065.1:0-14233 GCF_040548035.1 Bradyrhizobium sp. LB8.2 | reverse complement strand
GGAAACCGACGGTTCTTTCCTCTTGCTGCCACAGGTCATCCTCGAAATGAGCCTGTCACCGCAATTACCGTGTCTCATTCCAGGGGTGCAGTCCACCGCTGTCACAGTAACTCCAGCTGAATGAAGGCAGGTCCGGGCCGTGCTGAATGATGCGCGGAAGCTAGCTGGGGAGCTGTCGTGAGCTGCCGAAGAGACCTCGAAGGCGAGCCAGCGTAGATCGCAATCGTTGTTGACGAACGCGGTTGCGGGGACCTGCAACAAACAGCCCCCTGGACTTCCGCCACTCGTTATTTTCGTTACATCCTAATTAATGAGCGAGTCTGGCCTGCTTACTCCGATCGCGGATATTAGCGGCTCGGGAGCCCAGGCCCGTCCGTAGCCGGACTTTTGAAGGGCCGTGGCCAGGTCGCATTCAGTAGCTTGACAGCCCGAACAACTCAATTGAAGCCGGGCAGTGTCACGATGCGAAACTCTTGAGTTTGGCTGGGGCTTCGCAGTTGGAAATTGATTCGATGACGCGGCACTCGGCCACACGACCTCCTCTGCAGCACGCTAACATGTGCTGAAGCTCGCCACGAAGCGCGACGAGCCGCTGAATTTTGCTGTCAACGGCCTCAAGGTGCTCGCCGACAAGCGCATCGATCTCTCGGCAGGAGCCCTCGGGCTGGTCCTGCAATTCGAGCAAGGTGCGGATGGCCTCGACCTCGAAACCCAACTCGCGCGCGTGGCGGACGAAGACGAGGCGCCGGATGTCGCTGTCACGATAACGGCGACGGTTGCCATCGGATCGCGGCAAAGGTGGCAGGAGGCCGATCTGCTCATAATAGCGGATCGTCGGAACCTTGAGGCCGGTGCGTCTGGCAACCTCGCCGATGGGACATTCGTCACCCATTTTGGAGACCTTTCTCTTGCTCCTCTAGTCACTAGAGGATGCAAGATCTGAGTTCAAGTATCGAGGATGAAGCATGGCGGGCTGCTGCAATGACGAATCGTGTTCCCCTGGCGGCCCAGCGCCCAGCAACCCCGCGTGGCGCCGCGTCTTGTGGATTGCGCTCGGCGTCAACGGGGTCATGTTCCTGGCCGAGATCGGAAGCGGCATCGCGGCTGGTTCGGCTTCCTTGCAGGCCGATGCGCTGGACTTCCTCGGGGATACGGCGAATTACGCAATCAGCCTCGGGGTCGCCGGCATGGTTCTGGTGTGGCGAGCCCGCGCGGCGCTTTTGAAGGGCATCACTTTGCTGGTGCTCGCCTTGTGGGTGATCGGGATCACGGCCTTTCAGGCGTGGTCCGGCACTCTTCCGAAAGCAGAGGTGATGGGCGTCGTTGGCATACTGGCGCTCGTCAGCAATGCTGCGGTAGCCGTCTTGCTTTTCCGCTACCGGGCCGGGGACGCCAATATGCGCTCGGTCTGGATATGTTCGCGAAACGACGTGATCGGTAATCTGGCCGTGCTGTTGGCGGCGGCGGGCGTGTTCGGAACCGGCACGGGTTGGCCGGATATCATCGTTGCAGCGATCATGGCCGCGCTGGGGATTTGCGGCGGCGTCCAGATCATCCGTCATGCGATGTCCGAACTTCACCCTTCGGCGCCAACAACGCGGCCGATTTCATCAGGGCAAGTCAGCAGCGCAACTATTAGATTCCGAAAATGATCGAACGCGTGAGAGTGGCGCGGTTGGCGTTTACGGGCCTCGGGTTTGCAGCCGGGATCGCGGTTGCAAGCCTTGCACCCGGCGTGCCGGAAACTGTGCGCAAGTTCGCGGGATTGGCTTTTGCGCCTGGCACCGTGCAATCGCCCGACTCTGCTGGGCAGCCGCGCGGCGAAGGCAGCAAGGCGTCGGACGACAAGCAAGCGGTCGTCAGCCTGACAGACGAGCAACTGACGGAAGCGCACATCGATCTGGCACAGATCGAAAGCGGCATCCTCGCTCGCCGCATCATCGTTCCCGGAACAATTATCCCAGTCGCCGACCGGATCGCGAGAGTCGCCGTGAAACTCTCTGGCACTGTGGCGGAGCTGCGAAAGAATATCGGCGATCCAGTGATCAAAGGCGAAGTGCTCGCCATCCTTGAAAGCCGTGAAGTCGCGGACGCCAAAAGCGAATACCTCGCCGCCCGCCTCACCAATGAGTTGCAGCAGACATTATTTCAGCGCGACAAAATGCTATGGGAAGGTCGCGCATCCACCGAACAACAGTTTCTCAGGTCCCGAAACCTGACTGCGCAGACTGAAATGAAATCCAATATTGCCCGCCAGAAGTTGTTCGCGCTTGGTCTCAGCGAAAGCGAAATCGCGGCTCTGCCAAACGAGCCGGAAGCCCTGCTGCGTCGCCAGGAGGTTCGAGCGCCGATGGCAGGCCGCGTGGTCGAGCGCAAGGTCGATCTCGGCATGGCGGTCGGACGGGATAATCTAGAGACCGAACTGTTCGTGATTGTCGATCTCGATCGTGTCTGGGTCGAACTCGCAGTGAGTCCGACCGACCTCCCCGCGATCAAGGAGGGGCAGCCCGTGTCGATTGCGGCCCGTGGAATCACGGAAAAGCCCGACGGCAAGGTCGTGTTCATCACTCCTGTCGTCGACAAGGACTCGCGCGCGGCGCGCGTGGTTGCGGAAGTTGCCAATGAGAGCGGCGCATGGCGGCCGGGTTCGTTTGTGACCGCTGCGGTCGCGACCGGCGAACAAGCGGTTTCCATTGCCGTGCCAACCAACGCCATCCAGACGATCGGCGCTGGAAAAGCTGTGTTCATCCGTACGACGGAAGGTTTCGAAAAGCGCTCGGTGGTGACCGGCCGGAGCGATGACCGCTTAACCGAGGTGCTGACGGGTTTGAAGGCCGGCGAGACCATCGCCGTCACCAACACGTTTCTGCTCAAGGCAGAGTTCCTCAAGTCGTCCGCCGAGGACTGAGGGGATGATCGAATACATCCTCGCCGCATCAGTGCGTCGCCGGTGGTTGGTCGTGCTCGTGACGCTTGCTGCTGCGCTCTCCGGCGCGTGGTCTCTTACCAAGCTGCCAATCGATGCCGTCCCCGACGTGACCAACGTCCAGGTCCAGGTCAATGCCCTCGCGCCGGCGCTCTCGCCTATCGAGATCGAGAAACAGGTCACCTTTCCAATCGAAACGGCGCTGGCCGGCACGCCCGGTCTGGAATTGACCCGTTCGTTTTCGCGCAACGGTTTTGCCCAGGTCACCGCCGTCTTTACCGACAGGACAGACATCTACTTCGCGCGCCAGCAGGTGGCGGAGCGTCTTACCGAAGCAAAGGCGAGCCTGCCGCCCGGCGTCGATGTCCGGACGGGCCCGATCTCGACCGGGCTCGGCGAAGTCTATTGGTGGTCGGTGGAGTATCTGCCCGCCGAAGAGACCAGTTCGGTCCGCGACGGCAAGCCGGGATGGCAGAGTGACGGTTCGTATCTCACCCCCGAAGGTGAGCGCCTCGCCGACGAATTTCAGCGCACCGTCTATTTGCGTACCGTGCAGGACTGGATCATCCGTCCTCAGATGAAGACCGTGCCGGGTGTCGCGGGAGCCGACGCGATCGGCGGATACGTGAAGCAGTACCTTGTGCAACCGGATCCGGCGCGCCTGATCGCCTACGGGCTGTCTTTCGGGCAAATCGTGCATGCTATCGACGCCAACAATGTCAGCCGTGGCGCGAACATTATCGAGCGTAACGGCGAAGGCTATGTGGTACGCACCAGCGGGCGCGTGGAAAACCTCGGTGATATCGAAGAAATCGTCGTCGCGACCCGTCACGCCGTTCCTGTGCGGATCAGGGATGTGGCGGAGGTAGCGCTTGGCCGCGAACTGAGAACCGGCAGTGCAAGCGTGAACGGGCGCGAGGTGGTGCTCGGGACGGCCCTGATGTTGGTCGGCGGCAACAGCCGGACCGTCGCGGCCGCGGCGGCGAGCAAACTCGACCAGATCAACCGCACCCTGCCGCCCGGCATCCGCGCACGCACGATGCTCAATCGCACCCAACTTGTCGATGCCACGATCCGCACCGTGGCAACGAACCTCGCCGAAGGGGCGCTGCTGGTGGTACTGGTGCTGTTCCTGCTGTTGGGCAATTTCCGCGCGGCATTGGTGACGGCCGTCGTCATTCCCGTCACCATGCTGATCACCGCGACCGGCATGCTGCAAGGCAGGATCAGTGCGAACCTGATGAGCCTCGGAGCGTTGGACTTCGGGTTGATCGTGGATGGCGCGATCATTATCGCCGAGAATTGCCTTCGCCACATGGCGGAGCGCCAGCGCGAACTTGGCCGGAGCATGTCGCTGAGCGAGCGTCTCGACACTGTGACGATGTCCGCGACCGAGATGATCAGACCGACGGTGTACGGGCAAGCCATCATTATTCTCGTCTACGTGCCGCTTCTGACCTTCACCGGCGTGGAGGGCAAGACGTTCGAACCGATGGCCATGACGGTCATCATCGCCCTGATCACGGCTTTCGTGCTTTCGTTGACCTTCGTGCCGGCGATGATCGCAATCTTCGTCAGCGCACGCGTGCAAGAGACCGAGAATTTCATCGTCCGCGGCTTGAAGACGCTGTATCAACCTGCGCTTGGCGCGGCGACACGATCACCCATCGCGGTGATCACCGCCGCGATTTTGCTGTGCGTCGGGGCCACCCTGCTGTTCGCACGGCTTGGCCAGGTGTTCACGCCAACGCTCGACGAGAAGAATATCGTGATGGAAGTCAGGCGGATTCCCAGCACGTCGCTTGCACAATCGCAAACAATGCAGCTCAGTATCGAGAAGGCCGTCAGCCAACTGCCGCAGGTTGCGTTTGTGTTTTCCCGGGTCGGCACGCCGGACCTGGCGGCCGACCCGATGCCGCCGAATGCGGCGGACACTTACGTCATCATGAAGCCGCGGGACGAATGGCCCGATCCGCGGATACCCAAGGACGAATTGATCCGGCAGCTCGAAGCTGAGGCATCCAAATCCCCTGGCAACAAAGTTGAGTTTTCCCAGCCCATCCAGATGCGCTTCAACGAGCTGATTGCCGGTGTGCGCGCGGACCTGGCAGTGAAGGTCTTCGGCGACGATTTTTCCTCCATGCTGCGCGCGGCCAACCAGATTGCCGCTATTCTCAAGGAAATCGAGGGTGCGGCCGACGTCAAGGTGGAGGAGGTGCAGGGCCTGCCGGTTGTGGAGATCAGAATCGACAAGGCGGAGATCGCCCGTCGCGGCCTGAACCTTGTGGACGTGCAGGATGTTGTCGGTGTCGCCATCGGTGGCAGCCCGGCCGGACTCGTGTTCGAGGGCGATCGCCGTTTCCAGATTGTTGTCAGACTTGCCGATTCGCAACGCAGCGAAGTCCTGGCGCTGGAAAATCTGCCGGTCACCCTGCCACAAAGCGGGTCGGGTACCGGGGCGGTTACCGTTCCCTTGCGCCAGCTTGCGAGTTTCCATGTGGGCGAAGGCCCCAATCAGGTCAGCCGGGAAAACGGCAAGCGGCGCGTGGTGGTGACAGCCAACGTGCGCGGTCGCGACATCGGCTCGCTTGTCGATGAGGCACAAGCGAAGATCGCGGAGCAGGTCGCGCTGCCTGCCGGGTATTGGTTGGCTTGGGGCGGCCAGTTCGAGAATTTGAGCGCCGCGCGGCAACGGCTCATGATTGTTGTGCCGCTCTGCTTTGGGCTGATATTCCTGCTCCTCTTGGGCGCGCTGGGTTCCGCCCGCGACGCGCTGATCGTGTTCAGCGCCGTTCCCCTGGCGCTCACTGGAGGAGTGGTGGCGTTGTGGCTGCGCGATATGCCCTTTTCGATTTCGGCGGCGGTCGGCTTCATCGCGCTGTCGGGCGTCGCCGTTCTCAATGGACTCGTGATGTTAAGCTTTATCAGGCAGCTCATCCATGACGGGGTATCGAAGCAGGAGGCCATTGTCGTTGGCGCGCTTACCCGTCTGCGCCCTGTCGTGATGACCGCGCTGGTCGCCTCTTTGGGTTTCGTGCCGATGGCCATTGCAACCGGGACCGGAGCCGAGGTGCAGAAACCCTTGGCCACCGTGGTGATCGGTGGTCTGATCAGCGCGACCTTGCTGACGCTCGTTGTTCTGCCCGCGCTGTATGCGCGATTTTCAAGCGGACCGCGCAATTTGACAGGTTGATCGCCCGAGCGCGCTACCTGGTTCTAGAATCTGAGGTTATTTTAGGGGACGGGATTTGAACCTATGACCTCAAGCTCATGAGCCTGACGAGCGGGCGCAGCCGACCCAGCCCCGGTCAATCGCTGCATGCATAACTAACATGGCGCCACGTAAGCTGGCCAGCGCCACATCCGGCGCCGGCCATATCCCACCGCTACTACTGCGACCGGTCCGAGGTCCAGCCCTTGTACTCGCCGACATTGTCGCGCGTCACGAGTTTCGACGGCAGCAGCTCGACGGTGGACGCCGGCTTCTGGCCGTTGAGGATGCTGACGCCGACCTGCACGGCGCGGCGGGCCATGAAGAACGGGTCCTGCGAGGCGGAGGCCTGGATCTGCGCCGCCTGCGGGTCCTTGAGCGCTGCTTCGATATCGGGCGCGCCGTCGACCGCGGTGATGACGATGCCGGTGCGGTGCTGCTGGCGCGCCGCGAGGTCGGTGCCGATCGCCTGCGGATCGTTGATGGCGAAGATGGCGTCGATCTTGGCGAAGCGGGTCAGATAACCCTGCGCCACCGTGAGGCCGCCTTCGCGCGAGCCCTTGCCGTCCTGGTCGTTGGACAGAACCTTGATGCCGGGGTTCTTGCCGAGCACGTTCTTGCAGCCGACGACGCGATCGATCACCGCGGAAACCTGCGGGCCGTTCTCGATGATCACGTCGCCTTTGCCTCCGAGCTTGTCGACGATGTATTGGCAGGAGATCTCGCCGGCCTGGACGTTGTTGGTGGTCACCGTGGCGTCGGCGCCCTCGGCTGCGGTGTCGACGGCAACGACGACGATGCCGGCGGCCTGGGCCTTCTTGATCGCCGGCCCGACCGCCTTGGGATCGCCGGGATTGAGCAGGATCAGGTCGACGCCGGCGGCGATGAAATTGTCGATCTGGGTGACCTGCTTGCCGAGATCATACTCGAAGCCGACGGTGGTGATCTTCACGTTGGGATTGGTCTTTTTGGCCTCGAACTCGGCGCCCTTCGACAACGCGACGAAGAACGGATTGCCGAGCGAGCCCAGCGAAATGCCAACCGACTTGAGTTCCTTGGCGAAGGACGGAGCAGAGCTCAGGACGAGCGCCATCGCGGCGCCGGCAAGCGAGATCGTCTTCAACATTGGCTTCCTCCCTGGTCTGTTGAATCTCCGGCACGGCGACCAGTTGCCGTGACGGAATAGACATGAGGGCGCGGCTCCGGCTGCATCTCTCCCGCGCTCAAGTGCGGGCCGAGCCCTGCAGCCGATAGCGGTCCAGCGCCACCGCGCCGATGATCACCAGGCCCTTGATCACATATTGCCAGACGTCGGACACGCCGATCAGGATCAGGCCGTTCGACAACACGGCAATGATCAGCGCGCCGACCAGCGTTCCCCAGATCGAGCCGATGCCGCCGACAAAGGAGGTGCCGCCCAGAATCACGGCGGTGATGGCGTCGAGCTCGTAGGACTGGCCGAGCTGCAGGCCGTTGGCGGCGTAGAGGCGCGCCGCCTGCATCGCGCCGCCGAGGCCCGCGAGCAGGCCAGACACTGCATAGACAAAGATCAGCACGGCCCAGACCTTGATGCCGGCGAGCCGCGCGGCGCTCTCGTTGCCGCCGACCGCGTAGATGTGCACCCCGAGCACGGTGCGCTTGAGCACCAGCCACGACACCAGGATGACCAGCAACGCGATCACCCAGAGCCACGGTATCGACACGACACCGGGAATGAGAGTCACGGCGCCGTTGCCAATGAAGGCATAGGGTATAGACGGATTGAACACCGTGGTGTCGGCGCCGAGCAGGCGCGCCGCACCGCGCACGGCGGTCAACGACCCCAGCGTGACGATGAAGGGCGGCAGGCGCAACAGCGCGATCAAGGCGCCATTGAGGATGCCGAGAACGGCGCCGGTGAGCACCGCGGCCGGCAACCACAGCGCCCCGAGATCGGGGAATTTGGAGACGATCAACCCGGCCATCGCCGACGCCGCCAGGATGGAGCCGACCGAGAGGTCGATGCCGCCGGTGAGGATGACGAAGGTCATGCCCGCGGCCAGCACGGTATTGACCGCGGATTGCTGCACCACGATGCCGATGTTCTGGCCGGTGAAGAAGCGGCCGTCCGACAGAACATGAAAGCCGATGCACAGCAACAGCAGCACCGGCAGCATGCCGACCGCGCGAATGATCATCCGCGTACGCTGCCGCTTCGTCTCCTGCGCGGCGGCAACACCGGATCCGGCTGGGGCGGCCTTTGCAGGTACGGTGTTGGAGGAAGCGCCGTTCTCAGGCATCGAGCTGCTCCGTTCCGGTGGCGAGTGCCATGATCTCCTCCTGATTGAGCGGCGATTTCGCGTCGCGCCGGATCTGCCCGGCGATCCGCCCCGCGCGCATCACGACGACGCGGTCGCAGATGCCGATAATCTCGGGCAGGTCGGACGAGATGACGAGAACCGCGGCGCCCGATTTCGCGAGATTGTCGATGATCGAATAGATCTCGGACTTGGCGCCGACGTCGACGCCGCGCGTCGGCTCGTCGAGGATCAGGATTTTCGGACCGATCGCGAGCAACCGCGACAGCAGCACCTTCTGCTGGTTGCCGCCGGAGAGCCCGCCGGCGGGAACGCCGACATTGGCAGCGCGGATTCCGAGCGCCGCGAACGCGCGTTTGGCGCGGTCGCGAGCCTTGTCTCGGTCGAGGATGCCGCCGAATTTCGCATCGCGTCCCAGCACAGCGAGATTGATGTTGTCGAGGCAGGACATGTCGAGAAACAGGCCGAGCGCCTTCCTGTCCTCGGTGAGATAGGCAATGCCCGCGTCCAGCGCCTCGCCGGGCGTGCGGATGCGGACCGCGCGGCCCTCGATCTCGACATGGCCCGAGATCATGGGCGCGGCGCCGATGATCAGATGCGCAAGCTCGGTGCGGCCGGCGCCGACCAGGCCGGCGAGACCGACGACCTCGCCCGCATGCACCGTCAGCGAACATCCCTTGACGCGCCTGTTGTCCGCGATGTCGACGGCCGCAAGCACGGGAGCTCCCGGCCGCGCCTTGAGATCATGCTCCTTCTTGTAGAAGGACGAGACGTCGCGTCCCACCATCATCCGGACGATGGCGTCGGCGCGGATGTCCGGCTTGTCGAGCGAACCGACCAGCGTGCCGTCACGCAGCACGGTGACGCGGTCGCCGAGCGCATAGACCTCGTCCATGCGATGCGAGATGTAGATGATGGCGAGACCTTCGGCGCGCAGCTGACGAATCAGCGCGAACAGCCTTTCGCTCTCGCCGGCCGACAGCGCGGTGGTCGGCTCGTCCATGATCAGTATCCTGGAGCGGGCATGCAGCGCGCGCGCGATCTCGACCAGTTGACGCTGGCCCATCGAGAGATTGGCCACCAGAGTCTGCGCCGTGAAATCCGCGCCGAGCCGCGCAAGGATCGGACCGACGCCGGCCTGCATCGCCTCGCGCGCCAGCAAGCCGCCGCGGGAGACCTCGCGACCGAGATAGATATTCTCCGCAACGCTCAGATTGGGCGCAAGCGAGAGTTCCTGATAGATGATCGCGATACCGGCCGCGCGGCCGCCGTGCGGGCCGCTGATCTGCACCGGCTGGCCGTCGATGCGGATTTCGCTGCCGGTGTCTGGCCGGTAGGCGCCCGACAGGATCTTCATCAGGGTGGATTTGCCGGCGCCGTTCTCGCCCATCAAGGCGTGGATTTCGCCAGCGTAGACGGTGAGGTCGACGTCGCGCAGCGCCTTGATGCTGAAGAACGATTTGGAGACCCGGCGCATCTCGAGGATGGGCTCGCTCATCACACCTCCCCGGCGCGCCGACGGCGGCATCGTAATCTCACCCGCGTCTCGTTCGGTCCCTGGCGCGTGGCGCATTAAACAAAAGGCCGCGGCGCAGGGCAATAGCTCCCGCATGCCGACGAACGGTCCGGCGCCGGATTTATCTTTTCCGGGCGGAACCGATCTCGAACGCAATGCCTTTTCTTCGCCACATCGTCGCGCACCATCCGGTGCGCGATCAGCGCCGCGGCCGGTACAGGCGGCGCCATTCCGGGAGCCGCTCGGCATAGGCCTGCGCAAGCGCGCGGTCGGGCTCGAACGTCTCGACGCGCCGTGGCGCGGTGCAGACGGTATCGATCGCCTCCCCGGTGACGGCGAGGCGGCCAAGCCGCGCCGCACCAAACGCCGCGCCCGTCTCGCCGTCGGTAAAGCGATGCACGGGGACGTTCAGGACATTGGCCAGCACCGACAGCCAGAACCGCGACCGCGAGCCTCCGCCGATGACATCGGCCTCAGCAATCACCAATCCGGTCTCGGCAAGCACGTCCCGGCAATCCGCGAGTGCGAAGGCGACGCCTTCGAGCACGCCTTGCACGATGGCGTCACGATCGGTGGCGTGACTGAGCCCGTCGAGCATGCCGCGCACATCCGGGTCATCATGCGGGGTGCGTTCGCCGGAGAGGTACGGCAGGAAGCTGACGGACGACGGCGCCTTTGGGTGCAACCCGAGCGGCGCCAGCAGGTCGGCCTCGGAGGTCCCCAACAGCCGCGCGATCCAGGCCAGGCACGAGGCTGCCGAGAGGATCGCGCCGGCTTGAATCCATCTGTCGGGGACCGCGTGACAGAAGGTGTGCACGACCCGCGCCGGGTTGGCCGCGATCGTGTCGGTCGGCACAAGCAATGCGCCGGAGGTTCCGAGCGAAATGAAAGCCGCGCCGGGATTGATGGCGCCGATGCCGACGGCTCCCGCAGGATTGTCGCCGGCCCCGCCGGCGATCATCGGCCGCCCGGTCATGCCCCAGCGTTGCGCCATCTCGCTCCGCAGCCGTGCCGACGGCGCGCAGCCCTCGACCAGACGCGGCATCTGCCGGCGCGATAGAGCGGACGCGGCGAGCCCCTCATCCGACCAATCGCGGCTGACAACATCGAGCCACAGCGAACCCGAGGCGTCCGAGACATCCTCGATCGCTTCGCCCGTCAGCACCAGGCGCAGATAGGCCTTTGGTTGCAGCACGAGCCTGGTGGCGGCGAAAATCTCCGGTTCGTGTCTGGCGACCCATAGCAGTTTTGGCGCGGTGAATCCCGGCATCGCCTTGTTGCCTGTCGTCGTCCGCAAGGCGGGCCAGCGCCGCTCCAGCTCGGCGCCTTCCGCGACAGACCGTCCGTCATTCCAGAGAATGCAGGGCCGCAACGGCACGAGGCCGGCGTCGAGCAGCGTTGCGCCGTGCATCTGGCCCGACAGGCCGATGCCCTCGACGCCGGCCAATTCGCGCGCGTGATCCACCTTCAGCGCATCCAGCGTCGCGAAAATGGCCTCGATCCACTGCGCCGGGTCCTGCTCGCTATGGCCGGGATGTGGCGAGTTGACCGTCAGCGACCGGCTGCGGCTCGCCACCACGCGCTGCGCGTCGTCGACCAGAACGATTTTGACGGCAGAGGTGCCGAGATCGATCCCGAGATACATGATGTCACTTGCCTTGCGCGTTTGTCTTGCGCGTCCAGGATCTTGCGTGTCCATGCACTTCCAGGATCTTGCACTTCCGGGACTTTGCACTTCCATGACATTGCGGGCATGGCGTTCCCGATGTTGGCATGCACCCGCCAATCATGTAACCCCCACCCGAAACCTTCTCGGGACGCAATGCCCATGACCATCGCCGCCACCAACGACGCGGGAGCCACCCGCGCGCTGATCCTTGCATTGCTCGCGCTGGCCTGCGGGCACATGCTCTCGACCTTGTTGCGCACCATTCCGGCGGTCAGTCTCGACCTGATGGCAGCGGATTTCGGCATCGAACCACAGGCGCTGGCGAGCCTCACCTCGGTCTACCCGTTTGCGTTTGCGGCGGCGCAGATCCCGGTCGGCGCGGCGATGGACCGCTTTGGCGTCCGGCCGGTGTCGCTGAGCCTGCTCGCCGGAACCGTGGTCGGCGCCATCGCGTCGGGGTTCGCGACCGGACCCGAAAGCTTCGCGGTCGGGCAAGTGCTGCTGGGCATCGCCACCTCGGGCATGCTGATGTGCCCGATGACGCTGGCCGCCAAGCAATTGTCGGCAGCGCGGTTCGGGCTGTGGTCGGGCGCGATCCTCTCGATCGGCAATATCGGCATGCTGTTGTCGTCGAGCCCGCTCGCCTTCGTGGTCGACACCTACGGCTGGCGCGCCGGGTTCTGGATCTCGGCAATCGGCGGGGTCGTGGTCGCGTTTGCCGTGTTCATGCTGGTGCCGAGCCAGCCGGCCGAGCACAAGGATGAATCCTCGCCGCTATCGCAGATGATCGAGGTGCTCAGGCTCGGATTGTCGCGGCCCTTGCGCGGCCTGATCGCGCTGGCGCTGGTATCGCTTGCGACCTCGCTGGTGCTGCGCGGCCTGTGGGGAGGGCCGTGGCTGATGCAGGTCAAGGGATTGTCGCGGGTCGAGGCCGGCAACCAGCTCGGCGCGTTCACGCTGGCGATGATTGCTGGCCCGCTTCTCATCGGCATGATCGACCGCAAACTCAGTCGCCGCCGCGAGCTGGTGGCGGGAACGCACCTGGCCGGCGCATTGCTGCTGGGGCTGATGGCGTTAGGGGCGCCGCACTACGCCGTCTCCGTGCTGTGTGGTGTGCCCGTGATGCCGCCGCAATACGACCTCGTGCTGTTCGTGCTCATCGGGCTCGCCACCTCCGCGCAACCGCTGCTGTTCGGCATGTCGCGTCAGCTGGTCGACGCCCAAATGGCGGGCAAGGCGCTTGCGGCGATCAACCTCGCCTTCTTCCTCGGCGCGGCGCTGATGCAGTCGATCACCGGCGCGGTCGCGGCCTTCGCGGGGCTGCCGGCCGTGCTGCTGTTCATGGCTGCCATGCTCGGCATCGGCGCGCTGATCTTTTTGGCTTATACATCGTCGCGTTCGTAGAGGGGACCGCCTCGTCGAGAAACCTCCCCACGAGGTCAACCATCAGCAGCTTGATATCCCCAATTTGGGTACTATAATCCCCAATATGGGTACGAATGCAGAAACTATAAACCTGTCAAATGCACTGTTCTCCAAGGTGCAGCAGCGCGTGCTTGGTCTCATTTTCGCGCATCCCGACCGCAGCTTCTACACGTCGGAGATCATCCGAACCGTTGCCTCCGGCACGGGGGCGGTCGAACGCGAGCTATCGCGCCTACGACGTAGCGGCCTCGTCTCGGTCGAGCACATCGGCAATCAAAAGCACTATCGCGCCAACCGGCATTCGCCGATTTTCGAAGAGCTGCAGGGCCTCGTCCTCAAGACCGTGGCGCTGAGCGAGTTCTTGAAGAAAGCCCTTGAACCCTTCGCGAGTAAGATAAGGACTGCTTTCATCTTTGGCTCGGTCGCCAAGGGAACGGACACCGCGCAAAGCGATATCGATGTCATGGTGATCGGAGACGACTTGGACTACTCGGACCTCTACACCGCCTTCCAACACGCCGAGGATCGCCTGCTGCGCAAGATCAGCCCGGCTTTTCTCACATCGGAAGAGTGGCGGCAGCGGTCTTCGCGGGCCGGCTCCTTCGCCAGGAAGCTGGCTCTTGGCCCGAAGACGTTCATTCTTGGCACTCAACGCGATTTGCGCGCATGAGCAAGACCGAGCTCGACAATCTCGTGAGAATCAAGCGGCTCAAGACCGAGCCGCCCACACGCAGCGAGTATCTTGGCATGGTTGCGGCCGCGGGCAGCCGGTTGAAGATGCTCAGAATGAAGACTTGGATCCCGATAGCCGTTTTGACCTGGCCTATGGCGCAGCACACCGGCTGGCGCTGGCGGCACTCCGGCGTGAGGGCTATCGTTCGGAAGACCGGATCACGGTATTTCAGACGCTGGTGCATACGATCGGAACGAGTGCGGCGGAGATACAGGTCTTCCTCAAGGCCCACAGCGAACGAAATCTTGCCGAATATCAGGGCCGGATGGAGATCGACGAAAAGCTTCTCGCCGACCTGGTTCGGTGTACGAAGACAATCGAAGCGGCGGTCGCCAAGCTTGATCCGCCAGCGAAGAACTAGCCCAACTTGCGCAGTTAGAGGCGAGATTTCGCTATTTTCGGGGATTTTGCACCGCGTGACTTGAATCGGATCAATTGGTTAGACGG
Organism: Bradyrhizobium sp. LB8.2; assembly: GCF_040548035.1. Lineage (NCBI taxonomy): Bacteria > Pseudomonadati > Pseudomonadota > Alphaproteobacteria > Hyphomicrobiales > Nitrobacteraceae > Bradyrhizobium > Bradyrhizobium sp. LB8.2. The sequence goes on along the minus strand of NZ_JBEPQV010000065.1, from coordinate 9 downwards.
TGCGAAGCG
>NZ_JBEPQV010000064.1:0-17340 GCF_040548035.1 Bradyrhizobium sp. LB8.2 | reverse complement strand
TAATCCATCCCAGACATCGCTCGCTCCCGCGAATCATCACTCAACTCACGGAATCAGCAATCAAATTCCTCCGCAATATGTGTGAATTCGACAGCGCAAGCGAGGGAGGGAGCGCACCTGCTCCTTGGGCTGGTAGGCCCCACCCAACTTTAAGACCCCGTCAACGAGTTCCTTAACCCGTTATTTACCGTAACAGACAAAAGTCGGTTTTCGAGGCAGACGACCCGCGCCAAATCCGATTGTCTTTGCAACCGGCACGCGAGGGAAGACTGGAGGCGCCGGGTGGGGCGCCGGAGTCGGAACCGGGCAGAGTCATGAATTCGCGCGTATCGTGGAGTGTTGACGGTATCGATCCATCGGTCAGGGAGCGGGCCGAAGCTGCTGCGCATCGCGCCGGCATGTCACTCAACGATTGGCTGAACTCAACGCTCGGCGAAACTGCCCCGCCAAACTTTCGCGGACCTTACGACCAGCGTCCGCAGCAAATGCCTAGCCAAGCACCAAGCCAGGCACCGAGTCAGGAAAGCCGCGAAGTCGCCGACATCCACCAGCGGCTCGACGCCATCACCCAGCAGATCGAGCGGATCTCGAAGCCCGCGCCGCGCCAGGACCCTTCACGCCAGGACCCTTCACGGCAGGACCCTTCACGGCAGGACTCTTCGCGACCGGACGTCTCGCGCGAGCAGGGCGTGGCACGCCAGCTCAACGATGCGATCTCGCGCCTCGATGCGCGGCTGTCGCAAATCTCAAAGCCGCAGCAGCCCCAACCGCAGCAGCCACAGGCGCCGCGCCCCGCTCCCGTCGACAGCCGCCAGCGCCAGGCCGATGCAGTGGAGCGCGCTGCAGCGCAGGTCTATCGCAACTCACCACCCCTGAGCCCCGCTTCGTTCGACGTTGCCGTCGCCGAGATCACCGCACGCCAGAGCGAGCTCGACGGCTTTGCGCCGCGGCAGATGCCGCCGCGCGCCGCGCCGTCGATCGCGCCTGCGACAGCTCCTTTCGCGCCCCCCATGGCACCGATGGCTGCGCCGCCCGCGCCTGTCTACGCTCCGCCGCCACCGCAGCCGGGGCCGGATTTCTCCGCGCTCGAGCGCCATCTGCTCAAGATCACGAGCCAGATCGAATCGCTGCAGCGCCCCGACAATACCGAGCAGGCGATCAACACGTTCCGCAGCGAGCTTGCGGAGATTCGCAACGCCATCACCGAGGCGATGCCGCGCCGCGCGATCGAATCGATCGAGAACGAGATCCGCTCGCTGCATCGGCGCATCGACGAGACGCGTTCCAACGGCACCGACGGTCAGGTCCTGTCCGGCATCGAGCACGCGCTGTCCGACATCAAGCAGGTGTTGCGCACGCTGACGCCGGCCGAGCAGCTCACCGGCTATGACGAGGCGATCCGCAATCTCGGCGCCAAGCTCGATCTGATCCTGCGCGCCAATGACGATCCCTCGACGGTCCGCCAGCTCGAAGGCGCGATCTCGGCGCTGCGCGGCATCGTCTCCAACGTCGCCTCCAACGAAGCGCTGGCACGGCTCTCGGACGACGTGCAGCTGCTGTCGTCCAAGGTCGACCAGGTCACCCGCTCGTCCGGCTCCGGCGATAGCTTTGCGGTGCTGGAGCAGCGCATCGCGGCGCTCACCGCCGCGCTGGAAACGCGCGAGCGGCCTCAGCCATCCGAAAGCAGCGAGCATCTCGAAAGTGCGATCCGCGCGCTGTCGGACCGTTTCGACCGCATGCAGGTCGGCAACGATTCGGCTTCGACCTTCGCTCATCTCGAACAGCGGGTCTCGTATCTGCTGGAGCGGATCGAGACCGCCTCCGATCCGCGCAACGGCAATTTGAGCCGCGTCGAGGACGGGTTGCACGACATCCTGCGGCATCTGGAGCGGCAGCAAGCGACCTATTCCGCGCTGGCCGAGAGCCGCAGCTCCGCGCCGGCCGAATCCGGAATGGTCGATATCGTCAAGCGCGAGCTCTCCGACATCCGCTTCAGCCAGGCCGAGACCAACCGCAGCACCCAGGATTCGCTGGAGGCCGTCCACAACGCACTCGGCCACGTCGTCGATCGTCTCTCGATGATCGAGGGCGATCTGCGCAATGTGCGCACCGCGCCGCCGGCCGCAGCGCCGCAGCCGATGCCGATGCCGATGGCCGCTCCGATGGAGCCCGCGCCGATGGCGCGCGAGCCGCGGCCGCCGCAACAGCCGCCGAAATACGATCCGAAGCCGGAACTGCCCAATCCCGCCGCCGCGCAGGCGGCGCAAGCTGCCTTCGTCGCCGCGCCGCGCGAATTCCACGCCGCTGCAGCCGCCGCGCCGCCGCCGATGCCGATCGCGCCCCCCGTTCCGCGCCGCGCGATCAGCGAAATCCTCGAGCCGCATACGGCGCCCACGCGGGCCGCGCTTGCGCCCGAACTGCCGCCGGATCATCCGCTCGAGCCGGGCACCCGGCCGGGTGCACGCGTCGCCACGCCGTCGGAGCGCATTGCCGCGTCTGAAAGCGCAATCAGCGAAATCCCGGCCGCGCCGAAGGAGCCGGTGTCGTCGTCGAGCTTCATCGCGGCCGCGCGCCGCGCTGCCCAGGCCGCCGCCGCACAGCCGGAAAAGCCGGCCCGCGGCGCCAAGGCAGGGGCCGATCGCTCCAAGGACAAGGGCAAGGACAACGGTAAGGACGGCGGCTCGACCATCACCTCGAAAATCCGCTCGCTGCTGGTCGGCGCGAGCGTGGTCGTGATCGTGCTCGGCACCTTCAAGATGGCGATGAATCTGCTCGATGGCGGCAGCTCGGCGCCGTCGCCGCAGGCAATGGAGAATTCGTCGAGCGCACCCGCGCCGCAGGCGGCGCCGCCAGTCGAGAACAAGCCCGCCACGCCCGAGCAGGTCACGCCGTCGATGACCTCGCCGACCCCGATCGGGCGCCAATCCCAGAACAACGCCGCACCGGCTCCCGCCGGCAATTCGGCCTCGGTTGAAATTCCGCCGGTGCCCGCCGTAGCCCCGCCGCCTGTCACCAGCGACGTCACCGGCGCGCTATCGGGCACGAGCCGCGCGAAACTCGCGATGATCCAGGTGCCGCCGAGTGAAAAACTGCCTGACGGCATCGGCGGCCCGAGCTTGCGTACCGCGGCGATGAAGGGCGATGCGAACGCGGCCTACGAGCTCGGCGTGCGCTTCGCCGAAGGCAAGGGCGTGGCCGCGAATTACGACGAAGCCGCCAAATGGTACGACCGCGCGGCGCAGGCCGGCGTGGTGCCGGCGACCTTCCGCCTCGGCACGCTCTACGAGAAGGGCCTCGGCGTGAAGAAGGACGCCGACATCGCCCGCCGCTACTACACCCAGGCTGCCGAGCGCGGCAACGCCAAGGCGATGCACAATCTCGCAGTGCTCGACGCCGATGGCGGGGGACATGGCGCCAATTACAAGAGCGCGGCGCAGTGGTTCCGCAAAGCCGCCGATCGCGGCGTCGCCGACAGCCAGTTCAACCTCGCCATCCTCTATGCCCGCGGCATCGGTGTCGAACAGAACCTCGCCGAATCCTACAAATGGTTCACCCTCGCGGCCGCCCAGGGTGACGCGGATGCCGCCGGCAAGCGCGACGATGTCGCCAAGCGGCTCGACCCGCAATCGCTCGCTGCCGCCAAGCTCGCAATTCAGACGTTCAGCGCCGAGCCGCAACCTGATGATGCCGTCAATGTCGCGACACCGGCCGGCGGCTGGGACAGCGCGCCACAGGCAGCCGCAAAACCCGCGCCGAAGCCGGTCGCGAGCAAGCGCTCGGCGTCAGCGGTGCGTTGAAGCGAATTAGCATTAGATTGAACCAAGCGGGCCACTGGCTCGGTGCATCTCTCCCGCTTGCGGGAGAGGTCGGCGCGTAGCGCCAGGTGAGGGCTCTGTCCTCTTGGGGAGACTTACTGCGGAGACACCCCCTCCCCGACCCTCCCCCGCAAGCGGGAGAGGGAGCGCACTTTCTCCGTAGCAATCAAGTCTCATTTGCCTCGCGCGCTAGCCGCGCCCATTCACCACGCCCAAAATTCCTGATCACTCCCGCCGGCGAATTCGGCTATTGAGGGACGCGGCAATCGATCCGTTTTCGCCGGAGCGTGGTCCTTCGATGCAGCTCTATCTCCCGATCGCCGATCTTCCGGTCAACGTCTTCCTGGTGCTGGCGATGGGCGCGGCGGTCGGCTTCGTCTCCGGCATGTTCGGGATCGGCGGCGGCTTTCTGATGACGCCGCTGCTGATCTTCATCGGCATCACACCGGCGGTCGCGGTCGCTTCCGTCGCGAGCCACATCGCGGCCTCGTCCTTTTCCGGAGCCCTCGCCTATTGGCGGCGGCGCGCGATCGACCCGGCGCTGGCGAGCGTCCTGTTATGCGGCGGCGTGACCGGGACGGCGCTCGGCGTGTGGACCTTCACGCAACTGCGCGCGCTCGGGCAACTCGATCTGATGATCGCACTGTCCTACGTCGTGCTGCTCACCACCGTCGGCAGCCTGATGTTCTCCGAAGGCCTGCGCGCCCTGCTACGGACCCGGCGCGGCGCGGTGCCGCCACGGCGCACGCACAACTGGATCCACGGGCTGCCGCTGAAGATGCGGTTCAAGCGCTCCAAGATCTACCTTTCGGTGATTCCGGTCGTGATCGTCGGCATCGTGATCGGCTTCATCGGCGCCATCATGGGCATCGGCGGCGGCTTCATCCTGGTGCCGACCATGATCTATCTGCTGCGGGTGCCGACCTCGACGGTGATCGGCACGTCGATGGTCCTGACGCTGGTCACGATGCTGTTTGCGACCTTGCTGCACGCTGCGACCAATCACCTCGTCGACGCGGTGCTGGCGCTGATCCTGATGGTCGGCGGCGTCACCGGTGCACAGTTCGGCGCCCGCGCCGGCCAGAAGATCCGCGGCGAGCAGCTGCGGCTGCTGCTCGGACTGCTAATCCTCTCGGTCGGTGTTCGCTTCGCCATCGAGCTGGTGATCCGGCCCGAGGACCTCTTCACCATCCGCGAGCTGGGGGTGAACGGATGATGCGCGCAGCTCTCGCAGTCCTGCTTGTCCTGCTGCTCGGCTCCGCCGCACGCGCCGAGCGGCTGATCGTGTCGGTCTCCAACCATCGTGTCACGGTGACGCCGAACTATTCCGGCGAGGAGCTGGTGTTGTTCGGCTCGGTCGAGAAGGACGCCACCACGCCCGCCGACCGCAAGACCTACGATCTCGTCGTCACCGTGATGGGCCCGCGCGCCGATATGGTGACGCGGCGCAAGGAGCGCACCTTCGGGATCTGGATCAACACCGACTACCGTCAGTTCCTGGAGGTGCCGAGTTATCTCGCGCTGTTCGCCAACCGCTCGTTCGAGGCGATCACCTCGCCCGAGGTCGCGCGGCGACAGCAGATCGGGCTCAACAACGTGCGGCTGACCCAACGCGTCAGCGGCGACTACGCCGACGTGGTGCCGAACGACGCGTTCCGCTCGGCCTTCATTCGCCTGCGCACCGAGCGCGGGCTCTATCGCGAGGATTCGAGCGCGGTGACGTTCCTGACACCGACGCTGTTCCGCACCGGCATTCCACTGCCGGCGGAGGTGCCGATCGGCACCTACCAGGTCGAGATCAAGTTGTTTGCCGACGGCGCGTTCATCGGCAAGACCGAGACGGCGTTCGAGATCGTCAAGGTCGGCTTCGAGCAGTTCGTCGCCACCACCGCGCGGCAGAACGGGCTGATCTACGGCCTCATCACCGCCGCGATGGCGCTGATGACGGGCTGGATGGCCTCGATCGTATTTCGGAAGGATTGACTGCATTCTCCGTCATTGCGAGCGCAGCGAAGCAATCCAGGCTGCCGCCGCGGAGGGATTCTGGATTGCTTCGCTTCGCTCGCAATGACGGCTGTGGTGCTAGCTACGGCGCCTGCACCACCGTCGGCACGCCGGGCTCCAGCAATCGCAACCGCGTCCCGAAGCCGAGCGCGTCGAAGGTCTTGCGCAGATCCTCGCTGTTCTGGCGGAAATGAGCCCAGCCCTCCGTATGCACCGGCACGATCATCGCATCGGGGAAGGCGCGCGCGGTCTCGATGGTGTCGTTGGTGTCCATGGTGAGATGGAACGGCCCGCGCGTTTGCGCAGCGCCCGCGAAAGGCATCACCACGCCGCACTTGAATCGGCGTGCGACCTCGGCGACGCCATCGAACCAGGTGGTATCGCCGCTGATATAGACTGAGGTTGTGTCGGTCCGGCTCGACGACACCACGAAGCCGATGACGTCGCCTGACAGCGGCTCGATGCCGGCCGGGCCGTGACGCGCCGGGGTCGCGGTGATCGTCAGCGAATTGCCGTCACGATCTTTCAGATGCGTCGTGCCCCACGGCACCAGGCCTTCGACATGCAGGCCTTCGAATTGGCCACCGAGGCGCTTGGCGCCGGCTTCTGTGGTCAGGACGCGCTTTGCGTGCTTGAGATATTCGCGGCCGGAATTGTCGAGATTGTCCGAATGCTGGTCGTGGCTGAGCAGGACCGCATCGATCGGGCCGATTGCATCGGCCTTGAGCGCAGGGCCGATTGTCTTCTCCAGCTTCACATGCGGCAGCTGATAGGCGGTATTTGCGTCGTCGAAAGTCGGATCGGTGAGCAGGCGGAAGCCGTCGATCTCGATCAGCGCGGTAGGGCCGCCGATCAGGGTAATGGAAATGGGCATAAGAACTCCTCCTACGACACAGGCTTCGCGGCAGGCCGCGTCACCAGATAGATCCCGAGCGCCACTGGAATGATTCCGAGCAGATCGCGGGCCTCGACATGCTCGCCGAGCACGAGATACGCGAACAACATGCCGAGCGGCGGCATCAGGAAATGATAAGCGCTGGCAGCCGTTGCGCCACACACTTTCAGGAGATGAAACCAGAGCCAGTAGGCGAGGATCGAGCCGCCGAGCACGAGGAAGGCGAAGGCGCCGATCAGGCCCGGCGTAAAGTCGATGGCATGAACGTCGGCGAAGGTCAGCGCGACCGGCGTCAGCACGATGCCGGCGGCAAGATTCTGCACGCCATTGCCGATCCACAACGAGCCCCTCGGCGCGAGCAGCTTGAACAGGATCGTGCCGGCGACGATGGAGGCGAGCGAGGCCAGCGTGAACATGATGCCGTGCAGTGAGTCAGTGCCGACCGACAGCCGATGCCAGACGATCAAGGTCACGCCGACGATGCCGAGCAGGAGGCCGCCCGCCTTGCGCCAGGTCATGCCCTCGCCGAGCAGAAGCGCGGCCAGGCCCGCCGTGAACACCGGATTGGCCGACACGATCAGGCCGCCGAGGCCCGCCGAGACCGTTTGCAGACCGGTGTAGCCGAGCCCGAGATAGAGCGCGTTGTTGGCGATACCGAGCACGGCGAAGATTGCGGCATCGCGCCAGGACAGCGACCAGTCGTCGCCGCGGATCAGCGTGGCGCCAAGGATCAGGATGCCGGCAAGCGAGAAGCGCGCGGCGAGCAGGATCAATGGCGGGCAATGGGTCACCCCGATCTTGCCGGCGACGAAGGCGTAGCTCCAGAGCAGGCAGAACAGGCCGATGGCGAAGGGCAGCGTGTTGAAACGGCTGCGGGGGACGGCAAGCGAGGGGGCGAGCGACATGTGGAATCTCCTGAGCCCTCGATCTAGGAACCCGGCTTGTCATTTGGAAATTAAATGATTAACTCACTGCCAGTTGATTTTCGAATGGAGACATCCATGCTCGATCTGGAGCTCCTGCGCAGCTTCGTCTCGGTGGTCGATTCCGGCGGCTTCACCCGCGCCGGGGAGCGCGTCCACCGCACGCAATCGACCGTCAGCCAGCAGATCAAGCGGCTGGAGGAGGATGTCGGCCAGGTGCTGCTGCACCGCGACGGCAAGGACGTGCGTCCGACCGAGGCCGGCGAGCGGTTGCTGTCCTATGCGCGGCGGCTGTTATCGCTCGCCGAGGAGGCGCGCGACGTGCTGAGCCAGCCCGACGGCGAAGGCGCGATCCGGCTCGGCATCCCCGAGGATTTTGCGGCATATCGGCTGGCGAAACTGCTTGGCGCATTCTCGCGCTCGCATCCGGGCCTGCGGCTCGATGTGCGCGCCGACCAGAGCAAGAACCTGTCGCGCGACCTCGATCGCGGCGAACTGGATCTGGCGCTGTTCAAGCGCGAGGCCGGTGCGAAGGGAGCGATTGCGGTGTGGCCGGAGCAGGTGCACTGGGTCACGAGCAAGAGCCATCCGATCCATGCCGACGTCGCCTCGGTGCCGCTGATCGGCTTTCCGCTCGGCTGCCTCTACCGCGCCGGCGCCATCCACGCGCTGGAAAGCGCGGGCCGCATCTGGCACATGTCCTACACGTCATCGAGCCTCGCCGGCATCCAGGCCGCCGTCGCCGCCGGCATGGGACTGAGCATCCTGTCGGAGATGGCGATCCAGTCCGACCACCGCGTGCTGACGGCGAAGGATGGTTTTGCGCCGATCAACCGGACCGAGGTGGCGCTGATGGCCGCGCCCGGCGCCAATCCAGCGACGCTACGGCTGGCAGATCGTCTTGCGGAGTTTTGCGATGACGTGCAGGCGAAGGCGGCTTAGCTGCACCGCGACGCCGCGATCGCGTGGACGCGGCGGTCGCCGAGCAGATGCGCGACAAAGCCATTTTTCGGAAAGATCTTTGCGAACGCGGCATCGCGGATGCTGAGGCCGCCGGCATAGGCGCCGAAGGCGGGCATCACGGCGCGCATCCCGTCGGACGCGAAGCAGCGGCGCTCCATCGAGCGGCCGCGCGCGGAGACACGGGCCTTGGGATGCAGATGGCCGGCGATCTCGCCGCACGCGCCGGTCGGCTCATGGCGGAAGGTGATCGGGCCGATCGCGACTTCGTCGGCGACGGTGCCGCCGAGATCGCGCGGCAGCGCCGGATCGTGATTGCCTGAGATCCATATCCAGTCGCGGCCGGCCTGCAAGGCGGCGACCGCGTCGCGATCCTCCGCCGACAGCCGTCCATGTGCAGTGCGATCATGAAAACTGTCGCCGAGCGCGATGACGATTCGGGGATTATGGCGGGAGATGACAGCAGCGAGCCGGCCGAGCGTCGCGACGGTGTCGTAAGGCGGCAGAAGCACGCCGCGCATGGCGAAGCTGGAACCTTTTTCCAGGTGCAGATCGGAGACGACGAGCATGCGCTGCGCTTCCCAGAACAGTGCGCCGGAGAGATCGGCCGCGAACGTCACGCCGCTGATGCTGACATTTGAAACGCGCATGTCCTCGATATCCCCTGAAACCAGCGCGCCTATCGTCACGTCCGAACCTGCTCTTATCCCATCGCCTCTTTGACGAGCTCGTCGGCGGCCTCCGCCAACAGCTCGTCTCCAGCTTCGCCATAGACTGACTCGCGGCCGATTTCCAGCATCACGGGGACGGCGAGCGGAGAGACACGGTCGAGTTCCCGATGTGTGACGCGGCCCTGGATGCGGGTGAGCATATCGCTGAGACGGCGCAGATCGAGCAAGCCAGTGGCGGCATCGGCTCGCGCGGCGCGCAACAGCACGTGATCGGCCTGGTGTTTTCGCAGGACGTCGTAAACGAGATCGGTCGAGAACAGCACCTGGCGGCGGCTCTTCTCCTCGCCGGTATGCCGGCGCGCAATCAGGCCGGAGATGATCGCGCAATTGCGGAACGTACGTTTCATAAGAGCGGATTCGGCGAGCCATGCTTCGAGGTCGTCGCCGAGCATGTCGGGATCGAACAGCGCGTCGAGGTCGATCCTGCCGTCCCGGATCATGAAGGACATGTCGCCGAGCGCCCAGACCGCGATCGCATATTCGTTGGCGATGAAGCCGAGCGGCCGCGCGCGGGCACGCTCCAGCCGGCGCGTCAAGAGCATGCCGAGCGTCTGATGCGCGAGACGGCCTTCGAACGGGTAGCAGACGATGTAATGCTTGTTGGCGCGGGGAAAACTCTCGACCAGCAGCTCGCGCACCGCCGGTACGCGCGAGACGTCCTTTTGCAGTGACAGCCAGTCGCGCACCTGCTCCGGCAAGGCGCCCCAGGCGCGCGCGTCATCGAGGAGGCGACGCACGCGTTCGGCAAGATAGGTCGAGAGCGGAAACTTGCCGCCCATATAGGACGGCACTTTCGGGTCCTTGTCGTTGGCGCGCGAGACATAGACCTGGTCCTCGACCAGGGTCTCGTAGCGCACCACCTCACCGCTGAACACGAACGTGTCGCCCGGACTGAGGCCCTCGATGAAGGCTTCCTCGATCTCGCCGAGCAACCTGCCGCCGCGGGCGATCACGCCCGTTGACCCGCCTGCTTTTCCCTGGCCGCCGCCGCGCGAACGCACCAGGCGCACCTTCAGCATGTCGTCCTCGACGATGGTGCCGACATTCATCCGGTAGCTCTGCCGCACCTTTGGATTGGCGACGCGCCAGCGACCCTGCTTGTCCTGCTTGATGCGCGCGAAGCGCTCGTAGGTTTTCAGCGCGTAGCCGCCGGAGGCGACGAAATCGACGACGTCGTCGAAATCCTGCCGCGTGAGGTCGGCATAAGGTGCGGCGGTACGCACTTCGTCGTAAAGCTCGTCAGAGAGAAACGGCTCGCCGCAGGCGCAGCCGAGCACGTGCTGGGCCAGCACGTCGAGCGCACCGGTGCGCAGCGGCGGCGTGTCCTGTGCATTCTCGGCGATGGCGTCAATGGCGACGCGGCACTCCAGCACCTCGAAGCGGTTCGCCGGCACCAGCACCGCGCGCGAGGCTTCATCAAGACGGTGGTTGGCGCGGCCGATGCGCTGCATCAGGCGCGAGGCCCCCTTCGGCGCGCCGATATTGACGACGAGATCGACGTCGCCCCAGTCGACGCCGAGGTCGAGCGAAGAGGTGCAGATCACGCCGCGCAATTTTCCCGCCGACATCGCATCCTCGACCTTGCGGCGCTGCGCGACATCGAGCGAGCCGTGATGCAGGGCGATTGCAAGGTTGTCGTCGTTCATGCTCCAGAGATTCTGGAACAGCATCTCGGCCTGGCTGCGGGTGTTGACGAAAACCAGCGTGGTCTTGTTCACCTTGATCAGCTCGTAGATCTCGGGAAGCGCATGGCGGGCGCTGTGTCCGGCCCAGGGCAGGCGCTCGCGCGTGTCCATCATCTCGACCAGCGACGGCGCCGCGCCGCCGGCGATGACGATGTCGGCCGCCGCTTCCTTGCCGCCGGGCTGCGGCACCAGGAAGCGCGCCAGCGATTCCGGCTCTGCCACCGTCGCCGACAGGCCGATCGCCCGCATCTGCGGCGCCAATCGCCACAACCGTGCGAGCCCAAGGGAGAGAAGATCACCGCGCTTGGAGGTCACCAGCGCATGCAGCTCGTCGAGCACGATGCGCTTGAGCGAGGAGAACAGGAACGGCGCGTCGTCGGAGGAGAGCAAAAGCGCGAGCTGCTCCGGCGTCGTCAGCAGAATGTCCGGCGGATAGCGCCGCTGCCGCTGGCGCCGCGACGTCGGCGTGTCGCCAGTGCGGGTCTCGATCTTGATCGGCAGCGCCATCTCGGCGACCGGCCGCTCCAGATTGCGTGCGATGTCGATCGCGAGTGCTTTGAGCGGGGAGATGTAGAGGGTGTGCAGGCCGCCGCTGCGTTGCAGGGTGCGGCCGGTGGAGACCACCGATTTCGCCGAAGCTTTGGGCGCAGCACTCAGCTCCACCAGCGTCGGTAAAAATCCCGCCAGCGTCTTGCCGGCGCCGGTCGGTGCGATCAGCAGTGCGGACCGGTCCTCGCGCGCCTTCTCCAGCAGCGCCAATTGATGCGCGCGCGGCGACCAGCCGCGGGCTGCGAACCACGCCTGGAAGTGGTCGGGCAACAGCGCGGCCGGCTCGGCCGGAGATTTGAGGATACGAGGCGGCACGGCATCACAGGTAAGCCGTGGGGGTGGGTTCGTCGAGGGGTGGGTGGGCAGGATGCGCCTACAGGCGTCATGGCCGGGCTTGTCCCGGCCATCCACGTTCTTACCACACGGAAGCGAAGACGTGGATGCCCGGGGACAAGCCCGGGCATGACGAGTGTGGAGCTACCGCCGATTCAACGCTCCGCGCATTCGCGGAGACCCCCTACTCCGTCACCGGCTTGTCGGACACGGCCCAATCCTTGCCGTTGAAGGTCGAGATATAGAGCGTCTTCATCGGTGTGTAGTCGCCGGGCGTGTAGTTGTAATTGACGCCGTCGAGGAAGAACGGCGAGTGGAAGCCGTTGAGGTTCGCGGCCTGCTTGAGCACGCTTTCGCGCGTGAGCTCATCGCCGCAGCGGCGCAGAATCTCGCCCATGGTCACCGCCTGGCCGTAACCGGCATAGGCGATGGTGTTGTCGGGATCGACGCTCGGCAGGTAATTCTTGCGCAGCGTTTCGAACGCGATCACATCTTTATCGTTCTCCCAGGGGCCGGGGCCGGCATCCTTGGAATAACGGATCGCGACGATGCCGGTGGCGTTCTCCAGCCCCGCGGCATTGAGGATCGAGCGGCCGGTGGATCCGGCCGACAGCAGCTGCAGCGGCTTCCAGCCGAGCTCGGCGACCTTGCGGATCGACTGCGACGACGCCTTGCCGGTGGAGATGTTGTAGAAGACGTCGGCGCCCGACTTCGAGAGATTGATGAGCTGGGAATCGACGGTCGGATCGGTGAGATCGTAGGTCTGCTCCATGATCACCTTTGCGGTGCCGCCGGAGTCTTCCAAGACTTTCTTGAAGGGCCCGAGGAAGTCGCGGCCAAAATCGTCGTTCTGGTAGAGGATGCCGACCTTGGCATTCGGCTTCACGCTGAGGACGTGCCGCGCCAGGATGCGCGCTTCCGTCGGATAGAGCGGCAGGCCCGCCATCGTCCATTTGAACTCTTTCGGATTGTTCCACTTGGAGGCGCCAGTGTTGAGCAAAAGCTGCGGCACGCCCTTTGAGTTCAGATATTTGTGCACGGCCGTCTGCGGCGCGGTACCGAGCGAGCCGTAGAGCGCCAGCACCTCCTCCTGCTCGACCAGGCGCCGCGTCGCCTCGACACATTTCGGTGCGCTGTAGGCATCGTCCATGGTCAGGAATTTGACCTTGCGTCCGTTGATGCCGCCTTTCTCGTTCAGCATCTGGAAATAGGCCTCGCCGATCCGCCCGAGCACGCCGTAGAGCGAGCCGGGGCCGGAATGCGGCACGGTCTGCCCGATCTTGATCTCGGTGTCGCTGGCACCGGCATCGTATTTCTTCTCCGCGGCCCAGACGTAGGGCGCGGGCAAGGTGGATGCCGCGATGGTCGCAAGCGCGGCGGCGCTGAAATCGCGCCGCGATGGATTCCTGGTCATTGTTTTGTTTCTCCCTTGGCGCGCGCATTGTGCTGGCATCGCCGCACGGCTCGCAAGCGGGAAGTCACAGCTTTGCGACGCAATGACGTTCAAAGCGTCGCGTATAGCGCCTAGACTCAAGTTTTCTCGGCGACCACGACAAGGCCGCGCACCGGCTCGTTGTTCTCGATGCGTGGCGAGGCCGGCTCCAGGGTGAGGAGCTTGAGGCCGGCCTTCGCCAGCACATCGCGCGCATATTCCGCCGAATGGGCATAGCGCAGGCCTTCGCCGAGAACGATGCCGCTGCCGTCATGCGTCTCCAGCGTGAAGGCGAGCACGCCACCGGGCGCGAGCACGCGCCTGGCTTCGCCGAGCACCGGCGCGAGATCGGGCAGATAGACGAACGCATCGGCAGCGACGACGAGGTTTGCACTCGCGTCACTCTTGGCGCGCAGGCCTTCGATCATGTCGGCGACTTCGAGCTCGGCATAGAGGGCGGTGGCTCGCGCCTCCCTGATCATGCCGGGCGACAGATCGATGCCGATGAAATGATCGACCTGCTTTGCGAAGGCCGCGGCCGCCAGCCCTGTACCGCATCCGAGATCGATGGCGCGCTTGAACAGGGCGGGCTTCTTCGCGGCGACGCGGGCAGCCACCACTGCCTTGAAGATCAGCGACGGTGCGCGATAGTCGAGATCGTTGATCAGGACATGCTCGAAGCGCGGCGCGTATTGATCGAACAAGGCCTGCACGTAGGCCTTGGGCATCTCGGACAATTGCGCGGCGCCGAGGCGTATCAGATGCAGGTGGGCGCCATGCTGATCGCTCGCATCGCACTCGCGCGATTTTCGAAAGGCCGCAATGGCCTTGTCGCGCTCACCGAGCTGCACGCGGATTTCGCCGAGCGTGAACCAGGCCGAGGTGAAATTCGGCGCAAGCTCGATCGTCTGCTCGAGCAGGTCGGCGGCAGCAGGCAGATCGCCCTTGAGCTGGAGGTCGCGCGCGAACTCGAAGCGGCGGTCGGCCATGAGATCGCCGGAGGTCAGGAACAGGCGCAGGGACATTGGGGGAACCAGAAAGCGAAGCGGGGCGGGTGACTCGAACACGCGGTGGCGCAACCTATATAACAGGCATGCGTCCGCAAGACATCCTGCTGCCCGTCGCGAGCGGCCTGTGCTGCAAGCCCGGCGGCTTCCACATCGACCCCATCCGGCCGGTCGAACGCGCCGTGATCACCCACGGCCATTCCGACCATGCCCGCGCCGGCCACGGCGCGGTGCTGGCGACGCAGGAAACGCTGGACATGATGCGGCTGCGCTATGGCGAGAATTTCGCCGGCTCGAGGCAGGCGATCCGCTATGGCGAGGAGATCCGGCTCGGCGAGACCAGCGTGAAGTTTCATCCGGCCGGCCATGTGCTCGGTTCGGCCCAGATCGCGGTCACCTGCAAGGACACCTGCATCGTCGCCTCCGGCGACTACAAGGACGCGCCCGACCCGACCTGCACGCCGTTCGAGCTCGTCCCCTGCGACGTCTTCATCACCGAGGCAACGTTCGGCCTGCCGGTGTTTCGCCATGGTGATGCTGCCGACGAGGTGAAGAAGCTGCTGGCGTCGGCGGCGCTGTTTCCGGAACGCGCGCATCTCGTCGGCGCCTATTCGCTCGGCAAGGCGCAACGCGTGATCGCGCTGCTGCGCCAAGCGGGCTACGACGCGCCGATCTATCTGCATGGCGCGATGGAGAACATCACGCATTACTATCAGAGCCGCGGGATCGCGCTCGGCGAGTTGCGGCCGGTGAAGGGCGTGAAAAAAGCGGCGCTTGCCGGCACCATCACGCTGGCGCCACCATCGGCGACCTCGGATATCTGGACGCGGCGATTTCCCGATCCGGTCACCGCATTCGCCTCGGGGTGGATGCGGGTGCGTGCTCGCGCCCGGCAACGCGGCATCGAGCTGCCGCTGGTGATCTCGGATCACGCCGATTGGGATGGCCTCACCGCCACGATCGCGGCGACCGGCGCCGGCGAGATCTGGGTCACGCATGGTCAGGAAGATGCGCTGGTGCATTGGTGCCAAAGCAAAGGCTTGCGGGCAAAGCCGCTCGATCTCGTCGGCTATGGCGACGAGGAGGAGACCGAGACACCGCTCGCTGACGAGGCCGAAGCATGAACCGCTTCGCCGAACTTCTCGACCGCCTCGCCTACGAGCCCGGCCGCAACAACAAGTTGCGGCTGATCACCGGCTATTTTCGCGAGGTCGCCGATCCCGACCGCGGCTATGCACTGGCCGCGCTGACCGGCGCGCTCAGCTTCAAGCACGCCAAGCCCGCGCTGATCCGCGACCTGATCGCGTCGCGCACCGATCCGGTGCTGTTCGGGCTGTCCTACGACTATGTCGGCGACCTCTCGGAGACGGTGGCGCTGATGTGGCCGAAAGCGGCGATGGCCGCCCACAACAACCCACCGCCACCGACACTGACCGAGGTCGTCACCACGCTGCGCACGCTCGGCAAGACCGAGCTGCCAAAGCAGCTCGAGCGCTGGCTCGACGAGCTGGATGAGACCGGCCGCTGGGCGCTGCTGAAGCTCGTCACGGGCGCGTTGCGCATCGGCATCTCTGCGCGCCTGGCAAAGACCGCGGCTGCCGCGCTCGGCGACAAGGACCCGCATGAGGTCGAGCTGATCTGGCCCGGTCTCGCGCCGCCCTATCTCGACCTGTTCGCCTGGCTGGAAGGCTGCGGCGACAAGCCGGTCAACCGCGATCCCGCGCCGTTCCGCCCTGTGATGCTGGCGCATGCGATCGAGGACACCGATTTCGCACCACTGGATCCGGCCGATTACATCGCCGAATGGAAATGGGACGGCATCCGCGTTCAGGCAGTCGCCGGCCGAGACGAACGCGGCCACATCACCGCGCGGCTCTATTCGCGCACCGGCGAGGACATCACGGGCAGCTTTCCGGACCTCGTGCCCGCGCTGCGCCTGCCGGGCGCCATCGACGGCGAGCTTCTGGTCCTGCGCGAGGGCCGGGTACAGAGCTTTAACGTGCTGCAACAGCGGCTCAACCGCAAGGTCGTGTCTCCGAAGCTGATCAAGGAATTTCCGATTCACCTGCGCGCCTATGATCTGCTCGGCGACGACGAGAACGATCTGCGCGAGCTGCCGTTCGCGGAGCGCCGCGAGCGGCTTGAGACGTTCATCGCAAAGCTCGACGATCCACGCATCGATCTCTCGCCCACCGTCCCGTTTGCGAGCTGGGAGGCGCTGACCGCCGCACGCGCCGATCCCGCCGGCGCCGGTGCCGGCGACGACGCGGACGCCGTCGAAGGCGTGATGCTGAAGCGGCGCGATGCGCCCTATTTGCCGGGACGGCCGAAGGGCCAATGGTGGAAGTGGAAGCGCGACCCGCACATCATCGACGCCGTGCTGATGTATGCGCAGCGCGGTCACGGCAAGCGCTCGTCCTATTATTCCGACTACACCTTTGGCGTCTGGACCGCAGGCGCGGGCGGCGACGAGCTGGTGCCGGTCGGAAAGGCCTATTTCGGCTTCACCGACGAGGAGCTGTTGCAGATCGACCGCTTCGTGCGTCGTCATACCACCGAAAAATTCGGCCCCGTCCGCCACGTCGTGCACGAGGGTGACAAAGGGCTGGTGCTGGAGGTTGCCTTCGAGGGGCTGCAGCGCTCGCCGCGGCACAAATCCGGCGTCGCGATGCGCTTTCCCCGCATCAGCCGCCTGCGCTGGGACAAGCCGCCGCGGGAGGCCGATCGGCTGGAAACGCTGGAAAAGATGCTGAAAGCGGAGGCGGCAGAGGTTGATGCGTGAGGGGAGACGGAAGACGGTGCGCCCCCTCGCCCGCTTGCGGGAGAGGGCTGGGGAGAGGGTGTCCCCGCATTGGGATTCCCCAAGAGGATAGAGCCCTCACCCGGCGCGTTGCGCCGACCTCTCCCGCAAGCGGGCTGTCGAATTCACACATATTGCGGAGGAATTTGATTGCTGATTCCGTGAGTTGAGTGATGATTCGCGGGAGCGAGCGATGTCTGGGATGG
>NZ_JBEPQV010000063.1:0-18076 GCF_040548035.1 Bradyrhizobium sp. LB8.2 | reverse complement strand
AAAGCCACTTGGCGCGGCCGATCAGTCGAGGTCGCATCGACCAGTCCAATGGCGCCATCAGGGTAACATTCGCTGATGCGGCAATACGGGGGGTCCCAGTCCAACGCCGATTGACAAAAGTGAAACCACTGCAGCCTATCAGCGAGGCCAGAAGTTGGAGAAGCGCCGGGCGTTAATGAAGGACTGGGCCGCATTCCTGAGCGGCGCCAGCGTGGCCGATTTGGATGACCGGAGAACAGCGTAGGGCGTCCGGTCTACCCCAAGGAGCCGACTTAGCAAAGCGCTCGCCAAATGGTCGGCTAAGGGCCGATTTTGTTGCAAAAGTCGGCTGCAATGGATTTGGCCGCTGGGCCTTTCGTTGAGCCGCGCTTTGAAGCGCTGGCCCTGACGCATTTTACGCAACTTCGACGCTACGCTACGCGATGCGCAGAGCCTGAGCCGGTGGCGGTCGTGCGACCAGCGATGCAAATCGCCTCAGATTCTGGGCGATGGCGGCTAGAACAAACTCATCCTGGGCACCTTGCGGGCCGCGCAATCGGAGCCGACCAAGCTTCAGGATGCGCTTCAAGTGTGCGAACCTCATCTCGATCTTCTTGCGCTGACGCCGAGAGAGCTCGAAGCCCTCGGTGCCAGCGAACGACCGGGCAACGTCTCGGGCATGCTCATGGATATCGCGCGGGATCTTGCGTGATGGTTCCTTTGGGCAGCACTGCGGCTTGAGCGGGCATACATCGCAGTCGAGCTTGCTTGCACGATACAGAAGGGTCTTGCCCTCGTGCACGGTACCGCTCGTCCCAAGCCGCTTACCACCCGGGCAGTGGTAAACGTCGCCGATCGGGTCATATCGAAAGTCGCTCCGCGAGAAAGTGCCATCATCCCGCTTCGACTTATCGAACACAGGGATATGTGGCGCGATGCCCTTCTCCTCGACCAGGCAGTTCAGCATTGGAGCCGCTCCGTAAGCGGTATCCCCGACAAGTCGCTCTGGCTTGAGACCGAAGCGCTCCTCGGTCCGTTCGATCATGGTTTTTGCTGCACCGACCTCGGCCTGGCGAATGGCGCGGGAAGCCTCGACATCAACGATGACGCCGAACTTCACGTCGATGAGATAGTTGTCGGAGTACGCGAAGAATGCCGGCCCCTTGTGAGCGCCGGTCCACTGCGCTGCCGGATCGGATGGCGAGACAAATTTCGGGATGACATCGCTGGCGGCTCCCCACGCCGGATCGTCGAGAGTTGCCAAATACTCCTTCACCGCGCGGCTAGACCTGGCCGGATCGCGATCCCTGCGCCAATCGTGACCTGCGATCGAGCGCTGCTTGTTCGCGTCGGCCGCAATCAGGCTCGCATCGACTGCGAATCCTTCGCCACCAACCAGACCGGCGGCAATGCATGTCTCGACAATCCGTTCGAACACGCGGCGGAGAACATCTCCATCGCGGAAGCGCTCGTTGCGGGCGCGCGAGAACGCCGAATGATCCGGGACAGCGTCCTCGATACCGAGCTTGCAGAACCAGCGATAGGCGAGGTTCACCTGCACTTCACGGCAGATCAGCCGTTCCGAGCGGATCGCAAAGACATACCCCGCGACCAGCATTCGGATCATCAGTTCCGGATCGATCGACGGGCGCCCCATCGACGAATAGTGAGATGCTAGTTCACCGCGAAGCCAGGACAGATCGAGAGCAGCATCGATCTTCCGCACCAAATGATCTTCAGGAACCGCGTCGCCAAGACAAAACTCGTAGAACAGTTGACCTTGGTCACTCTTCAGACGGCCCATCATGTATCGACCTCGCCGAGATTCGCGTCAACACAACGGAATCACGCTTCGTGACTTGTCTCAACCGACTTTTGCAACAAAATCGGCCAGAAGCGGTCCTCGGTAACGCGCTGGCAGGGTCACCTTGGGCTGCTTGGCGAACAAGGGGACTCCTGATCACTGATGCGGTTTACTCCCATCGTACTCTCGATCTTCGCATATGAAGATGCTAAAAGCGCAGACGGTCTTTCCTAGATGAGCTCGATCCATGCGTCGACTCGTAACGCGCCGCGCCTGGCTGACCAGCGGCTTCGCATTTATCCTGGCGGGGCAGGCGGCCACTGAAGAAGTCCGTCGGTGGCGCGTGGGCTACCTTGATTCCGGAAGATCCTCGGTTGGCGTCAATACTTTGAGAGGCGCGCTTCGCAAGTTGGGGTACGAGGAAGGCAGGAACCTCGTCATCGATGCGCGGGAGGCGAACGGGAAGTACGGCCTCCTACCGGCTCTCGCTGAGGAGATCGTCGCACTAAAGCCTGATGCCATTGTTGCAAACGCCACGCCGGCGATCGCAGCCGCACAGAAGGCAACGTCGACAATCCCCATCGTCATGTCGCCGGCGACAGATCCCGTTGGATCTGGTTTCGTCCTGAGCTTCACACGCCCGGGCAGAAATATAACCGGTGTTGCCAATATGTTTGGCGACACGACCACGAAGGTGCTGGATATCATCCGATCGGCCTTCCCGAATGCAAAGAAAATCGGCGTATTGACCTCAAGCAACCCTACTCATCCGCCCTTAGCCGAGCTTGCAGTACACGCAGCAGAGAAGCTTGGCATTTCAGCAACGCCGTTTTCAGCGAACAATCCTGAAGATCTGAACCAGGCGTTCGCTCAGATGAAGGCGGCATCTTGTGACGTCGTTTACGTTCTCGCGGATCCGCCGCGACCTAGCTTGCCTCAGATCGCGCTACAAACGAACTTGCCGACGGTTTTCCAAGTGAACAGTTACGTCACCAATTATGATGGATTGATGAGCTACGGCCCCGACAACACGGCCTTCTTTACAATGGCGGCCACTTACGTCGACAAGATTCTAAAAGGTGGCAGTCCGGCAAACATGCCGGTCGAGCAGCCCACAGCATTCCAGCTTGTTGTCAATCTCCGTTCTGCCAAAGCGCTGCGCATAACAATTCCGGAGCAGGTTCTACTCATGGCGGATCTCGTGATTGAATAAGCGGCGCAATTTCAGCTTCGGGTAAAAGCTGCCCTTGGCCAGCATCGCCCTAAGGTCAGCTGCGGGCCATGAACTGACTTAGGAGTAGTGGCAGCCGTTGGCGCAAAGCGGACGTTCGACCGGAGATGGACGTCCGAAAAAGCCTCCGGCAGTCAGCGGATGCCGCGGAAATGTGCGCGACCGGGCCGGTGATCGAGAACCCACAGACATCAAACAAACTCAAACCGGTGATTGAACGGCGGCGCTCAAGGGCATTGCTGATGAGATGATGGTTTATGAGCTCCCTTGATAACGCTATGGATCCATTGGGGGGAAGGGTTGCTTGATAACCGGCGGCAGCGGTGGGATCGGGCTTGCGACCGCAAAGGGCAAGCTCCTGAGACACCGAAATAAGCTGGATCGGCCAATTAAGCCATCATCCCGTAACAGCGGTGGAATAGAGGCATCCCTTAACCGCCGCTTGGAGCGATCCGCGCACAATCAATCTCCTACCTCAGGTATTCTGGTTTCCTTCCATGGATTTTTTGCGCGCTTGAGCTTCTTTGCGAGGTCTGTACCCCCTATTAGCCTTTGAAGAAGGTACTTCACCAAATCCTCGCGCTCTGATTTCTTCTTTAGCGAGTAATGCTTGATGGTGATTTCCAGGCGATCCCGCTTGGGATGGTATTCATGTTGAATGGACGGCCTTTTCGACATTGTTGACCCTCTTGGTTCGTCTAAGTCGTCGCGCAATCGAGTTCCACCGCAGAAAAGTACGCCAATTGGGGAATACGCCATGAAGTGGCATTCGGCCTAAGTATTTCATTGCAGCCGAAGTCTCCGCGACGGGAAATGAACCGATCGTCCGTCATGCATGCTTGAGTGTACGATCAACAGCCGTTCGGCACCGTGATCTAGGTTACATTTGCTTGAGCGAAGTCCTGCTACACAAGACCTGCTGAAAGAGCACCGGGGCATCGACCTTGGGCCACGCTTTGCAGTCGTCAGCGGCCACGCAGCTGAAAAGGCAAGAAATGAAATCACGGAACGTCAGGAATCTTCGCGTGCCACAGCGACTACGCGAAGAGGACCTGTCTTCTGTTCCCCTTCCTATCGCCAACTCGTGCGGAAGAGGAGGGGAGATGAACTTAGAAGCGCGGTTTGATAGCTGCGATAGGATGGAGAGAGCACGCGCTGTGTGTAGGAATTCTGCTGCTTGACTGCAGATGTCGATTGGGAGCATTTCTATCATGAACGCTAAGGTGATTTTGGTAATGCGGCACGCCGAAAAGTCGGACGATCCGCTTGATCCCGACCTCACTCCCGCCGGTAATGCTCGCGCGCAACGGCTGGCTCAATACATCCCAGCGACTTTCGGAAAGCCGATGTGGCTATTTGCAACCGCTGGTTCAAAGCACAGTCGGCGTCCAATTCAGACGCTGGAGCCTCTTGCCAGGCAGTGTCACCTGACAATTGATGAAACCTACGCCGATCAGGACTACGGCGCGCTGGCTCACCACCTTCGCAAGAGTGATGCTTTTGATGGGGCGCTCGTCGTAGTCTGTTGGCATCACGGAAATGTCCCGCCAATGATGCATGCGCTGAAGGCACCGGCGGACGATTATCCGGACCCTTGGAAACGCGATGTTTTCGATCTCATTCTTCAAGTCAAGTTTGTGAAGGATCGGGAAATGCCCGAGGTTACGAAAGTGCGGGAGCCGTTCTGACGTTGTGCCTGAAGGTCGCTGGTCGAAACTTGCTTTGCGCGAGCCGGAATCGGAACCGTCTGTTTGGCGCCGACGCCGGTGAGTGAAAGTCAGATCGACCGTCGCGATGAACAATTTCGAGAGGAAACAATGGGTCGGTTGCCGAAGGAGCGAACAGCTATTCTGGTGACAGGAGCGTTTTTTCTGGCGGCTTTGGCTGCGGCGGTTGTGCCGGCTCCCTTGCGCGCCGCGCCGCCCGGATACGAGATCCAGAGTTTTCCAGTGCTGGAAGCGCTCCAGTCGGAGGGCCGATCGCTTTCAGCGGACAGCGGGGAATGGATGAAGAAGTGGAGGGGAATGAACCTCGAGGATAGCGCCAGCTATACATTCAAGGAGCTGTCCGGTTCGACGTCGATCAATATGAAGATCGAGAAGATCGATGCGTCGGATCCGAAGGGCTATAAGTCGCGCGGGTCCTTCGTCCCACGGAACAGTTCCGCCAATCCCGACGTCGAGATAGCGACTTTCAATCTCAGTGCGATCCTTGGCTACGACCAGATATATCGCCCCGCCGCGCGCTACGAGCTTGGTCCGATCGCGAGCCAAACGTTCAAAACCCTTATCGGAAAGTACAACATTCACGGTTCCGCACGGTTGGCCAACAAGGCCCGAATATTGAAGGCCATACAATCCGGGTCCTCCTTGAAGGGATGTGTCAAGGCCAAGAAGGACGAAACGAGCGTCGCGTTCGACGCGATCGCCAACACCCACGCCGCGTCAAATGGCGCGCCGAACGCCGGTCACCCAATCGTTCAGTTCCTGCAGGCGGCGAATGAGAAGCCGATGGCAGGCAGGAGCTTGACTTTGAAAACCGGCTATGACGGCGACGAACTCGAGCTCGCGCGGGAGTATTCGGTTATCATGACGATCGACGCCGTCACCCAGCAGTGGGACCGGTACAGCGGTGGCAACGTGGCGATCCGGAAAGACGATCAAGGCCGCGCCCATTTCTACATGACTGATAACGGCGGCGCCGATATCAGCGACAGTTGGAACGCGCGGAATCTGACCTGGTTCAGCCGCTTCGATCGCGGCGTCATCCAGAAACTGGCCGATCTGAAACGATTCCTTGACACCCCCGCGACCGGCTATCTCGGATATTCCGATCCTGAAGTCTTCGTCACTGACCTTGGTCTCTATTCCCAGAACAGCGCGGCTATCAATGTTCAACGGCTCAGAAGGAACCTAGGGTTTGTGCTGGACTATGTTCGAACTACCGAAACCAAGTTCGGCGATAAAGCCTACTTCGACTGAGTCTGCGAGCTGCAATGAAATGGTGCAGCTGATCGTATTCGCCCGCGGCAAAGTGCTCCGCTCTCACGGCTCGCAACTCGTGACTTTGACTGTTTGGTTCGAGAAGTGGGCCTGCAGATCCAAATCGAGCTTCAGGCCGCCTTTCAGGCATGCTTGATGCAGCTTGGTCGCAAGGTCCTTCAGATTCCTGCGGATGTTGGCGTAATCGTCGGCGGTAAAAACCAGCTCTCGGACGAAGAAGTCCTTCGTTTCAGCCGAATCGGCAGCAGCGTCAAGTTGCTGAAGAAGCAGGTAGGTCTTTGGATCAATGTGCGCAATACGACCGGCCAGGCCGACCTGATTTGCAACATTCTCCTTTGCGACCCCGCAGTCGTTGTCTTTCAGGAGCATCTTCTTGAGCTGAACAGCTCCGAGTTTCGCTGCCTCTTCGGGCGTCAAGTCCTTGCTCAACTTCAGCTTGGGGCTGCCATCCGCGTCCAGATCCGCAGCGTCGATGTAATAATAGGTCGTAAGATAGTGGATGTTGCCGAAGCGATCCTGCTGGTTCATCAGCGTGTCGATCACGATCAAGTCCGCGGCATCCTTGAGCTGCACCATCTTCTGAACGTTTTCGGTTGTGAAACCTCGTCCCACCAACGTACTGATGTCCACGTTGCGGGCCAGCATTTGCACGACCGGGTTCTTGTCGCGGAAGTTCAACGCGCGGCCTACGTTGTTGGCGCCGCCGTTGAAGAACTCCTTATAGAAGCTCTCATGCTTTGGATTTTCGCTCAGGGCGCCATACGATTGGGTGAAGTCGTCGGTCAACAGGAAATCCCGCCTCTTGCCGTTCGCGCCTGCTGTCAATTGCGCCATCAGGCTTGCCCAAGTCTGATGAATAAGGCTGTTCGAGGGGCTCTCCGCCAGAGCCGCGCGACCGAGGGCAATATGATTTTGCAGGTCAAACGTGCGCAGAACGGCCGGAGGTACGTCGGCGATGCCACCAAGCATGCGCGACAGATGGTAGTAGCCGAGGATGGATGCAGTGTAGCTGCAGCTGGAGCTCAGCTTGTATTTGGCTATCTTGTGGGCGCCGGCAGTGTCGCAACGAGCGGCCTCGACCTGTTGGGGAGTGCCTCCTTGAGGGAGTGAATAGAGGTCAAGACCCGGATTCGTGCTATTGAGTTTCGGACAAGCAGCGGAATTCTTATGCTCATCGATATTGCAAAGCCGAATCTCGATCTCGACGTCCTTGTCGAAATATCTCCCCGCAGCGAGATGCTTGGGAACGACGCAAATCTCGGTATTTCTGCCCGGCACCGGAATCTGCGTGGTCTGTTCGCCGCGCGTAGGGTCGACGGATAAGCCGGCATAGGCGTATGCCGGAGCCAGGAACTGCAGCGGCAGCAGTAGAAGCTGAGTGAAACGCAGAGGTCTCATCGCGTGTCGTCCCGGTCTCGCGTGGCACGTGCAGGAAAACCCGCTGGAGCGAGCTCTCCGATTGGTTTGCATTCGCAACGTCCATCCGCTGCGCCTATCGCGGCGACCAGCTCCAGTTCAGAGCGGAGCGCCTGCAGCGAGAATTGGTTCGCTTTCCGCGACTCCTTTGCATGTTTGCGATGCGCACATGGAAAAAGTTCCTGGAAGCCTCAATGGTATTGCGGACAAACGCGAGCCGCGTCTTGCTCAGAAATTTGCAGTTCTGGATCCGTGAATCGTACGAAATTCGCGACTTCGTCATGCTCTTTTGGATAACGAATCTTAGGCGGGATCACGCTATCCCAATATTCGGCCGCTTTGCGAGAATCCCATCCCGCTGGAGCGCAAAATTGAGCGAGGGACGCGGCCGAGATGAAACCGGAAGCGTGCAGGCCATACCAGCAATGGACGTACATCGCACCCTTGCCTTGAGTGATGATCTCATGGAGCTTGATGAACACCGTTTTCAAGGCCGCGCGGTTGTCCCACTGGTGATAGTCATATTGGAGCGAATTAGCAGCGCAGCTGACATTCTCGGTTCCGTTCCATCCGGTTCGATACGCGTACACCGCCTGCGAGAAGCCGGCTTTGCAAAGTGCCTGAAGAGACTGATTTTGGAGCGGTCGGCGTGGACCGTCGACACCAGCGCGGGAACCTTCCGTGCCGCCGCGATATAGCACCCCGGGCATGACGACTCGAAAATGCGTGAGTCCTACTCCGTTCCCGACTGGAAACAGCTTCTCTTTCTTCATATCGGCGTCGTCGGTTCCCGCAGGCTGCGCAACAGCGCTCACTGCAACTGACAGTCCCAATAGCAGAACCGAACAAAATCCTGGGAGTTTGGACATGGCGTCTCCTCACCGAAGATAGTCAGTCTTGATGTCGCGGCGGACTTTGCTTCCCTCCTGAAAGCGAGAAGAGCGAGGTGGCTCCAGCGCCTCCTGGGCAGTTAGGCAGATCTCGCTGGTCTGCAACGTTAGAGCAGCCTGCGGCCAAAGGTTGTGAACCACTTCACATGGCCGGAAAATGCGATTGAGCTAAACTTGCTATCTCACGTGAAGGCCGCTTGGTGCGGACGTTCATAGGTTTGGCGAGGACTGGACATGCCAGCAAAGCCCAATTTGCCGACGCCCGATTTCACCTTCGATGCCGACCAGCCCGGCGCATGTATCGCTGGCGTACGGCCGTATCGCAATGGATCCTACCGTCTCGACGCCGAGACGATCTCAAATAAATTCTTCGTCCATAATTACGGGCATGGCGGTGCCGGTATTACGTTGAGCTGGGGCTGCGCCTCCAAGGTGCGGGATATCGTCAGAAGCCATCTTGTTGGCTCGCCCGATACAAAAGTGGCCGTCCTGGGTGCAGGGGTGATGGGCCTCACCGCCGCCACTCTGCTTGCCGATCTTGGTCTGACGGTCACGATCTATTCGGACCGCCCGCCGCTGGAGACCACGTCATCCAAGGCCGGCGGCCAGTGGGCCGTGTCGGTTGTGGAATTCGCGGGCAAGAAACAGGAACTCACGGACATCATTAAGTTCGCATACACGACCTTCAAGGCTAGCATCGGCCAGGGCTTTGGCGTCAACGAGCGGCCGAACTATTCGGCCACGCCGTCGCATAATCTGGATGTCGTGATCCAGCTGGCACCCGGTCTCATCAAGCCAAGGGAGTCGCTTCCAAGGGAGCCGTTCGAGGGCCATACCAAGCCTGGCTTCGTTTACCAGACCTTGCTGATCGAACCGCGGATCTTTCTTGCGAAGCTCGAAGCGGAGCTGCGGGCGCGCGGCGTTACATCTGTGAACAAGAAATTCGTGAACAAGTCGGATATCATCGCCTCGGTGCCGGAAACGATAGTTATCAATTGTACC
This sequence comes from Bradyrhizobium sp. LB8.2, assembly GCF_040548035.1. Classification (NCBI taxonomy): domain Bacteria; kingdom Pseudomonadati; phylum Pseudomonadota; class Alphaproteobacteria; order Hyphomicrobiales; family Nitrobacteraceae; genus Bradyrhizobium; species Bradyrhizobium sp. LB8.2. Next base: position 8,752 of record NZ_JBEPQV010000063.1, on the reverse strand, counting down.
GGGCTCGGGTCGATGACGTTGATGAGCGATCCGAAAATGGTCCCAATCAAGGGGCAGTTGGCGATGTTGCCCCCGCAGCCCGCGTTGCAATATTTGTATGGTCAGGACGGATACATGTTCCCGCGCGCCGATCACGTCGTCATCGGCGGGACGTTCGAGGTAGGTGTGAACAATGAGACGGCAGACAAATCCGTGTGCCAGGGTCTCGTCAGTCACATCGCCTCCCAGTTTGGCAAGGCGTCGGCGGGGCCCCTTCCGGATATCCATATCCACAACCCGGACCACGCGCCGATCGTCAATCCGCAGATTCCGGAGGTCTGAGATTTCTCCAACTTAGGGTGACGATCATCGGCCGTGCTTGCCGCCACTGAACCCCGAGTAACCTCGGTCCATTGAGCGCCACGCAAAGGTCCGCCTGGAAGCAAACTGCGACCCAGGGAAGCGTAGCTTCGGGGCGCAAGCGGGCATCCGGCAGACGGGCCAGTTCTGCTTTGGGTCAAAAGCCGGCATCTGGGCGCTCTAAGATCTTCGTCTGGTTCCAACCCAAAAGCCGACCACTCCGCGCTCCGTGGTTGAGAGACGCTGCTTCGCGACCTGATCGTGGATTTCAACCGTAGCTATCAAGCTGAGCCGCAAAAGAGCGAACGCAAACAAAGCGATTTGGAGGATGGAGTATCCGTGGTGCAGGATCGATGCGATCATTCGCTGTCCATAATCCTTTCGATTGCAGAAACTCACTCTGAGTCCGGCCAGGCTTCCGCACCATTCGGCGCTTCTTGGCCACGTGGCAGCTTGCTTCGGCATTTCACTCCTGCAGACCTGCGATCGTTGCGACGGACCGCTTCTTCGTGCAGTCGACGCTCGACATACGCTTCTATGCTGCGCCATGTAATCTTGCGAGACGAGCCTTCTAAGTAGCTTTCCAGCATGCGCGCATTCAAAAGCTCATAAGTTTTTGCCCGTCCGATTTTCAAAACTGTCATCGTTTCCTGAACGGTAGCGACGAGGGCCGGTCGAGCATGAACCAAGAAGTCGGTGACGTTTTCGGAGGTTTTCTTCATAGAATGTGCCTCTTCACTTTGGGATGACGAGAACCCGAGTCATGCTCAGTACCGCAAGCCCTGGGGCCCCTCTCGCACTTGACGAAAGCGGGTTGTGTTTTGGTTGCCTGTCGACAAGCCTCGCAAACTCCCCATCTAGAGTGGTTATGAAGTTGAAGTTGCTACCGTACGGCAGGAGCTGGCATCCAAATTATGTGCGCCGAATTCCAATCTCAACGACACGACCGTTTTCCGATTTGACCTCGGGGTTGATTGGCGTCGGATCCATTGCGCGTTCAAGGGAGATCGCAGCGAGCACTGCTTCCAAATGCGCTATAGTTTCCCTGGCGGGGCGTACCCGCTCTTTTGAAAGTTGGCGTAACTCTGCTGGCGCCGGAGCCCAACGATAGTTGTAGCCCTGGCCGCACTCGCCGCGGTGCCAGCGTTTGATGGCTTCGGCGATTGCCCATGGAGGAACATCTTCAAGCGCGACGAGATAAGCCTCTGCGCGCGCGCGGCCTGCTTCGGAAGTGCCATTCGGAATTGGATACGCCAGTAGAAGATTTCCGACTAATGCGAGCCGTGCCCTCCGATTTTCCGTTCCGTTGTCGGCTTCTGAAGCCGCGCGCAACTCGGCAATCTTTCGGCGAATGCAGAGACGCTGGTCATCCGTCAATGTTAATCTTCCCGAGAGGTATGTCCGAGTGGCTAGTCCCGGGTACTTGACTGTTCCCAGCGATATCCGACGCCAAGCCAGACATTCCGGCGAGGAAATCAGCCCCAGAATGTCGACGGGGCGAACCGTAAGTTCGTTGGCCATTATTGTTTGCCGCTGGCTGATCGAGCCAACGCTCCTGATTGAGCCATGTTGCCGGATTGCAAAATGGTCGGTCGTCGGATTTATTCGCGTAATCGTTCAACGCCGGAAACAGCGCGTCCGGCGTGACCTTGTGTGAGGCTTTGTCGAGGGCTTTCATGGCGTCGGCCTTGCCGACCTTGTTCGGAAACGCCGCCCAGAACCGCTCGCGATCGGCTTCGGTCCAAGGAACAGCTAACGCGCCGGCGCGCGGCCTTTCTTTTCTTTGCGTTTGGATTCTAGAATCTAAATTCTGCCCTTTAGCTTCTGGGCTCTGGGCTTTATCCAGGGGGTTAACCTCGGTCTTGAGCTTGGGGTTACCGCCAGTCTTGCCGTTAGCCTTATCCCGCTCGGCCTTTTCATCGTCACGTTTCATGCGACGCGAAAAAATTGTTCCGTCGTCGGCGCGGCTGAAAACGCCCGCCGCCTCAAGCTCAATTAAGAGCGCCGTGGTTTCCCGAAGAGTTGCCCCGCACAAGCTGGCAAGTTGCTTAGCGCCAATGGTGTTGCCGTTGATGAGCAAGGAGCCTCGCGGGTCGGCCTCGTGCATTATCGCCAGCATTTCGATCCACAAGCCGCGCGCCGCAAGCGAGCACATGCGCAGGGCGGGATCGGCGCGCCAATCACCCGGGTAGAACTTCAACCAAACCAATTTGCGCGCGTCCGGCTTGGTCATGGCTAGCCGCGCTGAGATTTGCGCGCTTCGATCCAGTCGAGGATCTCGTCCAACGCCCAGCCGACCCGGTGGTCGCCAATCTTAATACGTCGCGGGAATCGGCCGGCTTTTTCCAGCCGCCAAATGTGCATGTCCGAAAACGGGAGAAGGCGGCGGCGCTCGGCTGAGCCGATGATCCGGCCACTTGCCGTCTCGTCCTTCATTTCTGTCTCACCCTGTTGGCTAAGGTGAGAGCAAGTTATCCGACGATATGAGGTTTAATGACCGGCATTGACCGGTAATGACCGAAAAGACCAAAGTCGATTACCGGTCAGCGTCCCTTGGCTGCGGCAAGCGCTTCTTTAGCCAGGATCTGCAGCGTACTTCGAGCCGGCTCCTTGCCTGTCGTTCTATAACAAAAGTCGCGAACCAGACGCTCTACGTCGGCTCGGGATTGCCACCCGGTTTCTCCCCCACGTTCAGGTAAGCCTTTCGATTTTATAGCACGCCGAACTTCGCCGTTGATCTGATCTTGATCGTAGAATGGTTGACGGCCGGGAGTGTTGACCTTTGCGTCGACTAGCTTGGCATGGACGCTACACAAGGAACGCCCGTCGTGCGCTAAGGCAGTGCCTTTTTCCCAGTCGGTAACTCTGTAGTACGACCACTGGTCTGCGGGGATGGGAATAAATTGCGCTCGAAAATCGTCCATTCGAGCGAAGAGGACAATTCCGCCCGACGAAACCCTCCTGTTAAAGGCGTCGTTCATCTTGTCCCAGATTTCGCCCACGGTCTTGTGCAAGAACGCCGCCGCGAACGCATGCGGCGGCAATGTCTCGCTCTTATTCAAGAAATCCCAAGGCGTTCCCTCAAAGACTGAGCCGTCCCAGAACAAGAATTTTAAGGTTTGATCACTTAGGCCGAGTTCTGCTTTGAGCGGCGCAAATCGCGATGTAAATCGCAGCTGAATCAGGTGAGTCCCATTTTCTAGTTCGTGTTTCCAGAAGGATTCATACACCGCCCGACGCAGCGGAATCCAATCGGCGTTGGCAATCTTTTCGCTATTTTCTTCCTGCGAGCTCATACCGCGAGAACTACCTTACCGTCCATTCAGCCCAACGAGTTGCGATTTTAGCAAAGCAGAATCCAGAAAACGAGGGTTCGAATTTTGATAGCAGCAGGAGCTGGGCGCATCGGCATCACTGGAAGCCTCTACAATCCAGTTCAGCCTCATAGGTTGTTGCGCTGCACTCTTTACCAATCTCTGGGACCGGGCAAGCTCATCCAGCTCGGCGCCGCGATTTGATGACTGTAATTGGCGGTGTAATCGGTCCGCGATCCGATCATTCAGACCGAAAAGCTAGGCCGCATAGTTCCACATCGGTGGACGGTAGGAGGCACATCGCGACCTCCATCTTGTAGCTCCATGCGCTTCTCGCTTGGTGGACAACGCGCTCGCGGTTGCCTGACTAGTTGAAGTCAATGTCTATGCGCACTTTGTCCGGAGTGACGCCGGCGTCCCTCGCGATGTTGTTGCGATGGGAATCGATTCGATCGCGCAACGATGGTGCATCGGAGGGATTTTCTGCCAAGGTCGAAGCGTTCGCAACGGCGCCATCGGCGACCTCGGCTTCTTCGATCGTCACGTCGTCCGCCTCAATGGAACCCGGCAGTTGATACTTCTGCCAAATGTCGTGATCCAAGTGAGGTGAAAGATCCTTACTTCCAGCCGCGAGCTGGTCTAGCACGTACTGCTTCACGATCTCTGAGGGGATCAGAAACGCCACCAGGCGCTTGGGCGCAACGCGGATGACTGCGAGCACGAATGTGTAGCTGAGCGCCACCTCCAGTCGGTCCGGTATGCCGTTCGCACGAACATCCTTCTCCGTAAAGACCATTGGAAGCTGGGGCAGGTTGCAAGTCCGGACCTGAACGCTGCTGCCGTCCGAGAGACGCTTCACTGTCGCTTTGTGATGGGCATCTGCCACATGGCCCACGATCTTGTGGCCGGCCTCAGCCATCAGACGGAGACCGCCTTCCACCATTAGTTCTTTTGCTATTGCCATCGGTATACCTTTTGGTTGGTCAAGTCCAGTATCGGTATCGTACCAAAAGAATTATCGGTGTCAACAAGCAATGCCTACCGATGGCCGCGGTGCCCGTTAGCGCTGCAGCTAACGAGTCAGTGCCATTCTCAAAAGGGCTCCGCACGTCATAGGGCCTGATTGGGCATCCGGGACGTGCGTACTCCGGGGCGTGATTCTCGGGTGTCTCATTCACCTGAGGCAGAAAGCGCAAAAGGCAGAATTGCTTAGCGTGAGACACTGAATCCGTAGTCATCCTTCGCGAAGAGCGCTCGTAACCAAGCGGCTTTCGGCGGCCGGATGCGTCTCCACTTCGCAACGCGACCCACAGCCGGACTCCGACCGACGTTTTGGCTTTCCTTGACAATTGAAGCCAGGCTGAAGCCACTGGCGCCCGAAGCGGTAATAGCGGGGTCGGCGTCACATCTTTCCAGCCTTGGCCGGGCAGGCCGGTCAGCAAGCAGGCTATGGCAAGGGCGCGAGACACCGCCCGACTCATGATCGAGATGAGACAGGGCGCGTATGAGACACCCGAGCCTTCGTACCGCGGCGACATCTAACCGAACAGCAACCCGGCAGGTAGCCCGCAACAAACCTGCTGGGTTTTGGCAACAGGAGACCACAACGGGCCATACCAAGCGGCGGCATCGGCAATATGGCGGTTCGGCGACACCCGCGAGAAGAACTGACCTCCGATCTCCGCGATCCCTGGTCCAGGGGCGGGGCAGCCATGGCCACGGCACCGGGACAAGCTCAACAGCTCGCCTCTGGCCTCTGCCAGCTCCTCACCGCAGGAGTGAGACAGTGAGTCAGCTCGCTGACACAGGGTTTCAAGTGTCTCACCCACTCTGCGGAAAAGTATCGGTATCAGAATTGCTTAGCGTGAGACACTGAAGCTGAAAGGTGAGACACCTGGGCTTCTGTACGAGGTAGCGCCGCGACCCAAGCCTCCAACAGCGTACCGCATCAGCTGGGGCCCTGTTCTTGCCTACTGGTCCGCCTCTTCCTCGTCGTGGCGGAAGGGGAGCACAATGGAGGAGTGCTCGGAGCAGTGCGCCGCATGCCATCAGCACAGCAAATATGCCAAGCGCATTGCGACTGCCACGCGATCGCGCGGCGATTGGCGTGATCCGCTTCGTGTACTCGGAGGCCGCCCGGCGCCCTGTCCCGGCTGCCTATCTCATCTTGCGGAAGAACCAGGCCAAATCCGCCAATAATCCAAAGCTGAACTGAAAGCCCACAGGTGGGCGCGGCGGCTTTGCTTCAGAGGAAAGATTGCACCTGGGACAAGGTCAAAGGGTCACCCGCTGCGCCGCAGCCGCAGGCGTGCGGACCATCCCAAGGGCGGTCGGGGTGGTCTTCGCATACCCAGCCGGTGTCTTCGCAAGCGACGCAGTTCATCGGTCAGCCTTCGGCGCATCCTCGGCCTCGGGTGCACCCGCGCGTCGACCAGAACCTCGGTGATCGCCTCGCGAAGGCTGTCCCGATCGAGAATGCGGATGAGCCGGTCGATGGTCTCCGCCGCGTCTCGCTCGCGCGTGAGGTAGTCGGCCAATGCCATCATGGCGAGGTCGTAGCTCTGCTCGATCTGCTCAGCGGGCTTCAGGCGGCCCATCACAAGTCCTCCCGCAGGCCCTTGAAGAATGGATGCCGGACCTTCCCCACGGCCGACTTGCCCCGATACTCGACCTCGGCAAGCAGCGTCGGCTCCACCCAGACACCCTTGTGCGCGACGCGCTTGGCATAGGGCTGCGTCTTCCTGATCAGCGGCTTCAGCCGCTTGCGCAGCTCGGCCTCCGTCGACTTGTCGAAGCCGTGGTCGACCTTGCCGGCATAGATCAGGTCCTCGCCCTTGCGCCGTCCGAGGAAGATGCCGTCCCACTTGTTGCCGTCGAGTGCGAAGCCGGCGATGGCGAGGGTCTCCCGGTGAGCGCAGGTGGTTTTGACCCAATAGTTTCCGCGCCCGCCGACATAGGGCGAGTCCGCGATCTTGGAAACGATGCCCTCCAGCCCGGCTTGGCAGGCGCGCCGGTACAGCTCGGCGCCACCGATCTCGAAGTGCTCGCTGTATTGGATGGGCGTATTCTCGATCAGTGCCTGAAGGGCCTTCTTACGCTCCTCCAGCGGCTCCCTGCGAAGCTCCCGGCCTTTGACGTAGAGCAGGTCGAATGCCATCATGACGATGTTCTGGGCGCTGCCTCTGAGGCTGTTCTGAAGCTGCGAGAAGTCCGTCTTGCCGTCTTCGCCGGGCACGACGATCTCGCCGTCAATGATGGCGGAGTTGGCCTTAATCAGGACCGCATCCTGCGCGACCTTCCGAAACTGCCTCGTCCAATCGTACCCGCGTCGCGTGAAGACCTTGATGCTCTCGCCAGTGATGTGGAGCTGGGCTCGGTAGCCGTCATACTTGATCTCGTGGAGCCAACGGTCGCCTTGTGGCACCCGGTCGACCTGCTCGGCGAGCAGAGGCTCAATGAAGCCAGGGTAGGGCGTCTTGACCCCGATCGACACGATCTTTTTGCGCTGGAACGCCACTGACACACTCCACGCCAGGTCACGAACTCAGAGTTCCAGGTCGAGCAGCTTCTTTTAGAGGCAGCGCCAGTTGGACGGCAAAGGGACGGATCGCGTTTGCCTCGATAAAGGCCCGCAGCGCGGGGCTGATCTCGACGCCCCGGTCGAGGGCGCGCGCGGCGAGCTCGTCCGCGATCTCGCTGGTCGCATCACGAGACCAGCCCTCGATCGCGTTCAACGCAACGATCCGGACCGGATAGGCATACTGACCCGAGATCAGGTCGCTGATGATGGTCTCGAAGTCAGTGTCCTGCTCGTCAGTCTCGCGCCAGGAGCAGCCGGCGCCTGCGCCGAAGTCCTCCAGGACCAAGTAAATCTCCCGGTCGAGACGATCCAGCGGCACGATCGACGGCGAATGACGCATGACGCAACTCCAACTCATAGAGGAGCAATGGCGCGGCTGGTTCCGGCCAATCGCTGCGCCTCTTTGCGGCCGGCACCAGCCAAGCGGTCACAGCGAGCAGGCTCGGAAAGAGCGCGGAGGCAGCCTCACCCAGCGATAAACCAGCACTCTCCGCAGTGCTGGCAAACCTGACAGTCGGAGGCGAATACGGACAGTACCGCCGCCGGTGGTCGCCAAACTAGGCCACTCGGGATTTCAAAGTAGGCGACTGGACCCTCCCGTAGTTGTACTGGCTCCAACTACCATTGCGCGAACCTACCTCTGGACTCCCGCACGATGAGCGCCTCTGTCAATTGTGGCTGTGGATCGACTGAGCTCGCGGCGACGCCGGCAATTATAACCCTCAGCGTTCGTCAAGCGACCCGCGAGAAGCACGGCCAGCCTCACTCTTTTCCTGCCAAAAGCCCATGAAGTGACTCAGGTGGCTCATGAGGTTTGTGAAAGGGTCCTAGGTACTCTGCCAGCCGGCGCAACCCTACCGCCTTGCCATTCAGGCGAGCCGCTTCATAATCCTGCAAATTCGGTGTGCACGCCCATCCCTCGCACTGGTCGGCAAGATGTTCCATCTGCGAGCTCGATAGCAAGCCTAGTGTGCCTGCCGGAGGCACAGCGAAGAAATCAATCAGGCGAAGTGCGTCCGCCCTCGCGATAGGGTTCTCCGGCGCGCCCCCTCGATCAATGATGACCTTCCAGACGTCTGGGAGTTTCCACATTCGGCATCGACGTTCCTTTGGCCTCTTCCAGGGCGCCATCTCTGATGATCGTGAGCTTAGACTTCAACTGGGTGATTTCGTCGGCTGACGAGCTTGCCGCAATCTTCTTCGTAATCTGAGCATACCGATCCGCGCATAGCTGGATGTAATACTCGGGCTCAAATTTCCTGACCACCAAAAACCCCGCCAGCACAGTGGGTGATGCCGATCAGGGCGGCTCAGATCGGTGCTTCTCATTTGTTCAGGTTCACGCCCATCTGGCAGGTAGTCAGCTTCCCTTCGATCTTCGAGTCCTCCTCGCACCTTGAACGAAAATTTCCTGGAAGGTCACGCCTAGCAGTCTGCTGAAAAACCCCCTCGCCAGGGAGGGGACTTGATGATTCACTTTATCATCTCGAATCGGCGGAGACGATCATGCGCGGCAGGT
>NZ_JBEPQV010000062.1:0-18454 GCF_040548035.1 Bradyrhizobium sp. LB8.2 | reverse complement strand
GCATCGGCCGCGTCTACCGTGCCGGCGACGGTCTGGCTGGCCTGGTTGGTCGGTCCGCCCGTGCTGGTGATCGCAACGGTCGGCGCTATCGTGTCGACCCTCAGTGCCGTCGACGTCGAAGCCGTGTTGCCGGCCGTATCGGTCACTATGGCCGTTACAACGAAGGCGCCCTGGCCGGCAGGTGTGATCGAGGTGTTCCAGTGACCGGTCCCGTCCACCGTCACCGCCGCACCGTTGACGGTCAAGGTCGAGCCGATCTCCGCGGTGCCGCTGACCTGGATGCCGCCTGCGGCTTCCGATGCGTTGATCAGATTGTCGCCGCCCTCGATCGTCGTGATCGCAACCGTCGGGCCGGTGCTGCTGAGCATATAGACCACCGCGGCACTGGTTGCGGTGTTGCCGGCGGCATCGCTCACCTTGGCTGTCAGCGAGTTGCTACCCTGATTCAGTGTGACCGTGCTGCTCCACCTGCCGTCGCCCCGCACGATGGCGGTGCCGATCGGGGTGGTGCCGTCCAGGATCGTCACGGTGGCGCCGGCATCGGCTACGTCCACCGAACCGGTGATGGTCTGGCTCGCCTGGTTGATCGGACCCCCGGCGCTGGTAATCGCGACCGTCGGTGCCGTCGTGTCTAGCGTGAAAACAACGGGCGCGCTCGTCTTGAGATTAGTGCTAGGGTTAGAGGCCACGATGCTGTGGTCGCCATCACCCGCCAGAGTGACCGTCTTAGTCCAAACGCCGCCAGAACCAACGGTAACCGCTCCGATTTGCGTAGTGACGCCATCATAGGTGTCGTACAGCGTCAGAGTGGACCCAACGAGGGCCGGATCAACAGTTCCGCTGATCGTCTGATTGCCTTGGTTGACTGAACCTCCTGCGCTATCGATAACTATAGGTCGGAACGAAATCGGGACAAAAGCTTGCGTGTTGTCCAAAGAGACAGCCGGCTTCGTTGTTGACGCAGAACCTCCTGTGATAGAAGCGAGCGTCACAGAAGTAGGAGTGATCGATCCACCACTAGCCTGACCCTTCACATCGTCTGCAATGACGCTAGTCGAGGCCTCGGTGGGTGAGGCTGGCGGACTTCCAGCGAACTTCTGCAGCGTCTTCGTATCGACATCGCCTCGCTTGCCGTCACTGGGTGACGGAGTGTTCGGAGCAAGCTGTTTGCCGATGTCGTAGGTCGTCAACACCTGCTGAAATGCGCTGAATTCCTGAGCAACTTGGCTCTGGCTCTTGCTGACGTCTTGGGTGATCACCTCAAAATTGGCAGCTGGCGTTACGGTCAGCGATGGACCATTGCTGGTGATTATCCCGATCGCATCTCCCGCAACACAAGCGCCTTGAAGTACGCTCGCTGGAACGCATTTGAAGACCTGGACTGAATGAACCTGCCCATCGTGCTGATCGGCAACGGAGATCGAGACCTGCCCATCCACCGCATCGACGTTGAGAATGACTGCTGTACCGCGGATTCCGATCACAGCAGAAGGCGTTGCAACTTGCATGTCGCCGGTCTTGGCGACCTGGCCTGCTACGAAACTGGCCGCGCCTTGGACAAGTGTGAAAAGAGCATGATTGGAACCACTAGTCAGACCGACCAAGGTACCACTCGCACTATTCTGCTCTTCATAACCTAAATCATTCAACATAAACCGAGCGTTGGCACTCAGATTGAACGTTGAGCCGTCAATCAGAACCAGACCAATTGTCGAGCTAGTTCCAGTTTGCACGACGTCGTTCTGATAGACGACGTCTCCATTATTTGCCTCGATAGTAACACCATTGCGAACGATGCTGGCGCTTCCCGTTACAGTGGCGACATGACCAATCACCTTTGCAGCCGACGCCGCATTTCCAGCAGCTTGAGCAAAGGTTTGATAGCCGGTTAGCGTTTCTACCACTCTTGCATCGAGTAGCGCACCGTCTGCCGAAATGAGCGAGGCGCGCTTTTCACCCTGAAAGTAACCTTGGATTGTGACACGTTGGTCGAGATCCGAGATAATGAGATCATGGCCCGAGCGTGCATACTCGCCCGAGAACATGAGATGCGCATCGGAAATGATCACCGTGTTGGCTGGGCCAGGCTCCAGCAAACTGAAGGACCCCCGCGCTAACTCAGACCCCGCAGCTTCGAAGTTCGGTTGCAATGGGGTGTTCAAATTGCGCCCCCTGAAGAAACATTTGCAAAATATTCAATTTAATTTTATTATCATCTAATTAATTGCGAGAGAAGCGGTTTTCTTCCTCCGGACTTTCTTAAGCCCGACGATCGCTCGAGCCCGGCTTTCACGAGCCCGCCTGACGAACTGAGTTCGTGTTTCCTTGGTTCGGCGCCCGGACGCGCTCCGGACAAGAGGCGCGTTAAGCACTAAGGCTCCTCGCCGTTTTTTCTGAGGCGCGGCGGCTTTCGACTTCAACTTGCCGGCCGCGCCATTCGATACACGAGCGACACCTCCGAGCGCACCTGCAACAACCTCGCGCTGAGCGTCTAGCCAATGAATCTAGGCTTTACCGTGCTCACAGCCGCTTCCAATCCATAGCTGGTAGGCGCGTTCGCGAATGTTCTGTTCCCGATCAGACGTCGGGCTCCTCCGATTTCCGAGCGGCATCCTGCCGTAGACGTTAAAAAGATTTCAAGCTGGCATATGGACTGCGATCCGCGCTGGCATAGGACCAACAAGGTCGTCCCCCCTTGGCAGTAAAGCGAACTATCGCTGGGGAAGATCATGTCGTATTTGGGATAACGAGCGAAGCCATGGAGAAGCCGGCCTATTTGTAGTAAGTGGCCGTAGCAATTCACGCCCACGTTCCGACGCTACAGTGAAATCGATGCGATTCCAGTTCTTTGCGTAGTGCACTGTAGAGGAGTGGATATCCTCTTATTATTGATTAGGTGAAATGGACCACTCGCCCCTTGAGCCGAAACGATCAGTCCGGGAGTCTGTGAGTCCAAAGTGGGCAGGCTCTTTCGAGAGCCCGGCTCGCCGCTTACCGCGTTTCCGCAGGTATTTGGATGAGGCGAAGGCTGTTCACATGTTCGGGCCCGACCCGCATGCTATTGTCGGCGTGGTCAGGCCGAACTGTTCATTTGATTTGCTTCCAATAGGACAAAGTACGAGCAAATATTGGGCTCTGATGCGCTGAAGCTGTCGTAAACACAAGGGTCCTGCCATGGAAATCGGGACTTGGCTGAAAAGACTGGGCCTGGGAAGACATGAGTCCCTGTTCATCGCGAACGCCATAGATTCCGATGTGCTGCCGCAATTGACAGAAGTCGACTTCGAGAAGGTTGGCATCCCACTCGGCGACCGGAAGCGCCTCATGAACGCGATCAGTGCGCTTCCCTCCGCTGTCGTGAGTTCTGCAATTGCGCAGTACGCGGAACGGCGCCACCTCACGGTTATGATCTGTGACTTGGTCGATTCAACAGCCCTGACGGCACGCCTTGACCCGGAAGATATGGGTGCCGTCATCGATGCTTATCATGCTGCTTGTGCCCGCATCACGCGCGCTTATGACGGCTTTCTCGCCGATTTTCGCGGAGACGGCATTCTTGCGTATTTCGGCTATCCCATTGCGCACGAGGACGATCCCGAACGGACTGTAAGAGCTGCGCTGGATATCATTGCTGCTGTGGCACGGCTTGAAACCCGCGCACGAGAACCACTCGCGGTGCGTATCGGCATTGCCACTGGCATGGTGGTAGTCGGCGACCTTGGCGGCGAGGGCAAACTTCGGGAGCACTCCGTTGTCGGGGGCGCTCCTAATATCGCGGCTCGCGTGCAAGCCTTGGTCGAGCCGAATACGGTAGTCATCGCCGAGTCCACCCGTCGTCTCCTTGGCGATATCTTCACTCTTCGCGGCCTCGGCGCCCACCACCTCAAAGGCATCAGCGAGCCAGTGAGCGCGTGGGCCGTCCAGGGCGTCTCGGCTTCCGAGAGCCGCTTTGAGGTAGTGCGTCCGTCAGAACTCGCCGATCTCATTGGCCGCGATTCCGAGTTGGAGTTCTTGTTGGAACGTCAACGCTTAGCTCGCACGGGCGAAGGCCAGATCGTACTCATCTCAGGCGAGCCAGGTATCGGGAAATCGCGCTTAGCAGCGGCTCTGGCTGAACGTGCAGCTAAGCATGAACCATACGTGCAATTCCGGTATCAGTGCTCCCCATACCACGCTAACAGTGCACTTCATCCAGTGGTCGAGCAGTTGGAAAGGAGCGCCGGGTTCAAGGCGGACGATCCCGTCGAGACGCGGCTTGACAAGCTGGAGGCGCTCCTCTCGTTGAGCGCGCCGCAACTTCAGACAGAAGTACCACTTTTTGCTGAGCTGTTATCGATCCCATTCGAGGGCCGTTATTCAAAACCGCAGCTAAGCCCCCCCCAGCAGCGTCGCCGCACCCTTGCCGCGCTGCTCGATCAATTCGAGAGCCGTTCCCGCAAACAGCCCATTCTGTTGCTTATCGAAGATATTCAGTGGGCCGACGACACCACCCTCGAATTGCTCGACCTCATCGTAGAGCGAGCCCGACAGTTTCCTATCCTCGCGCTAATTACCTTTCGACCAGAGTTTGAGCCTCCCTGGACGGGTATTGCAAATGTCGGAAGCCTGGTCCTCGGACGGCTCAACCCAGATGAGGTAAAAGGTGTTGCCACTCAGGTGGCAAATGGCCGCGCGCTTCCGATCGACGTGATGAAGCAGATTGTAACAAAGACAGATGGAAATCCGCTCTTCGTTGAGGAACTCACCAAGGCTGTCCTCGAAGCAGGCATTCTGATTGAATACCAGGATCGCTATCAGCTCGGGGGACCGTTACCGCCGTTTGCTATCCCGGAAACCCTTCACGACTCCTTGATGGCGCGGCTCGACCGCCTGCACTCGGTGAAGGAGATTGCCCAGATCGGCGCAACCATCGGCCGCGAATTTTCCTATTCCTTGATGCTGGCTGTGGTCGCTCGAGAGGAATCACGGTTGCAGCATTCCCTCACCGAACTCGAAGAAGCTGGGCTCATTTTTCGCCAAGGTGACTTGCCGGATGCAATCTATAGCTTCAAGCACGCATTGGTGAGGGATGCGGCTTACCAGAGCCTGTTGAAGACACGGCGGCGGCAACTCCATGCGCAAATAGCGCGCGTGCTAGAGGAAGGATTCCAGAATGCCGTCGTGAACGACCCTGAAATCCTTGCGCACCATTTCACCGAAGCCGGCATGCTCGAGAAAGCTACGGACTATTGGCTCAAGGCCGGAAAGCGCGCGCTCGGGCGCTCCTCCAATGCCGAGGCTGTAAAACATCTCACGCGAGGAGTGGAGCTGACCCAGCACTTGCTGAGCTCGCCGCAACGCGATCGCAAAGAACTGGATTTCTATCTGGCACTTGGTCCTGCAGTCGCCGCAACTGAGGGCGATGCCGCGGCTGAAACGTCGCGGGTTTTCTCACGGGCTCGCGCGCTGTTAGGCGAAAGTGTCAGCCTCGAAGAACGGATGACTATCCTGTGGGGCAACTACCTAGCCCACAGTATGCGCGCGGAGTATAGCTCAGCGCTGGAGGACGCCCGGTATGGCCTCGCGTTGGCCGCAGAGCATGATCATCCCGGCGTGGCTGTTCTAGCCACACGCTTCATGGGACAGTCATTGCATCTCACGGGCGCCTTCGCCGACGCACGCGAACACCTCGATCGCGCCCTCGCACTATGCTCAACCAATCCAGCCACGATCTCGACCTATCGCCGCTTCGGGGTCGATGACGCGGTGAACAGCCTGGCGTGGCTCTCGACGACGCTATTGGTCCTTGGCTATCCTAAACAGTCTACAACAATCGTCGAGCGCACGGAAACGCTTGCTCGGGCCAGAGAACAGAGCTTTACAACGGCGCTGGCGCTCGGGAACATCGTCGTTTTAGGCACAATCGGCGGCGACGCAAAGCGCGCTTTGGCTCACGCCGACGAGGCGATATCGCTCAGCACCGAGCATGAATTTGCGGCAATTGAACGAAGAGCACGTTTTTTTCGCGGAGCACTACTAGCCCAAAGAGGGGATGTTCAAGTCGGCATCGAACTGATGCGCGACGCCTTGACTGCAAATTACCAAAACTCTGAACGATGCCGCCGCACTCTCTATTTGGGCCATCTCGCCTTCGCTCATGCTCAGCTCGGAGAGTTTGAAGTTGGACTGCGGCTGCTGGATGAAGGCATTCAGCTGGCCGAAACAACAGGAGAGAGATTCTTTGAGGCAGAGTTGTTTCGCCTTCGGGGCAACATCAACCTAAAACTTGGCAGACGTGACCAGGCAGAGGCAGCACTGCAGCGAGCCGTGGCGATTGCGCGGGAACAACAAGCTCGGTGGTGGGAGTTGCGTGCCTCGATCTGTCTCGCACGACATTGGAGTAACGAAGGCAGATATTTCGAGGCTAGGTGCCTCTTAGAGCCGATATACACATGGTTCACCGAAGGTCGGGATACACGCGATCTGAAAGACGCGAGAACCCTCCTGGGCGAACTACGCTCAGTTTGAGGAATGCAGGATCAGCCAAACCACGGCGGCTGCTAGCCAGCACCGCTCAACATCATGCCTGACGTAAATGAGCAGCGTCCAATCAGCGCCTGCCCTTCGCCCGCTTTCCGGACTTGCCAGCTGTTCGTTCCAGCTTGCTTAAGGCGCTCTCGACATCCTCTATCGCCTTTTTAAGCTGCTTCTCGCGCTTCCCAAGAATGATCTTGAGTTCTCTTCGTTGCTTGGCGGTTAATGTCGTAAAATCGATCACCTTCGTAAACGCGATGAAGGCCATTGCTTACCTCCCGGTGGTGGTGGTCGTTAGGCCAATCAATAGCTGCAAGGTGTGATACAAATATTCTCCAATATCATCGACCTATAGTCAAACGGCATTTCTTCCAAGAATTGGCGATCGGCCTTTTTACCCACCGATCCCCCGTGGTGAGCGCAAGAAAAGTGGTAGCGGCTGACGTCCCGCTACCCTGCTATGACTATCTACTTCCGCCTTTTGTTCTTGGGTTGTGAAGTTCGCTTCGCGCGACCGAGTTGGGCAGACCTTACAGTTGGAGACTTATCGTGGAGCCTTGATGTCTGCAACATGCCGCGGAGCGTGGCCACCTGATGTGGATCCAGCTGATCCGCTAAGCTCTCAAAGTTAGCGGCGTCACTGCCAAGCTGGCTCAGCCAAGTGAAGGCACTGTCCAGGGTACGCAACTCAGGCGTCTGGTATGATAACAGATCTCGATAATAGGTCGCCGACTGGTCGCAAAACAGATCACGCGCGATGCCATTTACGAGCCGCCGCACTCCATACTTTATTCCCGTGATGGCCGCTCCTGAGATTCCATGGCTGAGCATCGCTCCGAACGTGAAGTTGTGTAGCCCTCGCAGAAACGGAGCGGCGCCGCGGTGCCGCTCCGTGAATTCAAAGGCGTCACCCAAATAAGGATAGCGTGCGAGTGAATCGCTTTCCTCGCCCGATGGAGGCGTGAAGCGGTCCCGCCAAAGGGCTATTTGTTCAGAAAATAGGGCGAGCTCGGGACGCGCCGAGAGATCCGCCTCGACACCGCTCGCAAAAATCATAAAGTCGAATTCGAATCTGCGATTCCTGCTTCGAACCTTTGCAGTACCGCGAGCTTCGTCGATGAAACTCCATCCGCAGTCGGGGTGCCAGGCGAAATTCTCAAACTCGCGGCATCGCCAATAAGCGTCCTGTGTGGGCGGGACCGGAAGCTCGTCAAGAATGTGGCGCATGAATCGCCAGCGGTCCAGGTCCGTCAGCTCACCGAAGTGGCCCAAAATACCGGCAAAATTCATCCAAGTGAGTGGGTTGACCCGCGGCATCTCCGAACGGCGGAAACAAAGGTCTACTCGCGCGGCGCCCGCCTTAAGTGCTAGAGCTGCGTTGTCAAAGGCCGATGCCCCGGCACCAAGGACGCCAATGCGTTTTCCTGTAAGCTTGCGAAAATCGATATCATCAGCCGAATGTGCATAAAGATCCGGCGACAAATGAGCGACCAGAGACTTAGGAGCGCCCCACCGGCCACTTCCCTCAAAGCCTGTCGCAAGAATGATCTTTCTAGCATATACCCGCTCAATCCCTTCGGGACGACGAAGATGGGCAAGGAAGATACCATCCGCCGGCTCAATCAACATCAGTTCGACCTCGTTCTCGACCGGAAGATCTAGAACGTCTCGGTACCAATCCAGATAAGAACGCCATACCTCCTGAGGGAGGGTATCTATGCGACCCCATGCTCGCCGCCCAAATTTTTCCTCGTACCAGGCCCGCACCGTTAGACTCGGGACGCCGAAATCAATTCCAGTCACCTCCTTCGGCGTGCGCAATCGTTCCATCCGCGCGAAACTGCGCCAAGGTCCTTCAAAACCGCGCGGCCGACGATCGATGATCCTGAAGTTTGTTATGCGCTCAAGCATCAAACCGAACGCGATTCCCAGTCCGCTCTGTCCAGCGCCGACAATCAGCACGTCCAGAACCCGTGCTCCGTCTATAAACCGCGGGACTGTCCACTCCCGAGCCGGATAGTCCAAATAAGTCAGCTCGCGTCGAACACGCTTCGTGAGTTGGGACACGCTCATCGGACGTTCCTGCGGATGCGCTCTTGTTTGCATGTTTGCCGTTCGGCTTAGTTCTGTCCCTTTAGCAGATCCGAGTGCAGAAGAATCGACCGCCCAACTGCCATTGGGTTTCGCAAGGACCGATTTTAGCCCCGCTACACAGCGGGCTACCTCTTCTGGCGCTCACTCAAATGCTGGATATCACTTGCCTCCGATCGTGAGACACGCAACATTGACAATCACCGCGCCTATCCGTGGGGATCTGAGCGTCAACCGAAAGGCTCAGGCTAGCTCGCCGATCAGGTAGTTCCCTGTAGCGGCGAGCTTAGCTGCGGTCCCTGACAAAGTCCCTGCCCGCCAATCGACAAAGTGGCGAATTGCACTGGTCCATTCGTAGCTCGTCACCGTAGCTTTTTATGGGAGCTCCGCCCAGACCGCCAGAATTGGCAATGAGTTCAACGTTTAGCTAGCGTTGTTTGGAGGAGCGGTGATCCGCCTCAATTGGCTCCACTCCGCAGGCGGTAAGTTCGAGTCTTGTTAGTGTCGAGAGCTTCTCGCCGTAGACTGCGCAGTTTAGTATCCTCGCTTTCCAGCTGACGTGCTGTCCCATTTCCTTGAGGAGATCGACAAGCGGTTTTTTGGCAGCATCATCGAACGCCTTATCGTAAACATGCAGGCAGCGCTCTTCTGAGACACGAGCGCCAGTTCAACGCCCGGCGCCTGTGCCTCGAACCGACGTGTAGATAAGCGACGTGTAGAAACTTTCTTATCTGCCAGCCAAAGATACCGGGTTGGCCCGGACGGCATACCTTTTACGGCGCCGATATCGCGCTCAGTTTTGCCAAGCAGCAACAGGTCCAAGTACAGCTCTTGCTGCACCGCCACCGCCTCCGGCTTAGTCTTTGGTCTACCCCGACCCCGACGAGATGCTTGCTCAGTCAGGACTGCTGCGCGCACATGTCATTCCTTGCCAACTCGCGCGCGCGGGAGAGAGAGGTGCGCTTGATCCCGTTCAGAATCCTTGTAGAGTGCCTCAATACTAACTCTACGTTGTACCCACCGAATCGAGACCCAAATGACGGACGCCATCTCCGCCAGAGCAGCTGCATCCTCTGTCGTTCAGTACTTTCGCATTGACGGACTCCACGGGTATCGCTCGATTTCTCTTGAGTCAGACTACGCTGCTACGCTGCTCATAGCCAAAAACGGATCTGGTAAGACCACCTTGCTGGCCGCGCTGGATGCGTTTCTAAAAGGCCAGTTTTCAAGACTGAAAGAGCTTCGATTTACCAGCATCCGCTGCAGACTCAGAAACATGCCGGCGGAGATCGTCTTATGGAGTGAGGACGTAGCGAAATACACCTCGAACGCAGCAATCGACGCTGAATCTCGTCGGCTCGAAATCGAGACGCCGACGCTATATCTGTTTCTTGAGGAATTTGCTTCCAATCCTGACCGCCCCCTCGGTGAAGATGATCTCGCGACAACTCTTGTCCAAAAGCATGGCTATAGCTACTCGGGAGTGCGCTCGCATTGCGAAAAACTGAAAGAGGTCCTATACGCCGAAAGTCCGGCCATCCGCACAACATTCTCGCTTCTACGTGAGGCGTTGGCCGATATTGAGATTGTTTATCTTCCAACCTACCGGCGCATTGAGCTAGCGGTTTCGGCTCGCCCCGATCGATACGGACGCATGCGCAAACAAGTCCTGCCGAGTCAGAAGTCCGGACTGTACTCCGGCGACATTCAATTTGGCCTTTCCGACGTTGTCGAGCGGCTCGCCCAACTCAATCAACGCATCGTCACAGACTCCAGCCTGGGCTACCGAGAGCTCAGCGCGAGCATCATCAACGAGCTCATCAGCGGACAGTTCGACCGCGCCGATCTTACGCAAGACGAGATACCGGACAGGGCGGAATTGGAGCTATTCTTCTCGCGGCTTAAAGACGATAGGACACGGCGACAATTCGGGCCACAGTTCGAGTTGTCGATCCCGAACATCGCGCAGATTTACCAAGGCGCGGGAGGAATTTCCCAGGAAAGCAATAAGTTTCTTCGCTATTTTTTGGGAAAGCTAAATAGCGTAATCCGATCGACCGGTGAAATTGAAGCGCTGGTTCGTGATTTCATCGACAACTGCAATAAGTACCTATCCTCTGTCGATATCAGCACGACTGTGCATGGTAGGGACCTTAAATCTCCGGCCGAGGGAGAGATGGATGGCAAGGTCCTGACTCTCAGCAGGCGAGATCTTACCATCTCGGTCGACAGTCTCGAAGCGGATCGAAAGATTCCTTTGAACTCCCTCTCGTCCGGCGAAAAGCAGATGATATCGCTCTTCGCAAAGCTCTATCTCTACCCGAAAGAAAAAATCATACTCATTGACGAGCCCGAGCTGTCGCTTTCGATTGATTGGCAGCGGCAGATACTTGTCGACATCGTGGAAGCGCCGTTATGCCGTCAAGTCGTTGCGATCACTCACTCCCCGTTTGTGTTCGATAACTCGCTGGAGCCGTTTGCCCGCCCACTGACATCGACCATCGATGCCTACCGCGCCTCCCAAGTTCCAGACGATTTTGAGCCCGACGCCTCATGACATTTCCTGTTTCAGACGATCCGTATGTAAATAGGCTCAGAGCCGCACGCGAACGCCCAGCAGTTTTAAAGGTCAAGCTTGCGTCGGTGCGAAGCTCCAACCCCGACTGCCTTGTCTTCGCGTTTGAGGGGGACGTAGACAAGGGAGCTTACTTTCAGTGGGTAAAGCGCCTGCGTACCGATCTCGTGTACGAGCCGTTTCCATGTGGTGGAAAGCGCCAGGTACTTGAATTCCGAGAAATGCTGAAGCGAGACCTTGGCGATCTCGCAGCGCGCGTCTATTTCTTTGTCGATCGCGATTTTGACGACTTTCGAGGCTTCGACGCTGACCCAGCTACCGCCTTTGCGACCGACCAGTACTCCATCGAGAATTATTTGGTCACGCGGGAGGTGTTGGAGGAGCTTCTTAAGGACGAATTCCACTGCCACGCCGAACCAGACATTCGCAACAAATGCCTCGACGTTTTCGATAGACGACTAGCTGAGTTCCTTGGCGCCACTGAGGCGATCAACTTCCGCCTGTTCATAGCAAGAAAGAGCGGCTTCACACCCAAGAAGCATCTCCCGACACGCATAAATGGCATTGCGCAGGTTGCATTGGATGCTGTTAATCCGATTGCTATCGGACCGGAGAATATCGTCATCTTTGAAGAGCAGGTCGGCGCCGAGCAGTTCAAATCTTTGAAGGAAGAGTTTGCGACGCTCAACCCGCAAAAGCGATATCGCGGAAAGTTCAGTCTTTTGTTTTTCATGAAGTGGCTCGAACTTCTAGCCGCCGATAGAGCGGCGCAAACATCGACACACTTTAGCAAGCTGAAAGGCCCGAAGGGGGTGAACTCCGGTGGGATCACAGTAGGTGCGCTGGCGTCGAAATCCGAAGCACCGATTGGCCTCAAGGAGTTTTTGCACACGGTTCATTAGCGGCAGCCGACGTTGGCCCAACTCACGGTCTCTTTGAACGGGTTACTCGCGATTGGCCGGATTTCGTTGAGGTATTTCGTAATACGTAGGTTCGCACCGTAGCATGTCGAAGCGAACCTCGCCGCCGGTCGAAATTCGGACAAAAACTCAATGCGATCGTCGATCCGATGTGGAGGAGCCCCGTTCCGCCGACGCGCCCTGAGTAAGCCCCTACCCTCGTCTCGCGACCTGAAGTTTCGGCGGAGGCGAAGCGACGGTCGCGCTGCAGCCGACGAAGTCTATGTCGGATCAGGAGAAACGCCAACGGAAGGCTGCAATCGGTTACACGAGAACGAGTTCGGCCTCTAACGTCGGCGAGGACAAGGACAGCTTGGTTCGCCAGCGGAAGGCTATCCAAGCGCACGCCAACCGGGCCGGGTACAAGATCGCCGCCTGGTTTGACGATCCCGCCGTGGCGGGAAGCGACATGATCGATGTGCGGCCGGGCTTCATGGCCGCCCTTGAAAAAATCGCAAGTAACGGCGTTCGCACGATCATCGTGGAGACTGCCAATCACTTCGCCCGCGATCTGATCGTGCAAGAGACGGGATGGAAGCGACTACAGGCGGATGGCATCACCTTGATCGCCGCGGACTCGCCTGATCAGTTTGTCGATGACACCCCCACCGCTGTGCTGATCCGGCAAATCCTCGGCGCGGTTGCTCAGTTCGACAAGGCCATGACTGTTGCTAAGTTGCGAGGCGCGCGAGAACGCAAGCGACGCAAGAAAGGCGGCAAGGTTGAGGGTCGCAAAAGCTGGGTGGAGAGAAGCAGTGAGGACTCGGACGAGGGTAGGAAGATCGCAGCGATGATCGCCTCGGCGACGCGGTTAGCGGACGATGGCCTATCGCTTCGCGAAATCGCGGCCGAACTTGACAAGCTCGGCTATCGCAACGAGCGCGGCTCGACCTTCTCGCCTTCGTCCGTCCGATCGATTCTGGCGTGACACGCAACATCGAGGACAGCGTCCTGTAGGGCGTGTCTCAAGACGTGCATATGGAACGGAGCAGATGGCCAATGAAAGGTCAAATAGCCCTGCCCGCTACGATTAAGCCTTTTGCGCGTAACCTCAGTTGGCGGTCGGGCCCGCCAGCGTGAACCGGCGGGCATACGATCGCTAGCCAACCCTTAGATTTTCGGCCGACGTTTTGCCGCGGTTGCTCATTTCTTCGTAGCTCACCCTAGCACCCTCGTTGAGAGTGCTCAGTCCCGCTTTTTCGACGGCGGAAATGTGCACGAACACGTCCTTGCCGCCGTTGTCTGGCTGAATAAACCCAAAGCCCTTGGTTGGGTTAAACCACTTCACAATACCTGTCGTCACGTCCATCTCCTGGTTGAGCGATAACACCAGCCTAGAACGAGGAACCAACGCAGGGCAAGAAAAACCCGCCAGCGTGAACCGGCGGGCATATGATCGCTAGCCTCTCAAATTTCCGGCCAACGTTCTGCCGCGCTTGCTCATTTCTTGCTAGCCACCTTAGCGCCTCGCTGAGAGCGCTCAGTCCCGCTTTTCGACGGAGAGTACCCATGAACATCTGTGTTGGCCTATTGCTCGCCGGAATTTGCTGCGCACCCAGTAATGCTTGCCTTGCCCAGCAGGGATCCGCGGGCCCCGATGGGCTATATCTACCACCATCCGAGACCTCCTTGGCCAAGCAACAGATCCGAAAGCGCTCCATTGCAAAGGAGCAAAAACCTTCATCGGAGTCCAAGGCGACGAATTGGCAGGAAGAAGAGGCTCAACAGCACGCGGATGATGACCGCCGGAAACGGAAAATGAACATTTGCCTGCGCTGCTGACGGACGATCTTGGCAGGACGCAAATAAAACCCGCGCACGCGCTGCGAACCGGCTGCTGGAAGGCGACATCGCGGCCGGACTTCAGCCGGTCGCGCCGCGAGCGTTTTGCTTCGCTTCGCATTTGCTCACGAGCTGGCCGCTCGCTCTGACAGACCCGCTGGCGCATCGCCGCAAGGTGCTCACCGAGCTGCGGCCAAGTTGACAGTTCGCAACTCAGCTAGCTGTGGTCCGTCTCGTGAGGCGCGCTCGACAGAATAGTTCGCACAAGACGTGCGCCATTCGGGTCGGATTCAGTCTTCCGCTGTTTCGTGATTGCTTCCCGGAAAATCGCGGTACCCAGGAGCGCTTATCTCCAAATGGCGAGACCCACGAGGGAAGTTGTTCGAGATAGAGCAGGCAGGTCCAAGTGAGGAACGCATAACATTTCATCAAATGAACAGCATTGGAGCTCGAAACGAAAACCAATCGCAGCAAGCGCGCATCAACTCACTAGCGGGGACAGGAAAAATTGAAAAATTAGTTCTGATGCATAATCATAATGACTCCAACGTAAAAACAAAAAATAAGGTGGGGAAAACACGGGAGGCTGGAATGGAAACTGCACAGCGCTTGCGCGCGATGGCGACGCTTTGTCGACAGAGCGCCGCGCTTTATCCTGACAGAAGCTGGAAACTGCTTGCCGAGGCAGAATACTGGGAGCATTTGGCGGCTACTGCGCTCTCACCGAATATTGAAGACTGCTTCACCCTTGTTCAGGCTGACTTAGCTGCTGCGTTCGCCAATTCTCGTTTGAAAATCCAATTGCGGGGCGGGTAAATGAGTATTTTTCGGGGCGAGTGGAGGACTGCGCGCATGAATGGACGGCCAATGTGCCCGGTGCAAACACCGGATGGCATTGGCGCGCGTGTCTCCCGGCAAAGCCGGATGCGAGAAGCGCACCTTCGAATGCTCGACCTGCGGACGTACCGAAGTGGCATCCTTCACTGTGGATCCGATGAAAACAGATGCGGTAGGCTGGCTGGCTGGCGAGTTGAACCCGCCTCGTTGAGCTTCGGTTCGAGCTTTGCGCCGGTGATGCGGCTTGATGGACGTGTCGAGCAGCACAAACGGTGCTATCGTGAGTATGAAGAGCTGTTGGGATCTGGGTGGCGTTTCCGGAGTGCAAGAGTATCGAGAGCGGTGCGATAGATTTCCGCGTTGCTTTGATCTCGAACCCGAATTGCAGAATTGTGGGACATCAGTTCTGGTCGCACCAGCGTGAGCTCTGCGGCGAGACGTTCTGCTTGGTCCGCCGCTCCTTGTCGATCTTCTAGGATCATTCCGCCCTGATGCTGGCATGTTGCATCGGTGACAAGTTCGAATTCGTAGTACGGCATGAAAGCCTCTGAATTCGCTAGGCCCCAACTCCGAGCGTAACTGCGCTTCCGATCAGCTGAATTATCGTATGTGAATGCGAAGTCCGGTTTATGGGAAGGGGCGGACCGCCGCTCGACCGCGGTCATTCGGGCCAGCCTGTGGCGGGCTGATGCTGTCGCCGAATTCCGCGAAAACTGCGCATAGCTAGCCGGCTATCTGCCTCGCTGCATACCGAAGCATTGACTGCGATGCCTGCGAACGCAGCAGCTTTAGTACCATTGAGGAACTTCGGAGCTTCAACAACATTCAGTCATGAAGCATCAAGGAGGGATCCATGGCGATCCAGATTGTGATGGACCGTGCCGGCGACAGCCGTCACTTTTTCGACGAGAACGATGCACGAGAACTGGCCAAGGCGGAGCAGCGCTTCCGTAAGCTGACGAACGTCGGCTTCACGGCCGCGGTCCGGACCGGTTCAGGTCAGGTGTCGCAGATCCGATCGTTCGACCCCACAGCGGAAGAAACTGTCTTCTTCCCCAGGCTGGTCGGCGGGTAATCGCCAAGCCATGTGGCGCTTTAAGCCGTCCCGGCCGGGCGAAGGCTCGCGGATGAGGGCCGCAAAGGCACTGTTCATTAGACACGGCGCCGAAAGGACTCCGGAAGGACGTGCGCTGCTACTCTTGAGGCGCTGGCTCTCGCCGGCCCAGCGGGGGCAATTCGCAACAAAAGGCTATTTCGAAATCATCGGAGGCGACACGGGCAAGCGCTACAGGATCTATGCGGGGGCCGCGGCGAATGTCTGCGAGATGGGCGAAAACGGTCGCCCAAACGTCGGCCTTTGTTTCCTGCCCGTGGGTGATCTGCCGATCGGAGACGTTATGTTAACACAAAAGATTGCGCTCGAAACGTGTGAGCTCAGCGCGCTCGCAGTCGCCCGAAAGTTCACTCCCAGCGGGTTTTTCTTCAGCCGCTCCCGCCCGCTTCGCTAAACTAATGAGAGCGCCTGCGAACCTGCATTGCGGCGAGCTCCCGCCGAGGCGCCGTTCCGTCCGGCGGCAGCTCCCCCTGTTCCATGCTTGATTGATCGTCGGCTTCTTGATTGCCCGTCGTTTCCAGCATCTCACCCCGTTCTACCCAGCAAAGCTTTCGGCCATGGAACCGTGTTTCCAAAGAAGCCCACCAAGTTCTCTCGTTGGACGGAGCCGGTTGGGCTCACACAGCAGCAGGCCGGGTTGTCCGAGTCCTGCGCATTTCTCAATCACGCAGTTTTAACTGCGCCACCATCTCGAAATCAAAGTGTTTGCCTCTGGTCCAGTTGGCCCCTGCTTCGGATGGACGGTAATCCGGCGAGCCGTGAGCAATTCGCCAATATCGGCATCCGTAGTCTTTCCGGTCGCGACCAACTCATCGGTCTTGAACTCGTCGACAACAAAGGGCTTACCGGCGTGCCTGCAAATGAGTTTGACCGTGCAGGTGACATCGCCGGATATCGTTGCGACCACCCGCGCCTCTCTCAATACATTGCGTTCGCTAGAATAGACCGCCTCGCGAAACTCCGGGCTCAGCAGGAGCAAGGCAGTCTCCTGCCGGTCCGTTAGAACAAGCCTCAGCAGAAGCGCGAGCACCATGGCGTCTCGACAGCCCTCAACGCCGATCCGCCTCGCAAGATAACTTGCCTCCATACGATTAAATGCGACACCGATACCAATTGCCAAGGCGAGGATCAGATCAAACTCAGCATTGCCAAAAATACCATGACCGAACCACTGGATGACGCAGGCAAGGAGCCCGATGGCGATATGCAAAGCGGTGAATTTTGCAGGCATCGACCGGCGATCAAAGACGGCCCAAACACTCCAGATGACAAGCGCAAGCGCCGACCACTGTAAATGTCCAATGTTGCCGACGACGTTAGACCAAGCATATTGCCGCGCTGCGAGCATATTGGGAATGAAATTCGGACCGAAAACGGCGATACAGGCGAACAAAGCCAAAAGGGCCGCCACTCCACTCATGAGCGTTGCCCTGACGGCGTAACGGCTCGATGAAATGTAGAGCCAAGAAACTGTCGTCAGCGGAATGGCGATAATGTTGTGTTTCCAAAAACCGGCCATGAGCATGAGCATAAGCGCGGGCGTGGGAGATCGTTTGCTCTGCCACTGACGAAGAAAGTAGATCAGTGCGGCGCCCATAATGGCGAGACCGGTAAGCTGTGGATCGTTAGCCCCGACATAGATGGTGGAGTGATGGGCCATCATCGCGACGTACCAGAGCGCCGCGACGGCAGCGCCAACCTTGCCCACCGTCAAAATTCTCACTGAGATGAAGACTTCTACGGAGAGCGCGATAAGCGAGATCAGCGAGAGTGCTCGCCCGACGAAGAGATTGTCGACTCCCAGCAGCTTGCCAACCATGCCGATCGCATAGAACGACAGCGGCGGGTAGTTATTGGCGGCAAGGCTCTCCGGTGCGGGGTAGAGCGGCAGCCAAGCCGCTGCGGCGTCCTGCCAATAAGCGTTCCAGGACTCAGTCGGCCAGATTTCGATCAGGAACTGAGCGCGCCAGATCGGCCACGCGACAAAGTACGCCGCGGCTAACGCGAACAATGCGACGTAAATCGTCGCGCGCGTGTAGACGCGCGACAAAGGTCGCGTTTCCGCGACAGCAATCGACATAACCAAAGGAGCCCCCGCCCCAAATGATAGAAAACAACCGGTGAACCATAGGATGCCGCAGGAGAGCTACGCAATCGGCAAATCCTTCCCAATCGCCAATTTTGCACACTGAATGCCAGTCCTGATGTGCATTATAATGCGTCGCAATCTATTGCACGGTCTGTCGCATTGTGTCCATGGCAGAGGACGTGCGACATCTGGTTGGAGGCAACGTTAGGCGGCTTCGCATTGCCGCTGGGCTGTCACAAGCAGAATTGGCCAATCGCTTGGGTGTCGACCGGTCTTACGTAAGCGGTCTTGAGCTTGGGACCCGCAACGCCACCATCGTAACGCTCTGGCACGTCTCCCAAGCTCTAGCAGTCTGCTGAAAAACCTTGAAATGGAGAATTTTCATTTTTCCGCCGGTCGTTTTGGAACGGCGCGGTAGAGTTGGATGTAATTTCTAGCTTGTTATTGAGTGTGCCCCGGCGCGGGGTGGCTATGCGGCGAGCAGTTTTGGAATT
>NZ_JBEPQV010000061.1:0-18663 GCF_040548035.1 Bradyrhizobium sp. LB8.2 | reverse complement strand
CTCGAAAGCGTATTCAACCCGCACGCATCATCGCATGGTCTTTCTGGCGCAGAGCTCATCAGGCTGCCGCTCAACGCGCTCATGTCAAATCAAAAAGACAACTGTAATGCTAGGCCGAGTATTGCGTTTGGCACCATGCGTCGGCGCCATCTTGGTTCCCAAGAACGCTTCGACCGCTTCCGGACTCATCGGCACGTTGGGCTGAACCTTCGATCACGCCAAGCCAAAGCCAGGGAATGATGTGGCCTTCCTCGCAAAGACCGGACCGCTGCGCCAAGAACAGCTTCCGCATCCGCTGGTTTGGCGAGGTTCTGTGGAGTCGCAGCATTCATCATTCGGTTGCTTCGCCGCCGCGCTTCCTGGCATTGATAGTAATTGGAAGGGTGGTGTCACTCGCCATCGCGGGTAGGTCGAGCACCCACCCGTTCGCGATTCTGATCCAACCACCCCACAGCGTCTCGTGCTCACATTCGACAATCGACTCCTCAAGATCCTTCTTGGGCACATAAATCGAAAGCCCCGTCTCGGGCGAACGGCGAATCATGACCTTCATAGGAGCTCCGCAAGTTGTGAGCTCTCACCCGCGCGCTCCTGACACGCACGCCACAAGGCTCTCTGTTTGCCATTGATGTCCGCCAGGACTTGCAGGACACGATCGATCTCATCCGGCGCCGTCTCGTGCGACAGCGAGAAGCGAACCGCACCGCGCAAAAAGGCCGGTGGTACTCTCATCGCGCGCAGGACATGGGACGGCTCCATCGAGCCGGACGCGCAGGCTGAACCGAGCGAGACGGCAATTCCGTTGTGGTTCAGGTGGTCGACGATGGCCTCTGCTTCGAGATGCTCGAATGCGATGTTGGACGTATTTGGCAAGCGGTTATTGATATCACCAAGCACGATGCAACAGCCGAGAGCGAGAATGCCTTGCTCCAGCCGGTCGCGAAGCACGCCAATCTGCATCTGCTCTTCTATGAGGCCTGCCGCAGCGAGTTCCGCCGCCTTGCCGAGCCCAATAATGCCCGGAACGTTTTGGGTGCCAGCGCGGCGATGCCGCTCCTGTGCGCCGCCGAAGATCAGCGGTCGGAATTTGATGTCCTTGCGCACATACAGCGCGCCGATTCCCTTCGGACCATAAACCTTATGGCCGGAGAGCGACAGCATGTCGATGTCCGTAGTCTTCAGGTCAATCGGAATCCGCCCGACCGCCTGGACCGCATCGGTGTGAAAGAGCGCGCCGACTGAGCGCGCCATCTTGGCGAGGGATTTCACCGGAAAGATCGTCCCGGTCTCATTATTGGCCCACATGACCGAGGCGATTGACGTGCGCCTCGACAATGCGTTGCGATAAGCCTCGATGTTCAATCGGCCGCTTGCATCGACCGGAATGACATGGGTATTGATTCCTCGTCGGCCCAGCTCCTCGGCAAGGGACAGCACGGCTGAATGCTCAACGGCCGTAGTGACGATCTCGTCGCGTCCTTCCTGCACGGCGAGCGCGGACAGGATCGCGGTGTTGTCGGATTCAGTTGCCCCCGAGGTGAAGACGATCTCGTGATCGAATGCCGCGCCAACGAGGGCCTGCAGCTTCCGGCGCGCTTGTTTCAATGCGGGCGCAACCTCAATGCCGAATGCATGCCCGGACGACGGATTGCCGAATTGCCCAGCGAAGAACGGCAGCATTGCCGCGACCACCAAAGGATGTGCACGGGTCGTCGCGTTGTTATCCAGGTAGATCGGCCGCACGGATTGTCCGCTCTGCACTTAAGGCCCCACTTTGGCAGCTCCGGGGAGCGGGATCAGGCGGACGAACTCGCCGAGCCGCTCGACCTGGCGCGCCTGAATGGCCGCGAGCGTCGCTCCCGCAAGCTTGCATAACATGCAGGCGCCGGTGAGCCTGAACATGAGCTTGTTGCCTTCGATTTCGACGAGCTCACAATCGCCACGATCACGCCTGAGGCTTGGCCGAACGTCATCGAGCACGGCGCGGATAATCCGCTCGCGATCGGAAGCCTCTGCATTCGAAGACTGCTTCGTTCGTTCAGCCTTCAGGCCCATGTTCGATGCTCCTTTTGCGAATGGTCCGAAGGCCGCTCAGCTGAACGATTTGCCGCAGGAGCAGCTCGATTTGGCATTTGGGTTATCGAAGCGGAACCCTGATCCTTCGAGCGACACCACGAAATCGATCGTGGTGCCGTTGAGATGCGCCCGGCTCGCGTTGTCGACGAAGACTTTGATCCCGTCTTGCTCGAACACGGGTTCATCGGAGACCGGCTCATGAGCAAGACCCATTCTGTATGTGAACCCTTGGCAACCGCCGCCTTCGACCATGACCCGCAAACCGCCTGCCGGCTGGGTTGTCGAGGAGATTGCGGCCTTCAGTGCGTTGATGGCGCTATCCGTTAGGTTGATCATTTCTGGCTCGCTCTCAGTTTCTGTCGCGAGGCACAATTCGCAAATCCCATGCCAGTCCGGATGCAGCTGAAATCGATTGGTTTTGCAGGCGGCGACCATACGATTTGCGACCTGTCGGCTTTGAGACAGGCGGTTTTCCGGCGTCCCGACCTCATCCGGCCGAGACCTCGTGATGGTGCCAGCACGTATTCATGCACATTGCGCCGAGCCGCCGCTTACGCTGTGCGTCGCTACAGACATAGGCGCATGGCAAACAACTTGCACAAGGTTGGCGGACATGCCGCATTGGGCCTGCATGTACACTACAGATTGATGAGGAGCCTTCCATGACGTCGATCGACAAAACCGCTCTTGGCCATTTGGACAAGGAGGGGCGATTGCTGAATGCGGTGCTTAAGACCGAGACAACGAAGTCGGGGCGATTTGGATTTCGGGGCGACATCGCGCTGAAGTTCCAAGCCCAGCTCGCCGACGAAAAACGACCGCCGGACTATTC
Organism: Bradyrhizobium sp. LB8.2; assembly: GCF_040548035.1. NCBI lineage: Bacteria > Pseudomonadati > Pseudomonadota > Alphaproteobacteria > Hyphomicrobiales > Nitrobacteraceae > Bradyrhizobium > Bradyrhizobium sp. LB8.2. The sequence goes on along the minus strand of NZ_JBEPQV010000061.1, from coordinate 15,755 downwards.
CATCGAACAAGTTCTTGCAATCGCGCAGGAAGGCGAACCGACCATCCCAGTCCTTGCCGGATATCTGCACTCCTTCGCCTATCTACCTCAGGCCGCAAAGGTTCTGGATGGCAGGCTGAGCCCCAAAGGCAGCTATTTCATGTTCTGCAACAACATTGATCTGCTCGCGAAATACCGCACCAAGATAGGCGACATCACCTTCCGCATTCTGCCTTGCGACGAATCAACTGTGTGGAAGGAGATGATGGACCTCGCCGGCGTCGACAAGAATGACATCAAGAAGCTCGGTGCGGCCGGTAGGCTCGACTACCTGCTCGACGCGGCCAAGGACATCGGTGGATCATACACGGAAGTTTCATACGAGGACGGCCTGGCCAAAATGGAGCCGGTGAAGAACAGAAGCGAAAACCGCCCCGTCTGAGGCATTACCTCAGACCTCTCTCTCGCCAGCTCGACGAGTATGCCGTGAGAGGGTCACTGCGCCCGCTTCGCCGGGACTGGCTCTGACAAATCCTGGTCATGGACTTATCGGCCTACCTTTCGGGAGATCACACGGCCACTCTGCTAGTCGTGTGTTGGCCAAGAGCACTGTCGTTGCACTGAGGGGTGGCTGGCCGCGACCGTCCGCCTGACTGCATCCATGAGGGATCCGGAGAATCCAATGCTCATCGGTTGATGATCGCGGTCACATTTCGGAGGGCGGATCGCCGATGTATGGTTCGGCTTTGGCGCTATGCTCCAGGCCTTTGCCAGCCTGCGTGGCGCAGAGATGTCGCGGCGTTCGATGCTCGCCAGCCGAAGTTATCGACGAGCTGCGCCCATGAATGATGGAAACCGACCCGGCCAAGCGGTAGCTGAGCAGAGTTGGCCGCACGTCTTCAATGTTGAGAGAACGAACCGAAGCTACGCAGAATGCCGCAACTGAATCTGTCCTAGGAAGTTGCTCCAGGTCGCGGATCGCGCTGCCGACCCGCCCATGCCACAGACGCCACTTCACAGCTCTGATGTCCCTGCCGATGGTTGGAAGCGCTCAAAGGGGCCTGATCGGGATCGTACGATGCGATCGGCGATCTGCTGTATGCGCTGGATCTCCATGGCAATATGAAACCAGTCGATGATGTGGGTCGTTGGTTTCGGCATGGCGCCGGGCAGCCGCTTTAGGATTTCGGCCCCGTCCGAGATTACCGTCACATCCCCAAAGCCGCGATATCCGACTTCCTGGAGAGGGCGAAGAGCACGATCACGGATTGCCTGATGATCGGTGCTGCCGGTTAAGAAATAGCGACTGCCCCTTTCTCCCCGTCCTCCGCGGGCGCATCTGGCCACGACGAGCTCGCAATTTCGCGCCGAATGTTGATCATCGCTACGAAGGTGCGCCGTATCGATGCTGATGACCAACTCTTTGCGCCGAGCTCCGGGAAGCTGCATCTCAAGCTGGCATCGGTCATCCGTTTGGGACCTCGCACGCCAGTTTCCTGCATGACCTGGTCGTTGAGCCGCTTGCCGATCCTGATGGTACGTTGTCCGTCGCATGCGTCTCAGTCGGTTCAGTGGGCAGGAAATCGGGCATCACCTTCGGCGCCTGCCGGTAGGGCAGCATGCTTCCTAGCCGCGCCGGCAGTTCCATAAGCTCCGGTGTCGCTCGGTCGCCCCTGGATGGCATTCCGGCACAGCATCCATCGCGGATTGCGAACCTCAACGGTGCAGAAGACGGTTCGGATCCGGCGTGTCGTGTAGTGCTTGGCCGGTCGGAACGTTTGGCAATCCGGGCAAACCCGGCGAAGAAGGGCATACGTCTCCGCCTCATGATTCACAACCGCGTTCTGCAGCTGATCTTCTTGCCATCGCCGATCGACAAGCCGATGTCGCCGTCGAACAGGCTCTCCCAGCTCTTGTCTATGCGGACCTCCTTCCGGCATGCACCCGCGCCCGGATGACGGGCACGAACAGATCGCCGATGCCGGCCTGGGTCAGCCCCTTGGGCAGGAACGCCGCCTTGATCGCATCGCGCGCCCGCCGGTGCGCGCCGCCGTCCTGGGTAACCAACGTTCCGCCAAGCAATTCGGGCGCGATCTCTTCGATCAGCGCCGAGGACACGTCCTTGTGCCGGAGCAGTGCAAACGCATCCGGATCCACGCAGGTCATCAGGTGTCCGGCAGGGCCGAACTCCAGCCAGAAGTGGCTGCCCAGCGTCCGTTCCGCGCGCCGCAGCAGGCGCGGCAGGTCGCAGACGATGGCGGGAAGATGCCCGACCAGGGGGAAAGCGCCGCGCACGGAGCGGGATGTCGTGCCGCAGCCGGTGCCGACGGTCCAGCGGGTTGAGCAGCATGTCCATCAGCAGCGCGGCGCCGCGGCCGCTTCGGCGGTGTGCCTGCAGGCCGCGCGGCGCGGCTGTTGCGACCGTCGGCGTACGTCGGCACATGCGCCAGCATGCCGCCGTCGATGCACACGACCTGGCCGGTGATGAACGCAGCATCGTCGTAGAGCAGGAATGCCACCAGCGCGGCCACGTCCCTCGGGGCAGCCGACGCGCGGCAGGAGCTGGTGCCGGCGCAGATGCCGTTGCATGCACTCGTCCAGATGGCGAGGAGACGCTCGGTCATGACGAGACCCGGCGCAATCGCCTTGCAGCGGATCTGCGCATGACCGTACTGGGTGGCGAGCGAGGCCGACAGCATTTTCATCCCCGCCTTCGACGCGGCGTAGGACGTCTGCGCGGTGTCACCGCTGAGCGCCTGGCACGACCACTTGTTGACGATCGCGCCACCGCCGCGAGCGATATGGCCTGCCGGCAGCAGAGCAGCGTGCCGCGCAGATTGGTCGCCATGGTCTGATCCGAGACCGCCAGGTCCAGGTCGAGGATCGCGCGGTGGCGCGGGGTCAGATGCATGTCGCTCGCGTTGTTCACCAGGTCAACCCCACCGACGTGCCGCTCCGCCGTCTCGAGCAGCGCTGCCACCGACTGCGCGTCGGCGATGTCCATGGCCAGGGCCAGCCGCGTGGCCCGCTTCGGCCGCGATCTGCGCGGTGCAGGCGATGGCCGCCGAGCCATCAATGTGGGCCACCACCACTCTGCCGCCCTCGCGCGCGATGGCGAGGGCGCGGCCTTGGCGATGCCGGCGCCAGCGCCGGTCACCACGGCCACCTTGCCTTCAAACCGCCATCGTGTCCTCCTGGATTGCGCTGGTCTTTCGCGGCATGCCGCTCGGCCTCCGCCGGAGAAGGCGCAGGGTCGGCGCTGGCGCGCTCGTCATCGCCAACGTCGCTTTCGATGACCCGAATGGCGGCGACTGGGCATTGGTTGGCCGCGAGCCGCACGGCCGCGTGCGGCGCCTGCGGGACCGTCGCCACGCACACTTCGGCCACGCCGTCCGGTTCGCGCTGGCGAAAGTTGCCCGGCAGCGTCAGCACGCACTGCCCGCTGGTTGCGCACAGATCCTGGTCGATCACAACGCGCATCTCAGCCCCCCTGCGCATGCAGCAGCACCGGCAGCGCGCGGAACGTCCTAAGGAACTCGGAGGGCTCCCGGGTCGGCGGCTTAGCCAATGCCAGCGTGGGGAAGCGCGCCTGGATCCGCGGCAGGCTCTCGGCCAACTGCACCCTGGCCAGTTGCGCACCGACGCAGCAGCGGATGCCGTGCCGAAGCTCAGCATGATCTTCCCGTCCGTCGACATGCCAGGACTGGTGCCGTAGAACCGCGCGGGATCGAAGCGGTCGGGATCGGCGAAGGCGTCCGGGTCGCGATTGCCGGCCGCGATCAGCACGGGCACGTCCGTGTTCTTCGGGATCACCACGCCGCCCAATTCGATGTCGCGCCGGGCGATACGCATAGTGGTGCTGAACATGACGGGCGAATCGCGGCGCAGGACTTCTTCGACCAATGCCTTCACCCCCACGGCGTCTCCCTGAAGCCAGTGCCGCTGTTCGGGATACCCCAGCATCGCCAAGACCGCATGGTCGATGGTCGCAGCAGTGGTTGAGAAGCCGCCCAGCAGCATGCCCCAAAGCATGCTGATCAACTCCGCATCCGACAGCGTGTCGGCATCGTGGTCGTGTGCGCCGACCAGCATCGACACGATGTCGTGGCGGGGATCGGTGCGCTTACGCTGTATAGAGGTCGCCGAAGTAGGCCTGCACCCTGGCGCTGGCCGCGTCCGCCGCGGCGAGCTGGGGGTCGCTGGCGTGCGGGCCCAGGCCTCTCAGAATGGGGCCGATGACGGCGGCGAGCCCGAACATGTCGTCCTGGGGCATGCCGAACAGGTTCGGCCAAGACCAGCATGGGCAAGGCCAGCGCGAATTCCCGATGCAGGTCCACCGGCTTCCCACGCTCCAGCGCGGGCGCCATGCCGTCCGGGCGCGCTGCGACGATGCGCGCGATGCTCGGCCGCAGGTTCTCGATCTGGCGCATGGTGAAATCGCGCGAGATCAGCCGGCGCAGACGCATATGCGCCGGTGGGTCCTTCATCGCTAGTGTAGACGCCAGCAGATTGAGTGACAGGCTGGTCGCCGCACGCGGAAAATAGCGCACCAGTTCGCCCGGCGCCGGCGCCCGAAACGCATCGCCCGTGGCCTTGAGCGCCCAGTAGATGTCGGCGTGGCGGCTCAACAGAAAGAGGCCCGACGCCGCGCGATGCACCGGATCGTGCTCGCGCAACCACCGCATAAACGGACACGGGTCGTGGATGCGCGCTGGCGACGCCAGTTCGGCGAAGGCGTCCGGCATGCTGCCGTGGTTTCTTGCACGTCCATCTTGCTTACCTGTTGGCTGGCTGATCTGTCCGGCGCGCGCCAGGCGCCCGGGCAAATTGCGGAGTACATCGGGGCGATTTCGCCGAGGCCCCCTTCCCATAGAATGCTGTCTGATGCGGATTTGACATTTTGATTTTCTTTCTTCGTTCCATCGATCGCGGTGTCATCCACGAAATGAAGGTCGGTCGGCGGCTCCCGGCTCGCAACGAAGGAGTGTCAAAACTCGTGCCAATTTGGCCGACCCAACAGAAGAAAAAGATTGTGATTGCTTTTCAGCGGATTAACTGAGGCCAGACAAGAGCTCGGCGGACTAGGCCGGTGTCGCGGACCAACAAAGGCGACAGAACAGTGTCGGATAGTCGTCAGACGCCAGACTGGCGACACCTTCTTTATCAGTTCTCCTGAATGCCGATTCCAGTTGCTTAAATATATCCGGCCTCTGGCAAGTGGACTGCTGTTGCAGCCAGGCCATGATGAGATCCGCGCACACGCGTTCCCAATAAAGGGTTGGGGCACGAAGCCCGCCTTTTTTGCACAGGGCTTATGGTATGCTGATCCACCGTTAGTCATCACTATTCGCGAGCCTTGCAATCGAGCCAGAAGCGTCAGGTAAACGCGGGATCTCTGCGTTCGTCGCCAGAACAGCATCTGCTCGAAGCGCTAACAACGACAGTGCTCCAGATCGACTTCACGTCGGTTGTCATGAACGGGATACTAGCATTCTTGCTCTTCGGGGGAGCGCTCCACGTCGATCTCGCAATTGGTAAGCCGCGCCGTACCCGTAATCGAGCTTGCCACCTTCACCACGCTCACGTCGACGTTTATCGTTGGCTTTCTATTCTGGCAGGCCGCTGGTCTCCTTGCTTAGTCGCTGCCGCTGTCCTGGGCGCTGGTGTTTGGCGCTCTCATCAGCCTGACCGATCCGGTGGCGGTCATAGGTGCGCTCAAAATGTAAAGGCAGCTGAAAGTCTCGAGGTCGACAAGCAGAGCGACTCACTCTTCAACGACGGTGTCGGCATTGTCGTTTTCACGATCCTGCTGGCCTTCGCCGCCGGGGCCCATGCGAGGTCGCGGCCGATTCGGCAACTGCCGGCTTCACGTTAGAACAAGTCGGATCTGGGCGTTCCCTACCAGCTTGTATCTGACAACTCACTCGCCGATCTCGTCGGAGAAAGCTAAATCAACCAGGTAGTGTGTGGGTCTGACAGTTTGTTGGGCACACCCGGGCGCAGGCGCTGCAGCCGATGCAAGCGCCTTCGTCCTTCAGCACCATGACCTTCTTTTCGAGCTCATCGTCGTCCGCGTCGAGGTCGATGATCTCGCCACCCTCGCTTAGCCCCTTCAGCGTCATGACCTCACGGCCGCAGATCTTGTAGCAGCGGCCGCAGCCGATGCACTTGTTGAGATCGATAGAAACCAGGTAGTCCGGCCTCCAATTGCGACCGTCGCGGGTCCTGAATGACATGGCTAACCGTCCGCTATGTTTTGTCCAGCGCCTCGAGATATTGGCGCTTGCTTTCGAGCTCGCTGAAGGCAGCGTGGGCCTTCTGAGCCACGCTCAGGATCGACGACCAGTTGACCGGCAGCTCCTCGGAGAGATCGTGGAGGTCCATCTTGGCCTGGGTCGCCTTGGCCGACAGCTTCTTTATTTCCGCTTTCAGAGTTTCGATATCGCTCACACTAGCCTCAACAACTCGCCACTTCCGGGAACTTACGGATCATCTCAACGCCACTGTTGACGAATTTGTCGCCTGATTGGCGAGATCAGAGAGATGGTCGAAACCAAAGCGATGCACGTCGCGCAGCTGCTTGCTCACGACAACGAGCCGGCCGACGATCAGCACGATCCGACCGAACCCTTCGCGATGCATCTTCAGCATTGGCGAGATCATCACATCGGTTGCCGTCTCGACCGAGAGCACAACGGCGTCGAGGAACAGCTCCAGCCGCGATGTCGTGTCCGGGTCGGGATTGCCGACGATCGGCAGCGCACCGCGTTTGCGGTTGTCGAGAACGTAGGGTTCGAACAGCTCGAGATCCTTTTTGCCCCCCAGGCGCCGTGGGTGTCCTGGGCGCGCCAGATCTTGACGAGCTCTTTCAGAAGTGGCCCTTCCGCCGCGGCGGCGGCTGGAGTGACTTCAGACGGATCAGCCATCTTTGTTCCTTCAGGCTTCGAAATCCACCGTACGTTCCCGGCTTTTGGTGAGCAGCTTCCGCAGCCAGGGCGGCGGCGAGCCCTTCAGCACGGTTTCGAGTTTGACGCAAAGGTCGTGGATGGGCTCTGGCTGCAGCACCTTCATCGGATGGATGTTCCTGGCGACGACTCGCGCAGCACCCGAGCCGCCAATCGCCGCAACATAGAGGATTGCGCACTCCCTGATCGCCTCGATCTTCGGCGCGAGCTTATCCTCATTGCCGTCTTCGGTGAGGTCACCGTCGAACTGGATCGCCTCAATAAACCGATGCCCGTTGGGGCCGACCTCGTAGATCGCAATGTTCTTGGCCCAGCCGAAGTGGGCATCGACCTGCTTCAAGTCCTGAGTGGCGAATGCAACTTTCATCCGGGTTGTTTTCTCTCCCTGCTCAATGCAACTGGGGCGGATGGACCTGCGGGCCGCCGCAGGTTGATCGCCAGGTGTCGGGCGTCGGCCCATGGTTGGCTTCGCGGTCGGTGATGATCAGATTGGCGATGTCAAAGATCAGATTGCGCGTGCCGCGATAGCCGACGATCGTGAGGTGCGCAGCGCCAAGGCGATCGAACATCGGAAAGCCTACCCGGAAGAACGGGACATTGAGTCGCGAAGCGGCCTGGCGACCATGTGAATGCGACATCAAGAGGTCGCAGTCACGCGACCTGGCAAGCTCTTCAAGGTCCTCCAGATCGCCGATCAGGACGTCCTCGGTCCTGACCCGCTGGAGCACCGGAGAGTTCGTCGTCGTCACCGCAGCACTTACCTGTGCGCCCATCTCGTGGAGCAAGCTGGAGAGATCGAATAACAAGTCCGGCTCGGCGCCGATCGCGAGCTTGCGGCCGCCGATATGGAAATGTGCATCCAGCATGGCGTCTGCCAGTTGTCCACGCTGCCGGCGATATTTCCAGGGCACCGACCGGCCGCTGATCTGGCTCAGGAAGGCGATGAATTCGTCATTTGGGATAAGGCCACAGAGCCGCTCGAACAGACGGAACGGCGTGCCTGTCCGCACCTGCATGGCCTCGGCCGCGCGGCGCATTTGCGCGCCGATCGCGATCGTCCAGGCCACCTGCCCCATGGTCGCAATCTCGTCCACTCCAATGCCCCCGATCGTGGTGGGCGTGAATTCGTCGGGGATGTGACCGTCCAGCGAACCGGCGACGTCCGGCAGGAACGAGGGCTTGAGCCCAAAATCCTCAAAAATCGTGCGAAGCTCGTCGAGATCGCCGGGCGTGAGGTGGCATCCAGGTAGCACGTTGACGCGGGAGATATCGCGCGATCTCGCTGTGTCGACGGGAGCCACAAGAATCTCGATCATCCGCGCCACCGTCTTGCCCCAGCCATCCTGAAAGGCATCCTTGAAATCCGGGGTCGAGACGTAGACAAGGGGGAGCTTTTCGAGCTTTGGATGCTTCTGTCGGATCAACCGGATGAATGCTTCGACGTCATCGCCGTTGGTCTCGGTGACGCCAGTCGAATTGATACCAATGATCTCGGGCTCGACGCGATTGTAAATGTTGAGGATCGCCTGTTCGAGATTCTCGTGGCCACCGAGCACGGTGGCAACCTCGCTCATGGCGGTCGTCTGCATCGGCACGGCTTCATTGAAATGGCGCACGAACAGCGTTAGCCCGAAGGAGGTGCAACCTTGCGGGCCGTGCAAAAGCGGCATCGCGCCGCGCACACCCAGGAAGGCAAATGAGCCGCCGATCGGCTGGCTCATTTTGAGCGGATTGACCGAACAGGCTTTCTTCGAGGTAGTGACGATCGCCATGCCGTTCCCCTACTCCGCCGCCTGCAGCGTCGGGGGCTGCAGATCGGAACGAATGTCCTTACAAGCAACGCACCGTGCGGCGGAATTGGTGCACGGCTTGGCGGCCGTTGCGAGGTTCAGGCCATGCGCCGCAATCGCGCTCTCGCCACCGCTGGCCTCATTTCCATTGGAGAGACTTATCGTATTGACGCCGTTCTTGCTCGCGTCTCGAACTGGATCAGCGGCTTGCGCATACATCTGCGCAGCCGCCTTTGCCTGACGCTTTCGGTCGAACTCATCCCATGGCGCGGCTTGGCGGAGCTGATCCCATATCGGATTGTAGAGCGCTTTCTCGATCTCCTGCATGAGCTTGAGAATCCCGATATAGCCCATATAGGCGTGACAGCGCTCCTGGTTGATATCGAGCCACGGCATCGCCGCCTTTAGTGCGACGAATTGCGACTTGCCGCCGGAGAGCATGATGTCGGCTTTTTCGTCCTTTAGCATCTTGTAGATCTCGCGAGGCGACATGTCCTCGATCATGTGGGCGTGCTGGCTCATTAACTCCTTGATACGTTCCTTGTCCTTCCTGGTCGATTTCTTCACCGACGTGCCGACGATCTCGAGCCCGGCCTCTTGCAAAGCGGCCACCATCGACCAGGATTTCACGCCACCGGTGATGAGAACAACCCTCTTGGCGGCAAAGCGTGGCTTGAAACGTTCAATCGCAGCCCAGGCTTTGGTCTCTTCGCGTGTGATCAGGGCTTGCGTGCGTTCCATCAGCTCAGCCGGCGCGCCGCGTTCGATCAGCATGCGCGCGATCTGGCGTAGTGAATCGCTGGAATCCTCAATACCGTAGAACGAGCCTTCAAAAAACGGGATGCCGTAGCGCTGCCTCATCTTGCGTGCGACGTTGATCATTGCCTTTGAGCAGACCATCATCGCGGCTTTGGCTCGGTGCGAATAAGCCACCTCGCGATACTTTCCGTCCCCCGAGATGCACGACAGGATCCGGATTCCGAGCTCATCGAGCAGCGGCTTGACCTGCCAGAGCTCGCCGGACAAGTTGTATTCGCCGATGATGTTTATGTCATACGCAGTGGTGTAGTCGGGCTCTCCGGTACCGATGACGTGCTCCAGCAGTGCTTCGCCTGCGAGCTTGTTGCCAAGGTTCTTCGACCCCACAAATCCCGGTGCATTGATGGGAATGACCGGTTTGCCAAATTTGGCGGAGGCCGCCTTGCAGACCGCATCGATGTCGTCACCGATCATTGCGGGCACGCATGTCTGGTAGACGAAGATGGCCTGCGGGTCGTATTTCTCTGTGATCTCCTTGATTGCTCTGTACAGCCGCTTCTCGCCGCCGAACACGATGTCGGTCTCGCTCATGTCCGTGGTGAAGCTTCTGCGCCACAGATCGGAGCCGGAGGAGCCGGAACCGCGATTGTCCCAAGAATTGCCCTCACAGGCGATTGGACCATGCACAAGATGGGCGACGTCGGTGAAGGGCTGCAGTGCGACTTTGGCGCCATCGAAGGCACACCCACCGGCGACGCCGCCCGGCTTCAGCTGCTTGGTGCATCCATTCTTGCGCTCGAAGTTCGACTTGCTCGCGTTCCTGGCGCAGCCCGGTTCGTTAAAGACGTCCTGTATGGTCGTGGGAAGCGAAGTCATGGTGTGTCTTTCGGGGGGATGTCAAGACATCCGCACAGACCAAGAGGATGGGCCGGCGGATAACCTGTGATCCCCGCCGCAGCGCCGCTGTTCCTGCGGACGATGAGGCGGGGCGCTCGCGTTAGCGTATGATGTCGAAGCTGTAGTCTGTCTTGCCAACCGAGCTGGTTTTTCTATCGATCTCATCAAAGATCTTGTCCAGAATCTTGACCAGCACATTCATGCTACCCTGATAGCCCCACACTGGATAGCGATGGTGATGATGGCGATCGAAGATGGGAAACCCGATGCGGATTAGCGGCGTTCCAGTGTCACGCTCGAGATACTTGCCGTAGGTGTTACCCATCAGGAAATCGACCGGTTCTGTGAACAGGAGCGAACGCATGTGCCAGAGATCCTTGCCCGGGAAGGCGCGGCAGTTTTTACCGAACGGCGAGGTCGCGAACAGCGCCTGCATCTTCTGCTCCCAGGCCTTACTCCCGTTGGTCGAGAGCACGTGGGTCGGCTCAGCGCCAAGCTCCAGCAAGAATGCGGCCAGGCCATAGCAGAGGTCGGGATCGCCGTAGATCGCGAACTTCTTGCCGTGAACATGCGCGCTAGAGTCAGCCATTGCGTCTACTAGACGCCCGCGCTCCCGCTCCAGCGCATTTGGAATTGCCTTGTTGGTGATACGCGACAGCGTCATCAGGAAATCGTCCGTAGCGCTGACACCCAGCGGGTGATTGAAGGCGACGACCTCCTGGTCGTGCCCCTTGATGAAGGGCAACGTCTTCTCCGTACAATATTGCTGCATGGAAATGGTTGCCTTCGCATGGACTGCGTTCGCGGCATCGTTTAGTGTGGTGCCCCCATCATACATGCGGAACTCGCCGTCGGTGGGGGTATCGAACACATCGCTGTTATCCGCGAGGATCGTGTAGCCGATCCCCATCAGCTCGAAGATCCGCTTTATCTCACGGATGTTTCCGACAGTGTAGCCGTCGAAGCCACCGATGAAGTTGATCCAGTTGTTCGCTTTGCGCTGGAGTTTAGGCGCTGTGCCGGCTTTACCATCCCAGAAATGCTCGAGGATGCCCTTCAGCGTGTTGTCGTAGCCCGTGATGTGGCTACCGACGAATGCAGGAGTGTGAGCGAATGGCACGTCATAGTCCGCGGGGACTGAACCTTTTTCCTTTGATGTTTTGATGAAGGCGTTGAGGTCGTCGCCAATGACTTCCGCCATGCAAGTCGTGGCGACCGCGATCATCTTCGGCTTGTACATGTTGTAGCTGTTGGCAAGCCCGTCGGTCAGGTTGTTGAGCCCCCCGAACACAGCCGCGTCTTCAGTCATGGACGAGGAGACGCACGAGGTCGGCTCCTTGAAGTGCCGCGACAAGTGGCTGCGATAATACGCGACGCAACCCTGGGAGCCGTGGACGAACGGCAGTGTGCGCTCGAACCCGAGCGCGGCGAACACCGCACCCAGCGGCTGGCAAGCCTTCGCCGGATTAACGGTTAGCGCCTCGCGGGCGAAGTTCTTCTCGCGGTATTCGGGCGTCTTGGACCATTCTCTGATACGGTCGACTTCGGCGGGATCGTGCGGATTCTCGAATAGCGCCCTCTTATTGGCCAGCATCTGCTGGTATTCGTCTCCCTGGAAAAGCTCAGAGTGGTCGAGTATGTGTTCGGCGTTCTGTGTCATCATGGCACTCTTCAGGTTCTTGTGTTCGTTCTCCTGCCCTTCCCCTCCTCTGTTGAAGAAAGGGCCGGGCGTCCGCTTTCCTATTCCGCCGCCATGAGGCTCGGCCGCGGAGCGTCCTTCCAAGGTGCGGTGGTCTTCCCCCAGATCGGGGAGTTGATTGCCATGTCCATGTCTCGAGCGAAGATCGCGAAGCCGTCATAACCGTGGTAAGGACCCGAGTAGTCCCAGGAATGCATTTGGCGGAACGGCACGCCCATTTTTTGGAAGACGTATTTTTCCTTGATACCGGAGCCAACGAGGTCGGGCCGGATCTTTTCTACGAAGCGCTCGAATTCGTAGCCGGTGACATCGTCATAGATCAGCGTGCCGTCCTTGACGTAGTGCTGGGCGGTGCGCTGATAGTCGTCGTTGTGACCGAACTCATAGCCTGTGCCGACAACATCCATGCCGAGGTCCTCATAGGCGCCGATGACGTGGCGAGGACGTAGGCCGCCGACGAACAGCATTACGGTCTTGCCATCGAGCCGCGGCCGATATTTCGCGGTCACCGCATCGACAAGCGGCTGATATTTCGTAATGACGCGCTCGGCGCCTTCCATGATCTTATTATCGAAGAAGCTTGCAATTTTGCGCAGGGACTCAGCGATTTTGGAAGGCCCAAAGAAGTTGTACTCGCACCAGGGAATCCCGAATTTTTCCTCCATGTGCCGTGAGATGTAGTTCATCGAGCGATAGCAATGTAGTATGTTGAGCTTCGCCTTCGGCGTTGCCTCCAATTCAGCGAGAGATCCATCACCGGACCACTGGGCGATGACGCGCAGGCCCATTTCTTCCAGCAGGATCCGTGACGACCAGGCGTCGCCACCGATGTTGTAATCGCCGATGATGGCGACATCATACGGCGTCGGCTCAAATTTAGAGCTGACCTCTGGGGCACTCTTGTCGAAGATCCAATCTCGGACGGCGTCGTTCGCGATGTGATGGCCGAGCGATTGTGATACCCCGCGAAAACCCTCGCACCGCACAGGCACGATGGTTTTGCCGCCATATTCCTTTGATTTTTCTCTGGAGACCGCCTCGATATCGTCGCCGATCAAACCGATCGGACATTCGGACTGAATGGTGATGCCCCTGTTGAGAGGAAATAGCTCCTGGAGCTCGTCAATGAGTTTGGTGACCTTTTTATCGCCGCCGAACACGATATCCTTTTCCTGGAAATCGGAAGTGAACTGCAGTGTCACGAACGTATCGATGCCGGTCGTGCCGACGTAGTAGTTGCGTCGCGAGCCCCATGAGTACTGACCACAGCCGACCGGACCGTGGCTAATGTGGATCATGTCCTTTATCGGCCCCCAGACCACGCCCTTGGAGCCGGCGTAGGCGCAGCCACGGATGGTCATGACGCCCGGAATGGACTTAATATTCGACTTGACGCCGCAATCCGACTTGCCCGCCTCGTGAACACTCAGATGCTTGGCACGCCTTTTGGACGTCTTCTCTGGGTAGACCTTCAACACGTCGTCGATTAGTTGCTTGTTGCGCGCCTTGATCTCTGCCACGCTTTCGGTAGTTGCTCGGCTCATACACAATCCCTTTCCATTGTCGTGTCAAATCAAGACGGGGCGCTTCTCCGGTGAACCGACGGATTTCCGATCCGGCGTTCAGGCTTAAAGCGTGCAATCTTCCTGCAGGTCTTACCGGTCGCAACTTCGGCAGCTTCTAATCGTGCCGCAGCGGTCGATCAGATGTTGTATTTCATCTCGGCTGAGCGCATGCGAGCACCGTCTGTGACGCTGTTGATTTGCCCCGGGATCGCTGACCAAGATGCGTCTGGGTGATGTCATGCCCGCCCTCCACCGATTGGTCATATCCGCTTCTTTACTCGCTCACGTGCCATCCGGCGGCCAATCCCTCTGCATGTCGATGCAGGGCTAACAGCCGTCTATCGCGCAGGGGTCTGCAACGAGTGTGCCAGCCGTGGTTGAATACAAAAACTTAAGTCTTTAGAGCTGGATAGCCGGCAGGATGAGGATTGTTATAAACCTCACCCTGTCTGGCACCGACAGGCGTACCCGCTAACGCCATGTCTGAAACCAAACAATTACCTGCGCTTTCGCCCAGCGAAATGGCTAGAACGCATGTTTCACTAACGCGCGATCTTTCGCTTCGCTTGTCATTCCAGTCGATCACGGGGACACGCGCTCAAATGTAACGACACCCGATCACGCGGAGAGCACGTCGGGCTGATCGATCCTTAACCCGCGAGAGCCTACAAGGGCGCAAGCCTCGGCAGTCGTTGCAGCTCACTTCAGGATCTCGATTGGAGACGCCACGACGCAATTCCGCGCTTTTCATGGTGAGGAAGCCGGCATGTGGCACCCAGTGCAGCGACAGCGAGGCCGGTCTGCTCATGAGCGTGAGGCCCTCCTCCCGGAAGACGGACACCGCTAGAGCGGCTCGATGAGCGAGGGCTGCCCTCCAGTTCGCGATGCGTTCATAGTCGTCGATGAAGTTTCGCATATCTCTCCCTTCGGCAAATAGTGCCGGTCGGATAGGTCACTCTAGTCTGCTTGCCGGCGCAAAATTGATGCTTTCCACCTTTGGCCAACGGCGTGGGCCAAAGCAAAGCCCGCCGGGTGGACGGCCGGGGTCTGAAGCGAGCAATGATGTGTGCGAGGTCTACCGGAGCGGCTCGGCTGCTCGTCGTCCGGCCCATGTTGACGTGGTTGTTAGAGATCACGCTGAAAGCGACCCAGCGCTGCATTCGGGGTCACCCTTGTATCGGGGCCGATTGAGACCATTTCGCCGGTTAGCCACGCTGATGTTTCCTTCACATCCCGTGCTCCATTTCTGGCCATCGCGGAACCGGCGCTTCTTCTGTTCGCGATGCGCTCAGGGCTTTTTTTCTCGATCGATTGGGAATGCAACCCGCTTGACCCCGTACTCTCGCAGCGGCCTCATTCCGGGCAGAGTAGAACCCGAAGTCAGTCGCCACCCCCGCGGCGCGCGTCCCCAGCTGGACCTGGTGGGTTGCGACGGCCTGGATCAACAGATCGCAATCACTGGGGCACCGAGCATAGACTTCGTAGTCGACAACGATCTGGTTTTCGGCTTCTACCAGCTTGATCATTTTGCCGACGTCATTCGGGCTTGCCGGCATTGCTCGGTCGACGGATCGAACACGCTGAGAACCTCATCTTCCACAAGAGTGTCGCCGTGGAAGATGCGGGCCCGGTTTGACGCATCACCTCCAGCACCAGCGGCAACATCCTATCGGGGTCCTCGCGGAGGCCCTCCAGTCCGGTCTGCACCCGCACGCCGTTCCGCAATGTGCTGTCGGTCGAATGGTGAATGTTGGTTTCCACCCCGGACGTGTCCACGCGCATCCGCTCGCCTGCAATGACGCCGTTGTCCTGCGCTTTCGTCACGAGCAGATCGTGGATGTGCTTGAGCACCTCAGAACCGGCCGCGGCCCATGGTCTTGGCATCCGGCATCTTGCCACCGCCCACCCGCGAGAAATCGCGGCAGACGAGCTCGGCGCGCTCCTCTCGTCCAGAGCACCATAGCTCAGGTTCCGGATGTGCATAAGAACGAACAGGCGCAACACCACCTAGGGTCTGTTGGGATTCAGGATTCTCATCGGGGCTTGGTTGTGATTCAAGCTTGGGATGGACCGATTCGTTTTGACTGACGCCCAATGGGCG
>NZ_JBEPQV010000060.1:0-19421 GCF_040548035.1 Bradyrhizobium sp. LB8.2 | reverse complement strand
AATCCATCCCAGACATCGCTCGCTCCCGCGAATCATCACTCAACTCACGGAATCAGCAATCAAATTCCTCCGCAATATGTGTGAATTCGACAGCCGAAGATGCACGAGCGCTACTTCTATGCGTTCGAACTTACGTCCATCGCGCTTGCCTGCCTCAATCCGCGCTATTTGCCCTTCGCGGCGATTGCTCAAGTCGACGGCGTGTTATCCTATCTCGCGTTCGAAAGCGGGATCGTCCTGGGCCTGCTGCCGGCGGCACTCTGCAACACCGTTCTCGTGTTCTACCTCGTGCTTGATCTTTGGCGCGGCGAACGTGGATTTCGCTTTCCGAGGTTTGCCTGGCTCGGCTTCATCGTGTCGATTGCGGGATTGCTCTCCAATCTGGTCTTCGAAGGTGCCAGTTGGAACGTGTCCCCCGTGTACCTGCTCACCGCTAGTCTCGCCACGGTTATGACGCTGCTGCTCCTGAAAGAGTCGCGTCGCAGCTCGGCCGACAGCCCGGACCGGTTGCCTTGACTTCAACTCTCGCGCGGTCAAGCCGGGGCTGACAGCCGTTTCGGAGCAACACGGGAGCGCCAGCAATCAGCTGTCGAATATGATCACACTGCGCAGCGTCTTGCCGGCTTTCATGTTGGCAAAACCTTCGTTGATCTCGGAGAGATTCAGCTTGGCCGAGATCCAGTCTTCCAGATGCAGCCGTCCGCGCAGGTAGAAATCCACCAGCCGCGGCATGTCGACGCGAAAGTGGTTCGAGCCCATCGAGGAGCCCTGGATCCTGCGCTCGCGCAGGAAGTCGAAGCCGTGCAGCTCGATCTTCTGGCCGAACGGAATCATGCCGACGATGGTGGCCGTGCCGCCCGAGGCGAGCATGCCGAAAGCCTGCTCGGCGGTCTCCTTGCGGCCGAGCACCTCGAAGGAATGATGCACGCCGCCATTGGTGAGATCGCGCACCTGCTTCACGACGTCGCCGTCGGCGGGGTTGATGATGTCGGTGGCGCCCAGCTTGGTCGCGAGCTGCAGCTTTGCCGGATTGGTGTCGATGGCAATGATGCGGCCGGCACCCGCGATCTGCGCGCCGTTGATCGCAGCCATGCCGACACCGCCGCAGCCGATCACGGCCACGGTCTCGCCGGCCGTCACCTTCGCCGTGTTCACGACCGCGCCATAGCCGGTGATGACGCCGCAGCCGATCAGCGCGGCGAGATCGAGCGGCATCTCCTTGCGGATTTTGACGATCGCGTTCTCATGCACCAGCATCTGCTCGGCGAAGGAGGAAAGATTGAGGAACTGATGCAGCTTCTCCGAGCGGGCCCACTGCATCCGATTGGAGGCACCCGGCAGCAATTTCACCGTGGTGTCGGTGCAGAGCACCGTGCGGCCCGTGGTGCAATTGTCGCAGGTGCCGCAGAACACCGACAAACAGGTGACGACGTGATCGCCGGGCTTTACATAAGTCACGTCGGAGCCGACCTGCTCGACGACACCGGCGGACTCGTGCCCGAGCACCGCGGGCAGCGGATGCGGATAGAGCCCCTCCATGAAGTGCAGATCGGAGTGGCAGAGACCCGCCACCGACGTCCGGATCAGGACCTCGCGCGGGCCGGGCTTCGGCAGGCTGACATCCTCGATGACCAGGGGTTTGTTGACTTCATGGAGGACGGCGGCCTTCATCGAGCACTCCCTATCGCTTTTTTTGCTTTGAACGCGGGTGCAGCCTACGCTGCCAGAACCAGTTCGCCAACCTCGCTCATATCAGCTGCGCGATCGCCAAGCAGCAGCGTGGCGATCTTCTGCTGCACGGCATTTTCCGTCAGCCGGAACGGATCGCTCGGCGATACCCGGTGATCGATCACCAGCCGCGACATCAGCAGCCTTCGCGCATCGCCGCGCATGTCGTGAATGCGGTGCGCCTCCCAGGCGAGCGCGACGGCACTGGCGACATGATAGAGCAGGCTGGTGGCGCGGCGCGCATCGGCCTCGTTGTCGGCCTTGCCCGCGACCTCGCGCGCGAAGCCGACTGCGCGATCGGTGAGAATGTGCAGCCGGTCGCGCCACGCCTGCGGCACCGAGGGGCTGTCATCGAGCCGGGCGTGCAGATCGGCGGCGAGCGCAGATTCGGCGCCGTGGCGTCCGACCGCGCGCCTCAGCGCATCAATCGCGACGATGTTGCCGGTGCCTTCCCAGACCGAGCCGAGATGCGCGTCGCGCAGCAACCGCGCGGTCGCGAATTCCTCGATGTAGCCGATGCCGCCGCGCATCTCGAGGGCATCGCCGCAGACCTTTCGCGCATCACGCGTGGCGCGGAATTTCAGTGTCGGGGTCAGGATGCGAAGCAGCGCAGCGGCATCCTGGCTGCCGGCCTCGGCGCGGTCGAGCGCGTCCGCGGTGAGAAAGCTCATCGACAGTGCTTGCTCGACCGGCAGCATGATCTTCAGCATCTGGCGCCGGCCCAGCGGCAGGTCGATGATGCGGTTGCCGAACACCACGCGGTTCTTTGCGACCGTCATCGCGTCGTGATAGGCGCGGCGCATCAGCGCCGTGGATTTGACGCCGTTGGACAGCCGCGACGAGTTCACCATCTCGGCCATCTGCACGAAGCCGCGGTCGAGCTTGCCGACCGCATAGGCGATCGCGCCTTCGAGCTTGATCTCGCCTGACGCCATCGAGCGCGTGCCGAGCTTGTCCTTCAGGCGCACGATCCGGTAGTGGTTCTGCGAGCCGTCGTCGAGGAAGCGCGGCATCAGGAACAGGCCGACGCCGCGCGTTCCGGGGCCGGCGCCTTCGGGGCGCGCCAGCAGCATCACGATTTTAGCGTCGGCGTTCGAGCAGAACCATTTCTCGCCGGTGAGGCGCCAATGGTCGCCCTCCTGCACGGCCGTCGTCGTCAGCGTGCCGACGTCGGAGCCGCCTTCCTTCTCGGTCATGAACTGGCCGCCTTGGGTCAGCTTGCTCATGTCGGTCTGGGTCAGGCCATCGAGATATTTCGCCTTCAGCGCATCGCTGCCGAAATTCGCCAGCAATTTCGCGCAGCCGTCGGTGACGTTGATCGGGCAGCCCATGCCGAATTCGGTCTGGTTGAACAGGAAAGTGAAAGCGTGTTTCGCCACGACCGGATATTTGTCCGGCCAGCCCATGATGCCCTTGCGGATCGAAAGCGCGTGGATGCCGAACTCGCCGAAGGCCGCGTTCTCCAACTCGCGATAGGCCGGGTGGTATTCGATCCACTGCACGTCGCGGCCGAACTTGTCGCGCTGGTGCAGCACCGGCGTGTGCCGGTCGGCGAGCCGCGCGCAGTCGTCGAGATGGCCGCCGGCCAATTCACCCAGGCGATCGAGATGCGGCTCGATGTGGCGGAACAGCGTCTCCGGCAGATGGATGCGCAGGAGATCCGTCAACGCCTGATCGGCGCGGTAGAAATTCATGCCGGTGGTATCGGGAGCCAGCAGTCCGGATGGTGCGGCCGCGACTCGTTTTGCCTGCGCAGGGGCCGGCTTGTCCATGATCGTCCTCTTCGTTTCCGCGCTTCGCGGACATCTTACGCCGATTTGGCGCTTGCCGCTTGAGATGATGTCGATCATGCTCCAGTCGCGAAAGTGGAGAAAGCCGCAAATCGTCAGGGAGGCATGATCGCCGTGAGGGAGCAATTCGCTCTGCGGAATTGTGATCGTCCCGGCTGGTTGTCCGCACGGTCCGTGCATAGATCAGCGGCTTCCCGTCTGCGAGAGATCACGCCATGGAACACCCGAAATACAAGATCGCCCTCATCGTCGGCGCCGGCGAAGGCCTGAGCGCCTCGCTGGCGCGGCTATTGTCTGCCCAGGGCATCCGCGTCGCGCTGGCCGCGCGAAAAATCGAGAAACTTGGCGCGCTCTGCAGCGAGACCGGCGCCAAGGCCTATGCCTGCAACGCCACCGAGCCCGAGGAGGTCGAGCGCTTGTTTGGCCTCGTCGAACGCGAGATCGGCACGCCCGACGTGGTGGTCTACAACGCCAGCGGTCGCGCGCGCGGGCCGTTCGTCGATCTCGTCCCGGCCGACGTGGCGCAGGCGATCGCGGTCAGCGCCTATGGCGGCTTCCTGGTGGCGCAGCAGGCGGCAAAACGTATGCTGCCGAACAAGCACGGCGCGATCCTGTTCACCGGCGCTTCGGCAAGCGTCAAGGGCTATGCGCAGTCGGCCCCGTTCGCGATGGGCAAGTTCGCGCTGCGCGGCCTCGCGCAGAGCATGGCACGCGAATTGTCGCCGCAAGGCATCCACATCGCGCATTTTGTCATCGACGGCGGCATCCGCAGCGCGGCGCGCACGGAGCCCGAAGACAAGCCGGGTTCGATGCTCGATCCCGATGCCATCGCGGAGAGCTACTGGAACGTGTTGCAGCAGCCGCGCAGCGCCTGGAGCTGGGAGCTCGAGTTGCGGCCCTGGGTGGAGAAGTTTTGAGGGCGATAACGTCACAACGACCGTCATTGCGAGCGAAGCGAAGCAATCCAGAATGCCTCCGTGGAAAAAGGCTGGATTGCTTCGTCGCTTCGCTCCTCGCAATGACGAAGGAGAGGGAGCGACATGACCACGGAAACCACCATCGACACCGGCACCAATGAACTCCTCTGCGTGATCCGTGATCGCGTCGCATTGATCACGCTGAACAGGCCCGAGGCGCGCAACTCGCTGTCGGACGCGCTGACCCCGGCGCTGCGCACGATGATCCGCAGCTGCGGCGAGAACCCCGATGTCGGCGCGCTGCTGATCACCGGCGCGGGAGAAGCTTTTTGCGCCGGCGGCAACGTCAAGGGCATGGGCGCGCATCGCGACCCGAAGAAGCTGGAGGTGTCGCTGGAAGACCGCGTGGCCGATCTCCAGGAGCGGCAGCGGCTGCTCACCGGCGCGCTGGTGTCGGTGCGCAAGCCGACCATCGCGGCGCTCCCCGGTCCCGCGGTCGGCGCGGGGCTGGCCATCGCCATGGCCTGCGACATCCGCATCGCCGCGCAATCGGCCTTCGTGGCCACCGGCTACGCCCGCATCGCGCTGAGCGGCGATTACGGGATCGCCTGGCTGTTGACGCGGCTCGTCGGCACCGCGCGGGCGCGCGAGTTGCTGTTCACCGGCGATCGCGTTGACGCAGCACGTTGTGAGGCGATCGGGCTCGTCAACCGCGTGGTGCCCGATGACAAATTGCAGGCACAGGCCTTCGCGCTGGCGAAATCGCTCGCCGAAGGCCCGCGCCTCGCGCTGCGCTACATGAAGGACAATCTCGACGAGGCCCTGCAATTCGACTTCGAAACCGCGCGCGATCATGAGGCTGAACGGCTGATCCGCCTGACCACGACCGCCGATCACAAGGAGGCGGTGCAGGCGTTTATCGAGAAGCGCAAGGCGGTGTTCAGGGGGAAGTAGGGCTTCCGAAAATGGTTGACCGTCACCCTGAGCCGGGAGCGGAGCGGAGGCCTCGAAGGGCGACGGCCCCGCTGTTGCCGCGGCGAAAATAAAAACCAGCCGGGCCGTCCATCCTTCGAGGCCCGTTCTGCGGAAGACCGCAGAACGAGCGCCTCAGGATGACGGTTTATGAATGGGATAAAAAAATGCCCGGCTCTGGTTTTCGCCAAGCCGGGCTCGAGTGGTGTCAGGCCGAGGCTGAGGGGCTTTCGGCCCGACGGGAAAGGGCGATGAGGCGCCAGCTCGCGCAGGGAATGTCCTTTGGTGCGACGCTGATCTCCTTGTCGAAGCGGACGAGTTTCCAGTCATCAGGATGATTGACGAAGGCAAAGCCGGATTTGCGCGCGAGCGAAATCATGGCCTCGTTGGAGCGGAGCGTGTCGCCGAGCATGCGCTCGGCACCGAGCGCAGCCGCGCGGCACTCGAGATTCTTCATGAGCACGGTGGCGATGCCGTGGCCCTGCCAGTGATCGTCGACCGACAGGCCGAATTCAACCGTCGCGGTTTCGGCATGCAGCGCGTAGCGCGCTTCGGCGACGATGGTCTCGAAGCCGTCGACCATCATGGTCGCGACCACCGTAAAACGATCGCGCTCGCCGACCTGAAGGAAGTCGTGAAGCAGGCCTTTCGGCAACTCGCTGATCCCGCCGAAGAAGCGGTTGTAGCGGGAGCGGGTCGAGAGCGAGCGGATATAATGCTGGAGCTCGTCGGTGTCGCGCGGCTCGACGAAGCGAACGTTCACCGGCTCACCGTGCCGGGTGCGCAGCGAGTCCGAATATTGCTTCAAATCTTCCAGGCGGAGGGTGCTCATGACACATGCCCACAAGGGGACCTCAAGGGAGAAGGGACCGCCGGCGCCCCTGTGATCAGGCGGCGCCGGCCTGGCGGCCAATCAGGCCCGCCAGAAGGGTTTATCGGCCTCGAAGGCCACATCGCTCCAGGACAGCCCGACGTCCTGGAGGTCACGCGCGGACCAGTTGGTCAGCTGACGCCGGGTTCGGTAGCGCTCGTGCCAGACGTGAAGGGTCTCGCCGATCTGGTGGATCAGGCCGGGCGCATGATGATTTGTCATCGAATTCTGGGTCAAAGTAGACATTTTCAGCTCCTGGAGCTAAGTTGACCGCTTATATCTGCTTCCTACTGCGCTGCGACAAACGACAATTTGTACTCTTTCGCATGAAATAACGTCATGTATCCTGCTGCCAGATGACTGCCAGATTGCCTTCCCTGAACGGATTGCGGGCCTTTGAGGCCGCCGCGCGCCATCTCAGTTTCACGCTGGCCGCTTCCGAGCTGAATGTGACCCAGACTGCGATCAGCCATCAGATCCGCAGGCTGGAGGAGGAGCTCGGCATCCGCCTGTTCGTCCGGCAGAACCGCGCGCTGGCGCTGACGCCGGAGGCGCGCGACTATCTGCCGGGCGTCCGTGCCGCCTTCAACGACCTCCGCCTTGCCACCGATCGGCTGCTGCGCAAGGACGACGACAAGGTGCTGACCGTTTCGACGCTGGCCTCGCTGGCCGCAAAATGGCTGCTGCCGCGGCTGACTGATTTCCAGGAGCACCATCCCGGCATCGACGTCCGCATCACCACCTCGACCAGCCTGGTCGATTTTCAGCGCGACAATGTCGACGCCGCGATCCGCTACGGGCGCGGCCAGTGGCCGGGCTTGCGCGCCGACTGGCTGATGGCGGACGAGCTGTTTCCGGTGTGCAGCCCATCTTTGTTGCACGGGGGCAAGCCGCTGCGCTCTCCGGAGGACCTCAAGAGCCACATGCTGCTGCACACCTCCAACGCCAACAGCGACGACTGGCGGCTGTGGTTGACGGCGGCGGGTCTGCCGGCCGACATCGCCAGGCAGCCCGGCATCACCTTCGACATGATCTTCATGACCATCCAGGCCGCGATCGACGGCATCGGCGTGGCGATGGGGCGGACCTCCTACGTCCGGGACGACATCGCCAAGGGCCGGCTCGTCGTTCCCTTCAAGATCGCGCTGCCGGCCGACGCCGGTTTCTACCTGGTCGCGCCGGAGGGCCGCCGCGAGGCCCCGAAGCTCGCCGCATTCCGCGAATGGATGATTGCTGCAACGCAAAATATAGCCTGAAAATCATCGGCTTCGCCGGCGAATTGAGTTGACGCGCCGCGGCCAGCGCGAGAGGGGTAGGGCAGATCGTCGCAGCAACTATCCGTCGCCTGCCGTGAAGTGAGTTCCGGTCCGGCTACGTCTTCCAGGGGAGTGACGCCATGGCTGGACCAGCAGCATCAACCAATCCGCCCGAGATCAAGTCGCGCATCGGCGCAATCCTGCGTGCAACGAGCGGCAATTTCCTCGAGCAGTTCGACTTCTTCCTGTTCGGCTTCTATGCGCAAGATATCGCAAAGGCGTTTTTCCCCGCCGCGGACGAGACCGCGGCGCTACTCAATGCCTACGGCGTGTTTTGGCTCGGTGCTCTGATGCGTCCGGTCGGCGCGATCGTACTAGGTGCCTATATCGACCGCATCGGCCGTCGCCAGGGGCTGATCGTCACGCTCGCGCTGATGGCGCTCGGTACCGTGGTGATCGCCTTCTGCCCCTCTTACGCCGCGATCGGCGTTGCCGCCCCGATTATCGTCCTGATTGGCCGGTTGATACAGGGGTTCTCCGCCGGCGTGGAGCTGGGCGGCGTCTCTGTTTATCTTTCCGAGATCGCGACGCCCGGCAATCGCGGCTTTTACACCTCGTTCCAATCTTCCAGTCAGCAGGTCGCGATCTTTGTGGCTGCGGTCATCGGCTTTGTCCTGAGGGAAGTCATGCCCAGCGACACGTTCTTGGACTCCCTCGGAGGAATCGCGAAGTGGCGCATCCCGTTCCTTATCGGCTGCATCATCATCCCCGTCATTTTCATGTTGCGGCGCTCGCTTGAGGAAACGCCGGCCTTCCTGGCCATGAAGAGACATCCGACCGCAAGCGAGGTGTTCACTTCGGCGCTCGCGAACTGGCGCATTGTCGTCCTCGGCATGATGATCGCGGTCCTGACCACGACGACTTTCTATTTCATCACGGTGTATGCCCCCGGCTTTGGCAAGCAGCTCAACCTTTCGCCCACGGGGACATTGCTCGTGACCCTTTTCGTTGCGGTGACCAACTTCATCTGGAATCCGGTCGGCGGCGCGGTATCCGACCGCATCGGCCGCAAGCCGGTGCTGCTGACGATCGCAGGCCTATCGCTGGTCACCGCTTACCCGGCGCTGTCCTGGCTCGCGGCAGAGCCCACTCTCGGAAAGCTGCTGGCCGTGCAGATGATGTTCTCGTTCTACTTTGGCGTTTACAGCGGCACGATGCTGGGATGTCTGGTCGAGATCGTCCCGGCACATGTCCGTACCACCTGTTTCTCGATCGCTTTTGCGATGGCTGCAGGCATCTTCGGCACGTCCACCCCCATTGTCGCGACCAAACTGATCAGCATGACCAATGGCGACAAGGCTTCGCCGGCGTACTGGCTCATGTTCGGCGCGGCGCTCGGCATCATCGCCGCGCTCGTCGTTTATCGCGGCGGCGGCAAGACGGTGCCGACGTATGATGCGGTGGCGGAGCCGGTTGCCGGACACTGAATGTCGTTCCGGGGCCGCCCTTCGGGCGCCCCGGAATGACGGCGGGAGTTACAACTCCACCACCACGTAATCGCTCTCGACCTTTACCGGGATCGTCTCGGCGACATACGGCCCCTTGACCACGCTCGCACCCGGCTCGACATGGGCCGGATAGGCCTTCACGCGGAAGCGGCGGGGGTCGCAGTAGGACTGGCCGGTGCGGATGTCGAACTCCCAGCCGTGCCAGGGGCAGCGGATGATCTCGCCGAGTTTGGTATACTCGATCTCGCCGGGGTCACTGGATTGCGCGAGCCCGATCAGCGGTCCCTCGCACAGCGCCGCGCCCTGATGCGGGCAGCGGTTCATCAGGCCGAAATATTCGCCCTTGATGTTGAAGACCGCGATCGGCCGCCCGTCGATCTCCAGAAATTTTCGCGTGCCGGGCGGCAGTTCATCCACCGCGGCGATGACGTGTCTTGCCATCAGGAAATGCCGTACAGCTTCTTCGCATTGCCCAGATAGAACGCCTCGCGATCCGCCTCGCCGACGCCCGCCGGCAAGACGCGCGACGGCTCGTCATAGTCCCAATGCGGGTAGTCGGTCGCGAACAGCAGCCGGTCCCATCCGATCCACTTGATGACGTCGAACAGATCCTCGCGCCGCTCCGGATCCTCCATCGGCTGCGTCGTGTACCACACCTGCTCGCGGATATATTCCGACGGCGGCCGTTTGACGTGTGGCACCTCGCTCCTGAGCCGCTGCCAGGCCTTGTCGAGCCGCCACGCCAGTGACGGCGCCCAGCCGAAGCCGGCTTCGATCATCACCATCTTCAATTTCGGGAAGCGCTCGAACACGCCCTCCAGCACCAGGCTCGCAAGCGCCGATTGCTGGCACTGCGAGTGGCCGACCATCTCCTCGATGTAGTAGCTCGGCCAGCCCGACGGCGTGATCGGGTTGCCGCCGAAGCCGAAGGCGTGGACGCCGACGGGAAGGCCGGCCTCTTCCGCGGCCTGATAGATCGGCCAGTAGCGGCGCTGTCCGAGTGGCTCGACATTGCGGCTTAGCAAGAGCACCTGCACGAAATTCTTGTCGCCGGCGCGCTCGCGGATTTCGGCCGCGGCCGACGGGCCGTCCTCATTGCCGACGACGATGGACGCCCTCAGCCGCTTGTCCTTGCTGGTCCATTTGTCGATCTGCCAGTCGTTGATCGCCGAGCACAGCGCCGCCGAGAGCTCGTGATTGCGGATGCCCTGCCCGGTGTTGAGCGGATTGAGCACGCCGAGCTGCACGTTGTTGGGATCGAGCAGCTGCTTCTGCATGAAGGAGAGCGAAGAGCCCTGCGGCCCGCCTTCCGGCGGATAGGCGTCGCGGCGCGAGGCGTTGGGCTGAGCCTTCGGATAGGGCGGGCCCTCCATCATGCCCTGATAGGCATGGACGCCGTAGACTTCGAGATGATGCTGCCAGCGTTTGGCCAGATAAGGATAGAGCTCGGTGGGGGTCGCGCGTGCCGGATGGATGTCGCAGTCCGCGATCGCGGTTTTGACGGTCAGTGGGGAAGCGGCTTCTGAGCTTTCGCGGAACTGAATATTCATCGCCTTGCCTCCTTTGGCAGCGGGCTAAGTCAGGCGGGGATAGGTCGCATGCGGATTATCGATCATGATCTTGCGCACGAGATCGGGGGTGAGACCTGCGGGCAGCGCCTCCTGGCCATCGAACTGCCAGTGCGGATAGTCGGTGGAGAATAGAACCAATTCGTCCGACTGCATATGCTCAAACAGGCGAATTAATGTCGCCTCATCCGGCGGCGCATCGAATGGCTGCAACGAGAACCGGATGTTGCTGCGCACAATCTCCAGCGGCGCGCGGTCGACCCACGGCGTCTCCATCCGCACGCCGCGCCAGAACTTGTGCAGGCGCCAGAGAAAGGGGGAGATCCAGGAGACGCCGGATTCCAGCATCACCATCTTCAAGCGCGGATATTTGGCGAACACGCCCTCGACGATCAGGCTGGTGAGCTGGGTCTGGAACGCCTGGGCCTGACCGACATAGTCCTCGATGTGATAGGACCCCCACCCCACAGCCGTCGGCGGATTGTGATAGGCGGAACCGGCATGCACGCCGATCGGCAGCTCCAGCCGTTCCGCCGCCTCGTAGATCGGCCACAGCGCGCGCTTGCCGAGCGGCGTGTCGCCCATCACCAGCATCAGCACCTGCACGAAGCGGCGGTCCTGCGCGCAGCGCTCGATCTCGGCGACGGCCTTCTCGATGCTTTGCGTGGGGATCACGATCGAGCCGCGCAGCCGCGGATCGCGATCGAGCCATTCTTTCGCGAGCCACTCGTTCAGCGCGCGGCAGAAGGCGGCCTGCAGATCCTCCGAAAACACCATCTGCACGCCATAAAGCGGATTGCAGATGGCGTGCGAGAGCTGGAAGGGGTCGAGCACGTGGCGCTGCATGTCCGTCAGGCTCTCGCCCGGCTTGCCGCTTTCAGGGCGCCAGTCGGGCCGCGCCGTGATCGGCGAGTTCTGCGGATAGGACTGCGAGATGAGATCGACCATGCCGCGCGTCGTCACCTGATCGCGCCAATAGTCATTCAGGAACGGCAGCAGGCTGGTCAGATGCGGCACGGCCGGATGCACATCGCAATCCACCCCGCCGGCGATCAGGGACGCCATGACGTCTCCCTTTTACGTTTCCTCTTGACGTTACGCTTGCGCAGCGCTTGGCCGCGCCGTCTTGCGCCTGCCATTCAAGCAGGCCTGCCCGTCGTCCGCAACTCGGCCAATGGCGCTGTCATATGCTAGGAAGGCACAGCTCGGTTGCGAGGATCAGAGGTGCAGGACATGAAAGAGCTCGTCGGTATTGCGGAACAGGTCGCGGCGAAACTGATCGCGCGCAAACAGACCATTGCCGTGGCCGAATCCTCCACCGGCGGCCTGATCGCGGCCAGCCTGCTCGCGGTGCCCGGCGCGTCCGCCTACTTCCTCGGCGGCGCCGTGGTCTACACCCGCGACGCCAGGCGCGTGCTGATGGATATTTCGGACGGAGGAATGAAGGGCTTTCGCTCCTCGTCGGAGCCCTACGCGCAACTGTTGGCCGAGCAGATGCGCGGCCGCTTCAACTGCGACTGGGGCCTGTCCGAAACCGGCGCCGCCGGTCCCACCGGCAACCGCTACGGCGATGCGGCAGGCCACAGCTGCATGGCGGTTGCCGGTCCCGCCGCAGAGGTGATGACGCGGGAGACGGGCAGCAACGACCGCTTCGCCAACATGCAGACGTTCGCGGCGACAGCGTTGAATTTGCTGTTGAAGAACTTGGAGCGGTGACCTCGATGCCTCCCGGTATTTGGATGCCCGGGAGAATGCGCGGGTGCGATGCGCTCCCTATCGCGACACGTGCGCCGACACCGCCAGCCACGTCCCGTTCTTCTTCGCCCAGCAATCGGTATAGCGCCCGGTTGCCTTCTGGCCGTCCGCCGTGGTGTAGCTCGTCGCCGCGTGGATGATGGCGAAATCGCCCATGATGCGGATGATGACGTCGTGCTCCCCGAGATTCCGGATCGCAATCGGTTGCGCCGTCTGCTTCAGGAAGGCCGCGCGATCGACCAGCGTCTTGTCGGGATTGGAGCAGTAGAACTCCGGCGCCAAAATCTCGTCGAAGCGCTTGACGTCGCAATTCTGCACGGAGGCGACATAGTCGCGGTTGAGCGTGGTGAGTTCATCCATGTCCTGGCTCATGAGGTTTCTCTCCATTGTTTCGTCGCAAGAGCTCCTCGCAGCTACGAGAAGGACTAGTCATTGAACGAGGGCGGCGGCACGAACCCGCCGAACTCGCGTTCGATCAGCGCGGCGAGCTTCAGCGGCGTGCGGTCCTCGAGGAAGGGCCCGATGATTTGCACGCCGACCGGCAGGCCGTCCTTCGACAGACCGAGCGGAATAGCCGTTGCCGGCAGGCCCGTCAGTGTGGCGATGCCGGGCCAGGCGAGCTGGTCCGGATAGGCAAAGTCCTTACCGTCGATGTTGATCCGGCGCGCCTCCTGCTGCGGCGAATGATCATGCGGGTAAGCGGGGGTAGGCATGATCGGGCAGATCACCGCGTCGAATGTCCTGAACAAATGCCGCCATTGCGCGCGCAAGCCGGCGCGAGCGCCCTCGTCGAACACCCAGGCCTGATGTGTGCTGGTCATGCCGCGCAGCCGCTCGGCAGACAGGCCCTTGTCTTCTGGTGAGAGGTGCGCTGCCCCGGCACGCGCGCCGGCGAGAATGTCCGGCGGAAAGAAGGCGCCCAGAAAGCCCATCAGCATGCGCATGTAGAGGCGAGAGGCCTCCGTGAAGTCGGGAAACAGCGGGCTTTCGCGGGTGATGCTCGCACCTGCGCCCGCCAGCTGCTCCGCCAGCTTCTGGATCGCGCTGCGAATGTCGGCATTCGCAGGCAGCAACGGGTGGCTGTCGATCACCAGCACACGGAAATCCTTCAGCGCATGGTGTCGCGCCTCCGGCAGCGCGAGCCTGTATCCGATGCCCAGGTCCAGCGGATCGGGGCCCGCCATCACGTCCAGGAGCAGGGGCAGATCGGCTGCGCTCCGCGCCATCGGACCGATCACCGCCATATCGCGCTCCATCGGAATCGCTGGAAACGGCGGCGGCGTGTGGCCACGCGTCGGACAGAGATTGTAGGTCGGCTTGTGCGCATAGACCCCGCAATGGAATGCGGGCACGCGCAGCGAGCCGCCGATGTCGGACCCGAGCGAGAGCGGTCCGTAGCCTGCCGCGAGCGCCGCAGACGAGCCGCCCGACGAGCCACCGGGCGTGCGGCCGAGATCGAACGGATTGTTCGTCGTGCCGTAGATATCGTTGTAGCTCTGCCAATCCCCGAGCCCAACGGGAACGTTGGTCTTGCCGAGGATAACGCCGCCAGCGTTCTTCACCCGGGTGATCGACAGCGCGTCCTCCGCCGGCTTGAAATCCTTCTGCGGCGTCCAGCCCCAGGTCGTGGGCAGGCCGGCGACGTTGTAGGATTCCTTCACCGTGATGGGGAGGCCAAGCAGCGGCTTCCGCTCGCCGCGCGCCAATGCGGCGTCCGCCTCGCGCGCGGCGCCAAGCGCGCGATCAAAATCCCGGACGCAGATCGCATTGACCTTGCCGTCGTGGCGTTCGATGCGGTCGATCGCATCCTGCGTGAGCTCGACCGACGAGACCTTCTTCGCGGTCAATGCGGCCGACAGCTCGACCGCACTCTTGAAACTCCAATCCGACTTGGCCACGGCGCTTCTCCTGCTCTTATTGCCGGAGGGATGATGCGCAGTTTGGCCGAATGCTGCAACGGCTGTTTGACGGTGATTGATATGCCGCTACAGAGCGTGAGGAGCCTACGCCGCTCCGATCAATACGCCCACCGCCAGCACGATGGCGCCGCCGAGCACGATCTGGAACACGGCCTGGAGGAACGGCGTGTCCATGTAGCGTGAGCGGATAAAGGCGATCGCCCACAACTCGAAGAACACGACGACGCCGGCGATTCCCGTCGCGATCCAGAATGCGCTCGGCCAGCGGTCCGGGACGAGATAAGGCAGGGTGTGGCCGAGGCCGCCGAGCGTCGTCATCAAGCCGCAGGTGAGACCGCGCAGCCAGGGCGAACCGCGACCGGTCAGCGAGCCGTCATCGGACAGCGCCTCCGCAAAACCCATGCTGATGCCGGCGCCGATCGAAGCCGCGAGGCCCACCAGAAACGTCTGCCAGTTCTGATGCGTGGCGAAGGCGGCGGCAAACAGCGGCGCCAGCGTCGAGACGGACCCGTCCATCAGGCCGGCGAGACCTGGCTGCACATATTGCAGCACAAACATGCGCCGGTTGGTGCGGTCTTCCTCGGCGCGCACGTCTGAACTCAGGATCTGGTCCGTCAGCTTCGCCGCCACCTCTTCGTGGCCTTTCTCGGCTTCGGCCAGATCGCCGAGCAGGCGGCGCACGCCGACATCCTGCGCCTGTTCGGCGGCCTTCACGTAAAAGCGCTCGGCCTGTAATTCCATGGTCTCGACTTCCCTGCGGATGGTGTCGAGCGGCAGGTTTTTGGTGAGCCAGACCGGACGGCGGCGCAGGAAGCCTTTGACGTCCTCGCGGCGGATCGGGGGCAAATGCGGACCGAAGCGCTGCTCGTACATTTCCAGCAGCATGTGGCGATGGCCGCGTTCTTCCTCGGCCATCTGCTCGAAGATCTTGGCGGAATCCGGATAACGCTCCTTCAGATCCTCGGCGAAGCTCATGTAGATGCGGCTGTCCTCCTCCTCGGAGGCAATCGCGACCGCAAGCACCTCGCGTTCGGTTAGATCGGCAAAGGTCTTCACGGTGGCCCTGTCTCAACAGTTTAGAATAATTCTAAACTATATAAGGCGTCAGGGTTCCCGGGTCAAATCACGCCGCGCGGCTTTTCGCCAGGAAATCGAGCAGCAGACGGCTCACCTCGGCAGGCTGCTCCTGCTGCACCCAATGGCCGGCGCCATCGACAAGGTGGCAGCCGAGCAGCTTCGTGCAAGCCCGCGCCTGCATCGCCTCGAACACGCCGGGGCGCTGATAGGTGCCCCAATCCTGCTTGCCCGAGATGAAGCAGGAGGGCACGTCGATGCTGCGGCCGGAGAAGAGCTGCATCTCGCTGTTGAGCATGCCTGACGTGCCGTAGCGGTACCATTGCAGGCCGCCCTGAAATCCGGTGCGGCCATATTCGGCACTGTAGTAGGCGAGCTCGCGGTCAGGCAGCCATTGATTGGCCGCGATCGCAGCCGGCGAGGGCATCTCCTTCGCCACCGTCTCGGCCATGGTCTCGTTCAGGTCCATCACATAATAGGTCGGCAGCTTCGCCAGCTCTTTCGCCGACCAGGATTTCAGCGGATACGGCTTGTTGCCGGTCCAGTCCGCGCTTTTGTGATGATAATAGGCGCGCAGAACATCATGCACGCCCTGCGGCGCGCGGTGCATGTCGGCATTCGCCGCGCGCGTCGCATAGTACCATTGATAATGCTTGCGCGGACGCGGCAGCGCGGCGAGCTCGCGATGCACGGGATCTTCGACCGGTGGCTTTGCCGGCGTGTCGATCGTGTCGAACGGCAGCGGCGGCGCTCCGCCGAACGGCGCGCTCATCATCGCCACCGAACGAAACACGTCGGGCCGCATCAGCGCGCACCACGCCGCGACCGGGCTGCCGAAATCATGCCCGACCACGTCGACCTGCCTGTAGCCGAACGCCGACACCAGCCCCAGCGCGTCACGCACCAGGTTGAAGAGCGAAAAGGGCGCGAGATCGCTATCGTACTCCGCGCTCCACCCCGTCGTTCGGCCATAGCCGCGCTGGTCCGGGGCGATCACGTGATAGCCGGCCGAGCCAAGCGCCGGCATCACCTTGCGCCAGGAGAAGGCGAGCTCGGGAAAGCCGTGCAGAAGCAGGATGCAAGGCCGCCCCTTGGTCTCGAAGCCTGCCTCCAGCACATGCATGCGCAGGCCGTTGATGTCGTCGACATAGCGTGAGCGGATGCCGGCGGGCAGGGGAATATCGGGGAGCGCTGTCATCGTGTCTCTCCACTCGGTGGAATCGCTACACCGCCGCGCAGACGAACCCGTTGCCCTTGCGCCGGATCTTGCCCACCGACGGCGACGGGAAATGCGCGGTGCAGCACAGCGTGTCGGTGTCGCAATAGCGTTCCAGGAAGCTGCGGCGCGTCGTTGCCGCCTGTGCCTGATCGACGTCGAACTTCACCGACATCTCCGGATAGAGCGTCTGGATCGGCGAATGCATGAGATCGCCGCTGAAGACTGCGTCGTCCTTGCCGCGGCCGAAAGTGAACGCGACATGGCCGGGCGTGTGGCCCGGCGTCGGCATGATGCGCACGTGGTCGCCGATCTGGTGATCATTGCCGACGATCTCGTGTCGTTTGGCCTCCACTACCGGCAATACACTATCCACGAAGGGCGGCACCGGCCCCTTCGCATTCTGTTCAGTCCAGTAGTCGAATTCCTGCTTGGCGAACACGTAGCGCGCCTTCGGGAAGGTCGGCACCCAGCGGCCGTTTTCCATCCGCGTATTCCAGCCGACGTGATCGACATGCAGATGCGTGCACATCACGAAGTCGATGTCGTCAACGGAGAATCCGGCGGCGTTGAGCCCGCTCAGATAGGTGTCGTCGGTCTTCATGTTCCATTTCGGACGCTGCGGCCGGGGCTTGTCGTTGCCGATGCAACTATCGACCAGAATGGTGTGATGCGGCGTCTTGATGACATAGGACTGAAAGCAGAGGATCAGCGCATCCCGCTCGTCCAACGCATTTGCCTGACGCATCCATGCGCGATTCTCGGACAGCACCTCCGGCGTGAGACCGGGCATGAGCTCCAGCGCCGGCAGGAAGGTCGTCTCCTGCTCGATGATCCGATGGATGGTGAGATCGCCGACCGAGTATTTCAGACTCATGAGAACTCCGAAGAGTTAAGCCGCCGGCGGCACCGAGATCTTCACGGAGGGCCGCTCCAGCACCTTCTGATGGAAAGCCTCGAGCTTCGGATAGGCCTTGCGCCAGCCGCAATCGGCGAAGCGGAAGTCGGCATAGCCGAGCACACAGACGAGGCCGATCTGCGAGATGTCGAACGGGCCGTTCAGGACATCAGGCATATTCTCGAAGCGCGCCATGCCGGTCCAGGCCCGATTCCAATGGTCGTCCGACCAAGCCTGCCATTGCAGGCCCTGCGGCCGCACCATCTTCTCGTAGCGGCACAGCAGCATGGAATCGAGCATGCCGTTGAGCAGGGAATGATTGGTCTTGGCCTGCCAGCGCCGCGGACCGTAGTCGGGGATCAGGCTGCCGCCGACCATCTCGTTGAGATATTCGACGATGACGTAAGAGTCCAAAATGACATCGCCGTCGTTGGTGATCAGCACCGGCAGCTTCTTTAGCGGCGTGATGCGCGAGTAGTCCTCGTTGGCCGTGCCCGGCGCGACGGTTGCCGGTGTGAACTCGATCTTGTCGATCAGCCCGAGCTCGATCGCGGCAATGCGCACCTTGCGGGCGAAGGGCGAGGCGGGAGAGAAGGTGAGCTTCATGGGAAATAACCTCTATCCAGACATACAAACCTCATCCTGAGGAGCGCGCCGTTTGGCGCGCGTCTCGAAGGATGGGCGAGGGAGGCGCTCTCTCGTCACCCGGCGCGAACGTCGGGCGACTGTGTTCGTGGTCTATCCTTCGAGACGCGCGCTGTGCGCGCTCCTCAGGATGAGGACGGAGCCTTTACGCCCCAACGATCTCCTGGCGCTGCTCGCCGAGACCCTCGATGCCGAGCGTGATGACGTCGCCGACATTGAGGAAGGTCGGCGGCTTCATGCCCAAGCCGACGCCGGGCGGGGTGCCCGTGGTGATGATGTCGCCGGGCAGCAGCGTCATGAACTGCGAGACATAGGAGATGCACTTGGCCATCGAGAAGATCATGGTCTTGGTCGAGCCGGACTGGCGGCGCTGGCCATTGACGTCGAGCCACATCGACAGGTTCTGCACGTCCTTGATCTCGTCCTTGGTGGCGAGCCACGGGCCGACCGGGCCGAACGTGTCGTGCGACTTGCCCTTGGTCCACTGGCCCAGGCGCTCGATCTGGAAGGCGCGCTCGGAGACGTCGTTGCAGACGCAGTAGCCGGCGACGTGGTTGAGCGCATCGGCTTCCGAGACGTATTTTGCGCGAGTTCCGATGATCGCGGCGATCTCGACCTCCCAGTCAAGCTTGGTCGAGCCGCGCGGCTTCTCGACCGCGTCGTTCGGGCCGGACAGCGAGGTGTTCGCCTTCATGAAAATGATCGGCTCGCTTGGGATCTCAGCGCCGGTCTCTTTGGCATGATCGCTGTAGTTGAGGCCGATCGCCACGAATTTCGAGATGCCGGTAACAGGCGCGCCGAACCGCGGCTTGCCGGAGACGGCGGGCAGCGAGGCGGGATCGAGCGCCGTCAACTTCTTCAGGCTGTCAGGCGAATAGGCCTCGCCGGTCAGGTCCTTCACATGCGCCGACAGGTCGCGCAATTGGCCGGATTTGTCGATCAGGCCAGGCTTTTCCGCACCCTTTTCGCCATAACGAACAAGTTTCATTCTCGTTTCTCCCTGGAATGGACCGATCAGTTGAACAGCTTCATGGAACAGGGCGGCGGGAAATTCAACCGCCGACTGACGCCCGTTGCCGCATTGCTCCCCCTCATCCTGAGGGCCCGCCAAAAGGCGGGCGTCTCGAAGGATGGCCGCGGGCGAAAGCGGGGCCTTCATGGTTCGAGACGCGCGAAGCCGCGCTCCTCACCATGAGCCCCCAGCTCCGAAACCGGCGCTGCACACGGACCATGAACACGGTATCGTGGCTGCGGGGTTCCGCCTGGAGCAGTGTGGCCGCATGATCCTCTGGTGCACTTGGTTG
>NZ_JBEPQV010000059.1:0-20076 GCF_040548035.1 Bradyrhizobium sp. LB8.2 | reverse complement strand
GCAATGCGCGCCGACAAGACCCACCAGAGCTTCACTTCAATGATCTATCTGGCCGCGGCCGCGATAAACTCCAGATGAATCCCAACAGACCCTAGTAGAGGCCGCGGCCACTCAGGATGCTGCGCGCCTCGGCGGCACCGTCAGGCGCGCTCTCGGCGGCGTAGCGGCCGTCCCCGTCATAGGACACGGCGCGCGCGTTCTGGAGCGCCCGGCCCCGGTTGCGGCTCGAAGCCGACATTTCCGAGGTCGCACTGAGTGAAGCCATGTCGGCGGAGGTGTTACCGAGATTGTAGGGTCGTCCCTCCGGCGTCGGAACCTCGCCGCGAATGGCGCCGCGGTTCGACGACGGCAGCTCCGGTACGAAGGGCCTCGCGGAGGCGACCCGGACCATCGAGGGTGACGGCGCCGGGATCCCGGTCCGCAAGGTGGCCATCAGCTGGCGGTCATCGGAGCCTTCGAGCGGCGCCCGGCCGACATATTCGACACGGACCTTGGCGACGCCATTGCCTTTGAATTCAAGGAGTTCAGCGGCTTTGTTCGAGACGTCGATGAGCCGGTTACCGTGATAGGGCCCGCGGTCATTGACGCGGACGATCAGCGACTTGCCGTTCGAGACGTTGGTGACCCGCGCATAGGACGGCATCGGCAGGGTCGGATGTGCCGCGGTCAGCGAGCCCATGTCGAATACCTCGCCATTGGCGGTCAGGCGGCCGTGGAAATCGTCGCCGTACCAGGACGCCATGCCCTCGGCGCGGTAGTTGACGTCCTCCTCGGGCACATAGGTCCGGCCGCCCACCACATAGGGCTTGCCGACACGGTAGGTGCCACCGCCCTTCGGGACCGGGTCACCCAAAGCCACGACCCGAGGGCTCGAGGACACGCCGTATTTCGGATCGACGCGGCTGGCGAATTTGTTGGAGGAGGCGCAATTGGCAAGCGCGAGGCAGGCCGCGGCCGCCGCAACAGCTCGCGCGGCCCGCAAAACCGAATCTGACCGTCGGATCCCCATTCGCCCCAAATACCATTTCGCCGGACGCGTACCCAACCCGCTTTGGCTACGGGGAAGCGCTGTCCGGTCCTTTAATCCGAGGCGGCCCACCACCGCGCCGGAAGTGGTAACGATAACGCAACCCGAACACGGCGGAAATGGGGAGCCCACAGCGTTCACGCCGGGATGGTAAACGGGGCGTTTGCTTCTCCTCGCTGAACTACGGGTTGGGGGTCACCCCTGCTCTGTGCCACCGCCGGACATTCTGTTGCGCCAAATCCTCACTCCACCCCCATTGTCGGTCCGCTCACCGGAATTCTTTTGACTGTGCAAGGCCGCCCGCGTTTTCTCGCGTGCAGGGCGGAATGGAATGAGACGATGATCGAGACGGTTTCGGCACTGATGGGTTTGGTAAGCGCGGGGATCTTCCTGGCCCATGCGTTTGAAGGTTACCGCACGAGGGCCTGAGGCACTCGCGCGGGCGGCAAGCATCACCTCTTTCAAGACGGCCCGTTCGGACAATCTTAATCGATCCGATCGAGCATCGAAGACAAGAGCGACAGGTGTCCCATGCGCAACCATGACCTCGTATCCGATAGCTTCCTGGCATTGACCGCCGGCGGTTTGGTCCTGCTCTGCTCGAGCCTCGTGGCATTGGCCTTCGGCTGAGCACGACCACCACTTTCCTTTTTTCTAACCACGACACCACTGCGATGCAGCACGCGATCTGTTTTGGATTGCCCTGCTCCCGTTTTAGCGCAGCCCAAACAGCGAGCGGCGATAGAGGCTGTCGCGGGCCTCGTTCAGGCAAACGAAGCTGCCGTCATAACCCTGGCCGTACTGCTTCTGACGCCTGCCGTAGTAGACGCCTTTGCTGAAATCGAGCCAGACGACCTGGTCATGCGGGCAATGACGCTGCGCCTGCGCCTCGTAGCGAAACGGCGTCAGCGGCGTCGCCGACGCCTCAGCGCCGCTACAGCCAACCAGGATCGCAGCAGCGAGCGCGATCGCGCCGGGCCACTTGCCGAAGCCGCTCCAAGACACTTCCCGCCTCCCGCTCGGCACGGTAGCACGAAACGGCACGGTGCCCGGAAGCGAGCCGGAATGGCTCGGCCACGTCACTGCGAGCGTCCTCAAGATCAAGCTCGCCATGGCCGTCATCGGCATCTCCTCGATCGCGCTGCTGAGCACCTTCATCTAAGCCGGCAATCTCGAAGGCCGGCTTCTTTCACTTGTCAGCTTCAAGCTGCTGCAACGCCTGGTGCAAGCATTCCTGAAGCCTCGCCGCGACCTGCTCGCGGGCTACGCCCCTGGCCGCAAGATCGCCTGACACCTTGTCGAGGATCTCGTCCATCGTCTGGCTTTCCAGATGGTCCGTCACCAACGCCGTCGCATAGCTGGTCGCTGCATCGCCGCTGAGGCCAAGCTCGCTTGCGGCCCAGAGCCCGAGCAGCTTGTTGGACCGGGCCGTGGCCTTGAACATGAGCTCCTCGTCGTGGACGAATTTGGTCTCAAAGCCCTGCTCGCGCTTGTCGAACGTGGTCATGATCAGCTCCATTCTCGCTTTCGCCGATGGGATCGGACTGGCTGGAAGCGAACGTCTGCGTGGTTCATGTCAGTTTCAGATCATTGAAGCTTCCGGCGGAAGACAAATGCCGTCAAGCCCGCCCGGGCCGCGCCGCAGACCGGGCGCATGCACCGGCACGCACCAGCTCTATGCCAGCCAACCCGGCTAGGCAGAGATGTTTTAACCATTCATTAAGCAGACTCAGCGCCGCATGGCCCCGGGACATCGAGAGCTGACGCATGAACAAAGAGTTGCGGGAGTTTCGACGGCTTGAACGGGTTTGCCTGGAGCAGGCAGCCCTCTCCACCATGGACCTCGCGCGAAGCGGGTTGCTCAAGGTCGCAGACGATTGTCGCGTCGCAGCCGAAGCGATCGAGGCGCAATCGCCACGAAAACCTTTCGCAAGCGCCGTTCAAGCGCTGAAGCAGGCGTTGAGCGTGACGCGCGTCCCCCACCGGCACTGAGGCCGGCGCTCGGGGCGGAGACGTCTTTGGCGTGGCGGCCGCGTTCGGTCAGCCCTTCGCCCCCGTCTGTTCACGTGCCAGCCGTTCGGCCCTCAGCCGTTCCTTGTTGGCATAAAACGCCTTCTGCGCCTCTTCATGATCGCGCATGGCCTTTTCGGCCTCGATCCGGCGTGTGGCATCGCGCGCTTGGCGCTGTTCAGGGGTCAAGGGTTTGCGTCGGTAGGAAAGGTCTTCAGTCATGCCGCGATAACGCGCAAGCGGGAAAGAAGTTCCGCAAATCGAACCCGCGCGCGCCTCAGCCATTCCGGAAAAGCAACTCTTCAAGGGCTTATCGAACGACCCCACCCGCCGAAGGCCGCTCCGATAAAGCTCGAAAACAACCCCATGCACAGTAGCCAACCCTTTGAAATGCAATGCTTTCCAATGTCTCGTTTTTGACCCTCGGCGCCGAACCGTTTGACGCGTCGGGCAAAACAGTGGCATTCTGCCATCTTCGGAAATCCTGAAGATGGCCAGATCATCTCCCGTCGGGGGAGATCTCGATGTCCGCAATCACCGGCAAATGGTCTGAATAGGCCCTTGCCTCTTCGTCGGTCCAAACTTTCCCGATCCGGCTGTCGGACGTTGCATAAATCCGGTCAAGCCGCAGAAGAGGTAAATGCGACGGGAAAGTTCGCAGCCGCGTACGGTTTGGGCAGACCTGCGCGAGCACGCGCCGCACCGATTTGACCCAAAACCAGTCGTTGAAATCCCCGAGGACGACGGTCCTTTCAGGTTTCACAAGGCTCACCAGCGCCTGAGCTTGCGCATGGCGCTCGTGGATACTCAAGCCGAGATGCGTGGCCACCACGCGTACATCGCCAACCGGCGTCAGCAGCCCCGTCGCAATCGCTCTGCGCGGCTCCCGCTCACGATAGGACACGTCGACGATCTCCGGCGGGCCGGAGAATGGAAACCGGCTCAGGAGCGTCTGGCCGTATTCGCCATCCGCCGTGACGATCGACTTGGCGTGAACACGGTGATCGCCGACAACACTCGCCAGCTTCGCAAACGGATCGTCTGATCGCGATCGCGAATCCACCTCCTGAAGCGCGACGACATCGGGAGCCCATTTGCGAACGATGGAACAGATCCCCTCCAGATCGAACTTCGGATTGAGATTGAACGTGCCATGCACATTCCACGTCATGAAGCGCATCAGCGCCTCCCGGCGAGCCACGTCGCGACGAATTGCGCGCCTGCGCAGATCGCGACCCAGCTTAAGAACGCCAGTGCGAGGAGCAATATGTTGGTCCAGGACGCATTCCTGGCCAGATCTGCGATCTGAGCGCCCAGAACCGCCATGGCGAGAATGCCGGGCGTCATGCCGAGCAGGGTTCCGACCAGGAAGTCACGCAGAGGCAGCGTGCTCGCACCAGCCACGACGTTCACCACCGAGAACGGCGCGACGGGGATCATCCGGATGACAACGACAGCCAGGATTCCCTTGCCGACAACACGTTCCTGGATGCGCGCGGCTCGTCGTCCGAGCAAACGCTGGAGGCGCTCGCGGCCGAGTGCCCGTCCGATCGCAAAAAGGACAAAGGCGCTGAGCAAGACGCCCGTCATGGCGGTGACGAAGCCTAGCCATGGTCCGAGTGCGGCAGCAGTTGCCGCAATGAGCACGAGAACCGGAAACACGACCAAGCCGCCCACCACGAAAACCGCGATCGCGAATGGCGGCCCCCAGATGGACTGCGCGTAGGCAGACAGGAACGTCGAAATATGCCCCGCATCGGCAAAATCGCTCAGGGACGTGTACGACCAGGCCATCGCCAGTCCAAAAAGCGCCACGGCAATCGACACGATCCCGATGATCGTCTTCGTGCTCCACATGCGAGATGCCGCCCGCTCCAGATGAAGGGGCCGCTCAGGGTCCGCCACCGGCTGAACCATCGTGGCCAGAGTGCTGGTCAGGACCGAGAATTCCACGTCCCGCAGCGTCTTCGCCCCATCGGCTCTCGAGACATCGTCCAGGAGCGCGAAAAGACGATCTTCGTTTTGCGCTACGGCCTGTTCGTCGAGACCGCAAAAATGGGCGATCAGGCGCCGGCGGACCGAAGCGATGAACTCCCGATGCTGGTCGGAGGCCGATTCGAAGATCAGGTCACATTCGCTGTCGGCGCCCATCGAGCGATTGTTCAGGTTCGCCGAGCCGATTCTCAAGATCCGATCGTCCACGACCATCAGCTTGCTGTGCACCATCACGGCTGCTTCCGTATCCCCGCTGCTTGAGACCGGGTAGACGAAGCGGATGCGATCTGCGACGCCAGCCACGCTGAAACAGTCGATGAAGGCACCACGGCCATTCTGCATGGCCTGGGATTCCAGCCACGAGGAATGCAGCTTGGGAGCGACGACCAGAATCCGAAGCGAAGGTACGCGCAACATCTGCTCCGCCAATTCACGCGCGATCTTGATGGCGCTGGTAAACTGGTTTTCGATATAGACGAAGCTCGTCGCCGACCGGATCGCTGCGATCAACGAGCGTTCGACCTCATTGATGCCTAGACCTGCAGGACCGATGACCTCGGTCCTGGCGATACCCACCGGCAAGTGCTCGGCCTCCACCGGCACATTCGCCGGCCACCGAATGCCCTTCGGCGCGTGCCGATCATCAGGCTGTTGACCTGCCGCTCGCCAGCGTTGCTCTGCGAGGTCGAACAGCCACGCCGCCGCATCCTCGTCGACCATGCATTGAACATCATGAAATGGCAGGTATGGCTTGCCCTGGGGATCACAGCGCGATGCGTGCTTGGCGCGATGGTCACTCGTGTCCCAGCGCCTGATCGTCAGATCGAGCCCGCCGACGAACGCCAGTGAACCATCGACACAGACGATCTTCTGGTGTTGGGCCGAGCCAAACGGAAGCGTGGAATCCAGATGAAATCGGACGCGGCCATCTGTTGCGGCGGTGAATTTCGCTGCGGAGTTCCACTCCCTTTCCGCAGCGTAAAACGAGACGAAATCCCAGACGAGAATGTTGATCCGCAAGGCGGGACGGCGTTGAACCAGCGCGCGCAGGAATGGGCCGAGCCGTTCCGGCAGGCCGTCATCCGCCTGTCCGGAAGCGCCGACCAGCCTGGTCTCGCTATGGATATCCCATCCGATGATGTAGACGAGATCTCGCGCCTCCAGCAGCGCGTCCCGCAGGGCCGAGAAATAAGCGGCAGCATCGTTCAGAACCGCCACGCGCCGCACCTTGCACCGCCGCCAGACGGTGTCGCCGGGAATCAGGGTGGATGAACTCTGAAGCAGGTGGACCTCGCAATTCGCATTCGCGTCTAAACGCTCTGAACGCTCAAGGGGTTCCACGACTTCAGACCAGAGGCGCCTTCAGACCAGAGGCGACCGTTCAGTGCGTGCGGATCCCGGTGCCACAGGCGCCCATTGCCGCTATTTGGTTCGGACAGTCTTTGCGCCGGCGTCCCTCAAGATGTCTGCAATCTTCTCAGGGGCGTCGCCGTGAAAATCCACGGAGACTTCGATCAGACCTCCCAATTGTTGGTGCCCCTCCGGCGCGGGCGCCGCCTTGACGTCAGCACCGGCAGGATGTGTCCCTGCCGTGTTCGCGCCGCCGGCGGACTGGACGAAGACGTCGCTTCGCTGCACGCCGCATTCCTGCACGACATGCTCAACCGCAAGCTCAGCGCCGCGGCGCGAGTCGAATTCTCCAATGATCGTACTTTCCAAGCGCGTGCTCCGTGGCTGGACGAGAGTGCGAACAACAGGCCAGCAAGGACCAGGTTCCTGTGGCGAGAGCTGCACCTCACCTCGGGATCAGAACCGGACGATCCCGAACAGGACAAGCAGCGCGACAGTGATCACGCCGGAGATCAGCAGCGAGCCGAGACACCCCAGTCGGTTGGAGAAAATGAAGAACATGCGTTGCCCAGTGTGAAACTCCTGCCGGGCTAATTTCTCAAATTCGATCGCGTTCCGGATGCTCGTCGCTGCACTTTATTAGCAAGGCAGCATAAACGACAGACGGCAGCTGATGAGCCGGAATGACATCGCCATGCTCTCGCCCCCGCCGAAGCCGCGCCCCTCCCCTGGTGCGTTCAGCTCCCTTTGGGAGTGGTCCTCGACGGCGACTCGCCAAGGCCGGGATTGATGGCGAGCGAGGCTCCGGCAGCGCCGCCGGCTTCATAGGCCGTCATCGACACCATCCGGCTGCTGCTGCGCTGGGTCCGGATCTTCAGGTCGAGCTTATCGAATTCTGCATCGACCACCGAGGTCTTGAGAACGACCAGCCCGCGGCCGGTGCTTTCATTGACCTGATCGCGACTGGCCTTGATCGCCAGCAGCCGGTCCGCGATTGACGCCACCATCCCGAGCGCGAAGGAGGCATTGGCCAGATGCCGCTCCTGGTGTCGGAACCTGCTGTAGTCGACCGAGGTCTTGAAGCGGCCAAGTTCAGCGCGCACGGCGCCGTCGATCAATTCGGCCAGATAGTGCACGACCTCGACATCCGCGCCGAGACCGAAGAACACATAGCGGCTCTCGCCGGCCGCGTTCTTCTCGCGCCAGACCCGACAATCGCAGAAATGCGCGATCGCGCCGATGCAGTCGTCCAGCGGAATTCGCTTCTTGCGATGGGTCTCGTAGACCCTCCGTTCGCACGGCGACGCACGCAGTTCGACATCGGAGAGCGACAGATCGTGGCGATCCAACAGTTCGGCGACCTTGGCGGCCGCAGACAGCGCCTCGTCCTCGGTGCAACCATTGGCGATCGTCTTGGCGCGCAACGCCTGAATACGGAGCTTCAGCTTGTCGAGCGCGGCCGGATTGAACGTCTGATTCACCGATCACCTGCCCGGGAAAGCCCAACCGACAGACCTCGGCCGGATAGTACTGGCGGAAGGGGTGGGTCTGCCTACCTACACGCCGAAGACATTGATCCGATTACGAAAATAACGGTCACCTAACGATGCACCGTAGCACTGATCCGTAGCAACGATTGCTGGCTTGATCAAGGTGCGGCGAAGAGCACGCGGGAGGCTACGCCAAGTCGATCAGGCTCAGAGTGCTCGTGAAGCGACAGGTGAGGACTTTTGTTCTTCAGTATCTGTCTAATCTCCGAAGTGCCGTATGTGATGACCTGCAGGAAGTTGCTCATCGACTTGCCCGACTGCTCCGCTCGCTGCTGAGCCTCCTCTATGTGGGTGGATCGTCGTGGCGTGTACTGGATCGCGAGATCGACATCTCCGAGATCAGCGTTCCCCCGACAAACGTTAATCGAAATGCCCCAGCAAAGGTTAGTCGCTTCTCCGTTGCTGGTTCATGGGCAGGCCCCGGACGCCTTGTCGGATGTACACAAGGCGTCCGGGGAATGTTTCGGTGGAGCGGCGGACGCGCCCTCCTCCCGGCGCATTGTCATCGCTTGTGATTTTAGCCCGCTCACCAAATTGTCTAACGATCGCGGTTTATATGGCTGTGGAAATCGTCACGCGATAACCTCGCCGCTCTCGACCGCACGATCGAAAATCGCAATGTCGGCGGGTCGGCCCCTATGCTGTCCTTCTTGCGCGACAAGAACGCACTTGATGATCTTGTGCGGCTTCTGCAACACGCCGAGTTCGCTCCCAGCTTGAAGCAGGACTGGCCGGCCCAGATCATCACAGCGTCGAACACGCAAGTCGCATCGTTCACGCCGGGCTAAGCTAGGGCGTGTACTCGTAAACGTCGGCTTCCGGTTATAAAGCGGAAGCTGCCGGTTGGGTCGATCATCGGCAGCTTATGACCGCGAACGGACATTTGATCTGCGGCGAGTTTGATTAGCTAAGCCGGGGCCAACCGCGAAATGTGGGCGGTTAATCTGAGCGCGCCGCGCGGTCAAGCCGACCTCGGCGGCGCAACTCGCCGTCGACGCGAGCGCTGATGGCTCTATTTTGGAGCGCCGGTCTGGCTACCCGAGCCCGTCGTCTGCTCACTTCCCGGTCGGCCCGGAGGATGCGCAGAAGCGCCCGGCTTGTCTTGATCGGCCACGTAACCGGATTCTCCGGAGTTGCGCGTCTTGACCCCTTTGTCTGCCTCACGCTGCATCTGCTCATTGGGCTCGCTAGTCTTGAGCCCTTTGTCTACATCACCGTGCATCTCCTCCTTAGTTTGCTCACTAGGTGCGGCCTTTTGCTGTTGCGCCGCTGCTTGGAAGGCAATCGCGCTTCCGGCAACGACAATCATCGCGAGAGTTGCTGTTCGCATGCCTCTCCTCCAGTGCATTGCCCCGGTCAGCTAAACGCGCGAGTTTCCCAACGTTTCCTGGTTCCGATTGCCATTTTCAAAGGTACGTCCTTGCAATCAGATGGGATGGGCTCAATGCCGCCTATTGGCCCGTTGCCGCCGTTCGCTGACAGGGCCGTTATGTCTGCCGTCAGGAGATAAGCCGACCTAGGCTCAAGTCGGTTCGGAAGTCGGCTTGTGACCCTGAGCGGACAAATTAGCACTGCGCGTCCGTTCAGATATACTTGAGAAGGTTGAATGCGGCGGCTACGCTTCGGCCGGTATGGCTTATGGAGGCTATCGCAATGAAAATCACAGCCTTAAGGCGCTGCGCTTCAGCGGTGACGCTAGTTGCTTTGATGGGTTCGGCAACTGCCTTTGCGCAACAAAGCGATAGGCCGAACGTTGTTTTCATTCTCGCCGATAACGTCGGCTACGGCGATCTTGGGTCATATGGCGGTGGCGAGTT
Source organism: Bradyrhizobium sp. LB8.2 (assembly GCF_040548035.1). Classification (NCBI taxonomy): domain Bacteria; kingdom Pseudomonadati; phylum Pseudomonadota; class Alphaproteobacteria; order Hyphomicrobiales; family Nitrobacteraceae; genus Bradyrhizobium; species Bradyrhizobium sp. LB8.2. The sequence goes on along the minus strand of NZ_JBEPQV010000059.1, from coordinate 10,327 downwards.
GCGCGGGGCTCCGACGCCGCGGCTTGATACACTGGCTCAGGAGGGATTGCGTCTCACGCAATTCCTAGTGGAACCAGCCTGTACCCCCTCCCGTGCGGCGCTCATGACCGGGCAATATTCCATCCGCAATGGTCTGTCGCTGATCGCCATTGAGGGCAGTCCTTATACGCTTCCCGCCAACGCCTTCACCATGGGCGAGTTGTTCAAAAGTGTTGGCTACGCCACCGCGATTTTCGGCAAATGGCACCTTGGAAGTGCGCCTCAGAGTTTGCCGACCGCGCACGGCTTTGATGAGTTCTACGGTATTCCGCCCGATATCAGCTGGGATGCAGCAACATATCCAGCGACAATCGCCCTCACGCACTCCAGCAATGAGCCGTACGAAGCGTTACTGAGAACGGGGCCGCAGATTGTTGAGGCGAAGGCAGGCGGCCCGTTGCAGACGGTGAAGCCATTTACGGAGGACGTGCGCGCCAACATCGACGATGAGTTGGTGGATAAATCAATCGATTTCATGCGGCGTCAGAAGGCCGCTGGGAAGCCCTTTCTCCTGTACTTGCCGTTCTCGATGGGGCACTTCCCGAACCTGCCTTCGCAACCGTTCAAGGGCAAGTCGCGGATCGGCAATTACGGCGACAAGATAATGGAAGGGGACTACCACGTCGGCCAGATCCTCGACACGCTGAAGGAACTTGGCGTCGACGACAATACCATCGTTGTCTTCGCCTCTGATAACGGCCCGCAAGGGCAAACTGCACGCGAACATGGCAACCAGGGGACGCCGGACATGGGAAATTCCGGTCCGTTTCGCGGAGAGTTAGGCGAAGCGACGGAAGGAGCGATACGGACGGCAGCAATCATCCGTTGGCCCGGCAAGGTCAAGCCGAGCACAACCACATACGCCATGTTCTCGATCATGGATTTCCTGCCGACCTTCGCCCACATTGTCGGTGGCACCATGCCAACAGACCGAGCGATTGACGGCGTCGATCAAACCGACGTCTTGTTCGGCAGCACAGCCCTAGGGCGTCGCGAAAGCATGTTGAGCTTTATCGGCGGAGACCTCGTCGCCTCGCGTTGGAAGCAGTGGCGCATTTACTTCACTGACGTACATCCGACCGGCATTGGACCGCAGCGGCAGCCCGGTATGTTCTCCGCCAGCGCTCCGATGGCCGGCTACCCGAAGATTTACAACATTGAAATGGACCCACACGAGGATCTCATTGTAGCGGCAATGTTTGGCTGGGTATCGGGTCCAGCGCTCAAAACTGTCGATGAGTACATGGCAACGATCAAGAGATATCCAAATCCGCCCCCGCCGAACATCACGCAATTTCGCAGTGGTGGCTAACTGATATCCCACGTTGCTGCGCCGTAGCGAAATGTCCGCGTCTGGCCCTTTACGGACTCTCGACGTTGAGCCCGATATGTCTGGAAAGCGCGCTAGAGCGGACGAGTGGCGGAAACGTCATCCGCAATCTGCGTTGAGCCACTTGGAGAAATCGCGTCGCTCACCACCGCCGCTAACCAATCGTCAATTCGAACGCAATGCCATCGATCCAAGATAGCTAGGGAAGCGCCTCGTATTGAGCGATCACCGCCTTTGACCCAAACGCCCGCAGTGCTTCCAGAGGCGCCGCCAGGACGAAAGCCTCGATCGCTTCGATGCCTTTGCGGGTGATATACCGGCGCCGCAATTTCTTCTCCCAGATCGAATGAGTGTTGTCGTCCAGCACACCCAGATGACGCAGAATTTGAGATACTTGGCCCGGCGAAAAGGGAATTTCGATCCCGTAGATTTTTTGGACAATTGGCTTCAGATGCTTGGCCACTTCCATCGGAAGATTTTTGTCCTCATCCTCTAAAGGGCGGTGGATAACCTGATTGAGGTCGACGTTGCCCAGAACGACATAGGCCGGCGCGCCGTCCTCCTCAACGAACCGGCCCCGGTCAATGAACGACAGTCCCCTAGCGGTTTCCTTCGACAAATAGAGGTGCGACGAGCCTTCCTTCATGTCGACAATGCCGACGTTTTGAATGCCGATCTTCTCGACGACCTTCAGGTTCTCCATCATCGCCTTGATGCGGTTTCGCTCACGGTCAGCTAGCATCGTGGAAAGCTCGGTGTACCCAATCGGTCGGATTTGACCTCCGTAGCGATAATAAATTGTGCCCTCGCGCATCGACTCAGTGATGATCGGCTTGCCGTCCTTATCGGCTGATTTCTTGGACCTGTTGATCTTGGCGATGATCGGCCTATGGGGCGAGGCATTGGTGCCGATTGCCAGAAGGATCTTTCCTTTTATTTCGTAGGTACGCGTGGAAAAAACGATCTCGGGGGCAAAATCTTCCCGTAGGCGATCAGCCCATCGGGCTTCGTCGATCACCTCCTTGATGCCAACGATTTCTCGTGGCCGATCTCGAACGCCAAATATGATGATACCGCCGTCGGCGTTAGCAAAAGCCGCAAGCGCCTTCGTGTAGTCAGACATGTCTTTCTGGGCGAAGTCGACCTTGAATTCGCGGTGCTTACCCTCGCGCCCGGACACGGAAAGCGTGTCAACGTCAAACGTTAGAACATCCGCCAAATTTTCCGGCAGCTTGAGCAAGCAAATTCCCCCGCGCCGAGATACTCGACGCGCTCAAAAGTTGCAAGCATGTTTCACTACACTATACTTGTCCACAAGCGTGGCCAATTGGTGAGAGCCATTTGGTTAGTGAAACGGCCACCCCCTAGAATTAAAAGACTTTTTAGCCTTGACTGGCGGAAGGGGTGTCCTGTCAACCTTGCACATATTGCTCGCATTTTTCGTCTGCGCCGCGAGTAATCTACGGTCCTAGCCCCGGTCAATTTGATGCCTCGCGACCGTAGTTTTCGGCCGTTTCACGCAGCGCGCCGGCCTCGCCGGGCACCCTGCTCTCCTCCGCCAAATCCAGGCAGATGCGCTCCATGCGGCCGATCAGACTCCCGCATCCCCTGGTCAGCCCCGTGCGGGTGCGGATCGGCCGCGGTCGGCTTTATGCCTGATCCAAATGAAAAACCCCAGTGCCTTGGAGGGAGCACTGGGGTGTTCTCAAAATGAATTGGTCAAGCAATGACGCCTTTAGTAGCAGCCCACGCGCTCGTCGCCTGTGAGCTAGATCACACGCGCCGCTTTCCAACACGCAGTAGCTCGCGGGCGCCTCGACCTACTAGGATTCGATAATTTGTGAGGTACTTAGGATGCCGCTTTGATAGCGCCTCCTCCTGTTCGATACAACACGCCCACGCTCGTTGGCCGGCCCCTCACGATCACCTTTGTTTCTCATCTGCCCCGTACTGCTCATCCTGCTCATCCTGTTCGCCGTTCGACAGCAAAAGCGCGGCCTGGCGAGTGAAAAACGGCGCTGCTCGGCATCTATGTTGGAGATCGGTCGGGAAGGGCAAGGAGGGCGGACCACCAACGACCTCTGCGCGTTCCTTCCGACTGAGGGAATCTCGAAAGATATTTGCTCTATGGCTGCATCCGAGAACCTCTCGGGGAAGTAAGCCGCGCCTCCTTCAACATGCTCTCCAAATGCGCACGCACTCGAGCAATCCGCGATAACAGCTTATTTGGGCGGCTGGCTGATGTCGGCTACGAGCGAGACTCCCGGCGTGCCACCCTAAGGTTCAGCTTCCGGGCCCAAGAAACGCACGTGAAGGGTTATGCAGTGCTTGGAGCTGTCCAGCTGAACCCTGAGTTGGTTTATGGTCGCGCCATTTCCGACGACGACCCCGTGCTTGCCGGAAAGCCTCGGGCCAGCTGATGGCGCCACAACTATGCGGCTGCCCTTGCCCAGTCTCACAGCCGCTGTACTCTGCTCAGCTGCGGATCTTGATATGTGACTGCTCAATGGCATGATCTCCCAACCTATTCGATCACTCTCCTAGATGCTTGGTGCCCGGCATCTCACGGTCTGGGCGGCGGGCGCTGATCCGGAGTTGATCCAGATCTTCTTTCGGACGTAAGGCTACAGTCCCTTCGGACAGCCAGCGAAAAGCGCGTTCGTGCGCGATTGTTTGGTTTGCACGCCCATCTGCTTTAAATCGTGCAGCCCCAACATCGTGGCATCGACCAGGTCGGTGCCCCGAAGAAGGCGGTTGCATCGCGCATAGGTCCGCTCAGCACAAAGGGCCGGCCATAATCGATCCGCCCAAATTTAAGTAGCAAAGAGATAATCGCTGCTATGAACGCCAGCGGACGCAGCGATGCCTTTCAACGTAATTAATTCGTTGTGACCGTCCAATCCGGAGTGGATTTGCCAAATAGAATCAGCACCCGCGGCGCTGAAGAAGGTAAATGTCGCACCTTGCGCTGCCGTACCGAAACCCTCGAACTCAATAGAGTCTCCAGCGGCTGCGCCATTTCCGACAAAGTCAGAGATTGTGGCACCATTGGCAAGCGCTGCTTTGAATTTGAATTGATCGTTGCCCACCCCGCCGATAAGGGTGTTCGCTCCTCCATTTGCAACGAGGACGTCGTCGCCGCCGCGGCCGTCCAATATTACAATTCCCGATTTGCCGCTAATCTGATCGCCAAAATCTGAGCCGCGCACTGCAGCAACCCCAGTGAATGTGTCGGTTCCGACATGTGCGACGTCCCCATTTGCAAGACTCGTGGAGATTCCAGTGCTGAGGTCTACGTTCACGCCGGCGGCAGCGTGATAGAACGCTACACGAGTGTTGCCGTTTCCCGTGATGCTGTCGTTACCGGCTTCCCCCTCGAATTCGTTTAGCGTGCTATTGCTGCCGGCGTTCACGCTCGAACCGCTGAACCCGGTCGCATCAAATGTGTCAGCGAAACTGGTCCCGCGGATCGATTCGATCGATTTCAATGTATCGTTGCCTATCGAGGCGTCGCCAGCGACCGTGCCCGCTGCAAGATCAACGACAATTCCTCCGGTGGTCGTATCACTGGACGATGCCGAAAACAGCGCGCGGTCAAATCCGCCGCGCCCGTCGATGGTGTCGTTGCCGGCGCCTCCGATCAACTCCTCTGCACCGCTGGCATTGTTGCTACCAAAGAGCTGGTCGTTGAAATCTGAACCGCGTATGGAGTTTACACCACCAGTGAAAGTATCGAAGCCGACGCCTGCCGTATCACCTGCGGCGACACCTTGTCCGGTTCCAGCAACCAGATCAACAGTGACCGCGGCGAGGGCATGCGAGTAATCAACACGAGTGTCCCCGTTTCCTGTCACAGTGTCGTTGCCCGCCATGCCTTCGACGGTATTGAAGGTATCATACGAACCTGCGTTCGTGCTGCCGCCATTGAAGCCGGTGGCATCAAACGTGTCTGCAAACCTGGTGCCTCGAATGAGCTCGACGCCGTGCAATATGTCACTACCAACCGAGCCGTCGCCCACAACGGTTCCGGCTGCAAGATTGACGTCAATTGCAGCGGAAACGCTGCTGTCGTTATAGTTTGCGAGGTCGTAGCCGCCACGGCCGTTTATCGTGTCGTTACCACCGCCGCCGAAGTAGACGTCGGTGACGGTCGCATTGTTAGTCCCAGAAATCACATCGTTGAAGTTGGATCCAAGGACGGAGTTGACGCCGCCCGCGATGGTGTCCGTTCCGACCGAGCCGTTGCCGATGGCCGTACCTGCGATCAGATCGATCGTCACGCCCGAGGTGGCATTGCTGTACTGAATCTGAGTTGAGCCGTTGCCGGTGATGGTGTCGTTGCCGCCGTTGCCCTGGAACGAGTTGAAGCCGGCATTGAACCCGCTTGCATTATAGATGTCGGCAAGGTTGCTACCGAACGCGCTGTTAACGCCGCCGGTGAAGCTGTCGTGGCCGGTCGAGGCATCGCCTGACGCCGAACCTGCGCCTCCCGCCCCGATCGTAATCGTGACCGCGCCGGTGGCATTGCTGTAGAGCACCCGGGTGTTGCCGTTGCCGGTGATGATGTCATCGCCGCCAAGGCCCTCGAACTGGTTGAAGTTGCCGTTGCTGGTCGAGACGTTCAGCGCGCCTGCCAGGCCATAGCCGGTGGCATCATAGGTATCGATATAGCCGGTGCCCTGAACCCCCTCGATGTTGCGCAGCGTATCGGTGCCGCTCGAGGCATCGCCCGTCACCGTGCCAGCGGCCATGTTGACGACAACCCCGCCCGTCACCGTGTTCAGGTTGTTGGAACTTGCCGTATCGAACCCGCCGCGGCCGTCGATGTAGTCGTCTCCCCCCAGGCCCGTGAACGTATTGTTGTAACTGCTGCCCAGCAGCGTGTCGGCGAAGACCGAGGCTTGAACGGCGTTGACGCCGGTGAAGGTATCGGTGCCCTCGGTCGCGCCAGTGGCACTGCCGGCCACCGTGATGGCCGTGCCGGCGGTGATCTGAAGGTCAACCGTAACGGCGGCCTGCGCGATCGAGTAATTAAGGCGCGTGTTGCCGTTGCCGATGATGGTATCGTTGCCGCCTGCGCCTGCAAAGTCGTTGAAGTTGCCGTTGGTCGAAGAGACGTTCAGGGCGCCGGCAAGGCCGTAGCCGGTCGCGTCGAAAGTATCGTCGAAGTTGGTACCCCGCACCGCCTCCACGTCACTGAGCGTGTCGGTGCCAATGGTGGAATCGCCAACCACGCTTCCGGCGGCAAGATTGATCGTGATACTCGACGTGGTCGCCACGTCGTTGTTGTAGGCGACCATATCGTAACCGCCACGGCCGTCGATATAGTCGTTGCCACCGCGACCTTCAAAGACTTCATACGTGAAGTTGGCGTTGTTGCTGCCGTAGATCGTATCGCCGTAGGCCGACCCATACACGCCCTGCAATGCGTTGGTGAACGTGTCGTGGCCGACATTGGCCGCATCGCCGGCCGCCGTGCCCTGCCCTGTGCGGGCGGCAAGATCGACCGTCACCGCAGCCGAGGCGCTGAGATACTCAACCCGCGTCAACGATTGACCCAGATCGTTGATGCGGCCGGTGATCACGTCGTCGCCGCCCCGGCCCTCGAAAGCGCTTTGGCCCAAGGCCACACCGGGCTGGGTGCTTGATCCCGTAAAGCCGCTCGCATCGAACGTGTCGGCAAAGTCCCCGCCCACGGCGGCTTCAATGCTGATGAGCGTATCGCTGCCGACCCCGGCCCCGGAGCCGGTTCCAGCCGCAAGGTTCACGGTGACCGAGCCAGTCGCATCCGCATAAACCGCGCGATCAAACCCGGCGCCACCGTCCAGACTGTCGTTACCCCCAAGCCCCTGCAGCCGATCATTCCCGGCAAGCCCGAAGATACTATCGGCCTGGCTGGTGCCGACCAGTACGTCATTGGCGGACGTGCCGTTGCTGTTGCTGAAGACGAAGTCGCTGGCAATCAGGCTCCCGACCGTGACATTGGCCAGCGTTATGGTGTTGCCGCTGCCGAAGTCGATCAGCGTATCGGAACCCTGTTGTGTCGCACGGGCCCGGATGTCGGCGAGGGTGAAGACGCCCGTCACCCCGGACAGGTCGATCCGGTCGCCCTCGCTGCGATTGAAGTCGCCGATATAGTCCGCCCCGCCGATGGAGTAGACGAACGTGTCCGCACCCAACCCGCCAGCCAAATAGTCATTGCCGCCGACGCCCGACAACGTATCGTCGCCACCATTGCCGAACAGGGAGTCGTTGCCCGAACTACCGATGATGGTGTCGGCGAAGTTCGATCCCTGGACGCCACTGACGCCAGTAATCGAGTCGGTACCGACCGAAGCGTTGCCCGAGGCAACTCCGGTGGTCAGGTTGACGTTCACGCCGGCAGTGGCGCTAAAGTACTCAATCTGGGTAGAGCCGTTGCCGGTGATGGTGTCATTGCCGCCGTTGCCTTGGAACGAATTGTACAATCCGGCTGCAAAACCGGACGCATTGTAGGTATCGTTCAGGTTGCCGCCGAAGGCGCTGTTGACGCCGGTGAAGCTGTCGGTGCCGACCGAGCCATCGCCAGATGCAGACCCTGCTCCGCTCGCCCCGATCGTGATCGTCACGCCCGAGGTGGCATTGCTGTACTGAATCTGAGTTGAGCCGTTGCCGGTGATGGTGTCGTTGCCGCCGTTGCCCTGGAACGAGTTGAAGCCGGCATTGAACCCGCTTGCATTATAGATGTCGGCAAGGTTGCTACCGAACGCGCTGTTAACGCCGCCGGTGAAGCTGTCGTGGCCGGTCGAGGCATCGCCTGACGCCGAACCTGCGCCTCCCGCCCCGATCGTAATCGTGACCGCGCCGGTGGCATTGCTGTAGAGCACCCGGGTGTTGCCGTTGCCGGTGATGATGTCATCGCCGCCAAGGCCCTCGAACTGGTTGAAGTTGCCGTTGCTGGTCGAGACGTTCAGCGCGCCTGCCAGGCCATAGCCGGTGGCATCATAGGTATCGATATAGCCGGTGCCCTGAACCCCCTCGATGTTGCGCAGCGTATCGGTGCCGCTCGAGGCATCGCCCGTCACCGTGCCAGCGGCCATGTTGACGACAACCCCGCCCGTCACCGTGTTCAGGTTGTTGTAACTTGCCGTATCGAACCCGCCGCGGCCGTCGATGTAGTCGTCTCCCCCCAGGCCCGTGAACGTATTGTTGTAACTGCTGCCCAGCAGCGTGTCGGCGAAGACCGAGGCTTGAACGGCGTTGACGCCGGTGAAGGTATCGGTGCCCTCGGTCGCGCCAGTGGCACTGCCGGCCACCGTGATGGCCGTGCCGGCGGTGATCTGAAGGTCAACCGTAACGGCGGCCTGCGCGATCGAGTAATTAAGGCGCGTGTTGCCGTTGCCGATGATGGTATCGTTGCCGCCTGCGCCTGCAAAGTCGTTGAAGTTGCCGTTGGTCGAAGAGACGTTCAGGGCGCCGGCAAGGCCGTAGCCGGTCGCGTCGAAAGTATCGTCGAAGTTGGTACCCCGCACCGCCTCCACGTCACTGAGCGTGTCGGTGCCAATGGTGGAATCGCCAACCACGCTTCCGGCGGCAAGATTGATCGTGATACTCGACGTGGTCGCCACGTCGTTGTTGTAGGCGACCATATCGTAACCGCCACGGCCGTCGATATAGTCGTTGCCACCGCGACCTTCAAAGACTTCATACGTGAAGTTGGCGTTGTTGCTGCCGTAGATCGTATCGCCGTAGGCCGACCCATACACGCCCTGCAATGCGTTGGTGAACGTGTCGTGGCCGACATTGGCCGCATCGCCGGCCGCCGTGCCCTGCCCTGTGCGGGCGGCAAGATCGACCGTCACCGCAGCCGAGGCGCTGAGATACTCAACCCGCGTCAACGATTGACCCAGATCGTTGATGCGGCCGGTGATCACGTCGTCGCCGCCCCGGCCCTCGAAAGCGCTTTGGCCCAAGGCCACACCGGGCTGGGTGCTTGATCCCGTAAAGCCGCTCGCATCGAACGTGTCGGCAAAGTCCCCGCCCACGGCGGCTTCAATGCTGATGAGCGTATCGCTGCCGACCCCGGCCCCGGAGCCGGTTCCAGCCGCAAGGTTCACGGTGACCGAGCCAGTCGCATCCGCATAAACCGCGCGATCAAACCCGGCGCCACCGTCCAGACTGTCGTTACCCCCAAGCCCCTGCAGCCGATCATTCCCGGCAAGCCCGAAGATACTATCGGCCTCAATTGTCCCTATAAGCACGTTGGCGCCAGCGTCACCAATCACCGTGACACCAGCCACGTCGAGGACAGCGACGGTGAGATCTTTGTCGAAGATATTGCCGGCTGCATCGGTGACCCGCACGGTGACCTGGTGCGATTGGGCCATCTCGTAGTCAAGGCTCCCGGCCACCAACAGATTGCCATTGCTGATTGCGAACCGGCCACCGGCATTGTCCAACAGCGAAAAGATCGCTGTCCCGGTACCACCCGGATCAACTTCCGATAGGGAACCGACCATCGTTCCTGTCGCACTATTTTCTGCGACACTCGTGTTTGACAATATGATGTCCGCTGGCGCCAAGGTGTCCACCGCGACACGAAATGCGCTTGAGGCTACACCCGTATTCCCTGCCAGATCGGTTGCCTTGGCCGTCAGCGTATGGCTGCCCTGACTTAGGCCTGCTGTCGTAATTGAGTAGCTGCCGCCGACCGCAATGCCCGTGCCAAGCACGGTCGTGCCGTCGGTGTCGTACAGGGTCACCGTGCTGCCGGCTTCCGCAGTACCTGCAACCGTTAGTGTCGGGTCGTTCGAGAAGCCGTTTTCGGCAACTGAACCCGTCAGCGGCGATACATCATCCGTCACCGTACTGATCGCCGGGGCGTTCGGCGCCGTCGTATCGATCGTCACCGCCTGGCTGGCGGTGGTGCCGATGTTGCCGGCGGTGTCGATGATCCGGGTCTGGTAGCTGAAGCTGGTC
>NZ_JBEPQV010000058.1:0-22612 GCF_040548035.1 Bradyrhizobium sp. LB8.2 | reverse complement strand
ACATCGTCGTCTCCAGGTTGGGTGGTATTGCAACCTCAGTCTGGCCTCAGACTTGGTCGCTATCCACTCCCCATGGAATCTTCGCTGCGCTCGCATGACGGAAGTGACGCCTACTGCACGTCCATCTGCAGCCCTTCCTTCTGGATGATGCCGGCGAACTTCTTCGTCTCGACGTCCACGAATTCGGCAAACTGCTGCGGCGTGCCGTAGTCGGCACGGGCGCCCATAGCGACGATGTTCTTCTTGATGTCGTCGCGCTCGAGCATCGCTTTCACCTGGAGATTGAGCGCCTCGAGCACGGCAGGAGAGACGCCCTTCGGCAGGAAAACCGAGAACCACGACGAGACGTCGAAATTCGCCAGCTCCGGCGCACTCTCGCGCATGGTCGGCAGGTTCGGCGCGAGGTCGCTGCGCTCGGTCGTGGTGACGCAGAGGCCGGTGAGGGTGCCGTTCTGCACCTGCGGCAGGCTCGGATAGAGGTTGTCGAACAGAATCTGGATGTCGCCGGCGAGCGCCGCCTGGAGCGCGGGACCAGCGCCGCGGAACGGGATGTGCGTCATCTTCAGGCCGGTGAGCTGGAGAAACCAGGCGCCGGTGAGGTGAGGGCTCTGGCCGACGCCGGAGGAGGCGTAGCTGAGCTTGTCGGGATTGGTTTTGAGATAGGCGATCAGCTCGGCGATCGACTTGATGCCGGTCTTCGGATGCGCCGAGACGATGTTCGGGATCCGGATCATGTTGGAGACCGGCTGGAGCTGGTCCGGCTTGTAGGTGAGGTTCTTGAAAATGCTGTAGGCGATTGCGTTCGGACCGGGATTGCCGATCAGGATGGTGTGGCCGTCCGGCTTCGAACGGACCACCTCGGCCGCGCCGATCGTGCCGCCGCCACCGGAGCGGTTTTCAACGACGGCCGACTGGCCCCAGGCGGTCTGCAGATGCGCGGCCAGGAGCCGGCCCATCACGTCGGTCGAACCGCCGGCGGCGGCGGGCACCACGACGCGGACGTTTTCGGTGGGTTTCCAGTCTGCCAGGCTCGATCGCGGCAGGATCGCTGCGGCCGAGAGGCCGGCAGCACCGGTGAGCACGCGACGGCGGGACAGCAATCTATTGGGCACGAATCCACTCCCTGCTTCTTGTTTTGCAAGGAGCGTATGGAACAGGACGCGCAACGGCAAGTCGCACGCAGCGGCACGACGCCGCAGGCTGAAGGCTCAGTTAAAGCTCAGCAGCTTGAAGATCGGCGTGAGGTAGCTCATCTCCTGGCCCGACGTCGCCGTGGTGCGGCTGACGAAGTCGAAGATCTTGCCGTCCTGGAGACCGTAATTCGCAAGCCGACGCACGCGTCGCGACTTGTCGAAATAGACGGCGATGACGCGCTGGTCGACCACCTTCTGGTTCATGAAGGCGACCATGCGCTCCGAGCGCTGCGAGATATAATAGAACACCTCGCCGTCGAGGGTTGCGACCGTGGAAGGGGTGCCCATCACGATCAGCACCTGATCCTGGCTCGCGCCGATCGGAATTTGCTCCAGCGCGTTGGGCGGCAGGATGTAACCCTTCTGGAACTGCTCGCCGGTGCAGCCGGCAAGCGCAACGCCAACCAGGGCCGTGGCCGCGAACAGGCGCAAGCCGCGCCAACGTGCTTGAACGCCGCGCCGCTTGTCCGCGCGCCGGCTGGTCTGGTTCGTTATCGTCATAGCGGAACTGATTCCGTCCCCTTGCGTCGCGCGAGGCGCTGAAGTACCGGGCGGAGACTCTGAATGCAACACGCGCGCGCCCGCTTGCGGAAACCACAATGTTTTGGCCGTTCAATCACTTCAGGAAACCCCGGCTAGCCTCGCCGGGCACCATTGAAGCCATCTATGGCATGATCGTGACGCAGGCGCGAGAACCCATATTTTACCGAGACTTGGGCGTGCCGGATACGGTTAACGGGCGTTTCGACCTGTTGCTGCTGCATCTCTGGCTGCTGCTGCGCCGCCTGCGCACGGTCCAGAGCGCTTCCCAACAAGGCGCCACCGAGCTGTCGCAGGCGCTGTTCGATCGCTTCTGCGAGGACATGGACGACAATCTGCGCGAGATGGGGATAGGCGACCAGACCGTGCCGAAGCGGATGCGGGCCTTCGGCGAGGCCTTTTACGGCCGGGTCCAGGCCTACGACCAGGCCATGGAAGGCGGCGCCGCGACGCTGGCATCGGCGATCTGCAAGAATATCTTGAATGGAGCCGGCATGGATCAGGCGCAGCGGCTGGCGGACTATGCCAGGGCTACCGAGGCCGATCTGGGCCGGACCGGCGAGGCCGCACTGCTGGGTGCGTCCTTCAAGTTTCCTCCAGCGCTTCCTGAGGATGTCACGCCATGAGCCGACCGATTACAGGATCCGGGTCCGATCCCTGGCGGGTGCCCGTCGTCGTTGCACAGATCCCCGACACCGGGCTGCATCGCAAGCTCGAGGCCTCGGCCGCCGAGCGGCAGGCCATGGCCGAGACGGCAGGCTTGCGGGAGGTCCTCTCTGTCCAGGCCGCCTTCGATGTCGTGCCGAAAAGCGGCAACCGGATCCAGGTCACGGGGCACGTTCACGCCCGGATCGGCCAGATCTGTGTGGTCACGCTCGACCCGATCGAGAGCGAGATCAGGGAAGAGGTGGACCTTATATTCGCCCCGGAGGCCGAGGTGCGCCGGCTGGCCGATCTGATGGAGGAGGGGCAGAACGATAAGGAGCATGTCGCCGATCCGCCGGAGGCGATCGTCAATGGCATCATTGACCTCGGGAGGCTTGCCACCGATGCGCTGTTCCTGGCGGTCGATCCCTATCCGCGGAAGCCGGGGGTCGTGTTCGAGGTGGAGGCCACCGCCCCCGATCCCGAGGACCATCCCTTTGCGGTACTGAAGGCTCTTCAGGACAAGAAGAAAGACAAATAGGTGCCGTCTTCCCCAGAAGACCGCCTTGCCAGGGGGCGTGAGGTGTTTGCGGCGGCGCTTTGAAAGGTCAAGTTATCTATCTGATTTCTATATACTACCTGTGAAATCGTCCGTCCGCAGCCGGATCGTCCCGGATGCAAAAGGCTGGGGGCAAGAGGTTGTTTCGGGATAACAAAACGCTATTGTCGCGGCCCGGTCCGGGTGCGCGTGGCGCTTGGCCGACCGCCATGTACATGGATGGCGAACCCACTTTGCGGCCCCGCTCGTTCAAGACCGCACCAGACCAGGTTTCCAGGACTTTTATGCCAAGCAAGGTTCGCATCGCGCTTGACGCCATGGGGGGCGACGCCGGCGCCGCCGTGGTCATTCCAGGAGCCGCCATCTCGCTCCAGAGGCATCGCGAGATCGAATTCCTGCTGGTCGGGGACCGCGCCAAGATCGAGCCCGAACTCGACCGCCACCCCGCGCTGAAGGCCGCCTCGAAGATCATCCACACCGACGTCGCGGTCAGCGGGGAGGAAAAGCCGAGCCAGGCGCTGCGGCGCGGCCGCAAGACCTCCTCCATGTGGCTTGCCATCGATGCGGTGAAAAAGGGCGAGGCTGATGTTACGGTCTCTGCCGGGAATACCGGCGCGCTGATGGCGATGTCGCGCTTCCACCTGCGCACGCTGCCCGGCATCGACCGTCCGGCGATCGCCGGTATGTGGCCGACCAAGCGCGGCGATTCCGTCGTCCTCGACCTCGGCGCCAGCATCGGCGGCGATGCGCACCATCTGGTGTCGCTCGCCATCATGGGCGCGGCGATGGCGAGCGTGTTGTTCAACAAGAGCCGTCCCACGGTCGGCTTGCTCAATATCGGGGTCGAGGAGATCAAGGGGCACGAGGAGATTCGCGAGGCCGGCGAAATCCTGCGTGCCAGGAACCTGCCGGAGCTCGACTATCTCGGCTTCGTCGAGGGCGGCGGCATCGGCCAGGGCGTGGCCGACGTCATCGTCACAGAAGGCTATAGCGGCAATATCGCGCTGAAGGCCGCCGAGGGAACCGCGCGGCAGATGGCGGAATTGCTCCGCAACGAGATGATGCGGGGCTGGATGTCCAAGTTCGGCTATCTCCTGGCGCGCGGCGCCTTCCAGGCGCTGCGCAACAAGATGGATCCGAACAAGTCCAACGGCGGCGTGCTCCTTGGATTGAACGGGATCGTGGTCAAGAGCCATGGCGGAATCAGCGCCGAAGGCTTTGCCTATGCGATCGATGTTGGCTATGAGATGGTGAAATTCGATCTTCTCAACAAGATCAATCAGATGCTCAACCGCGAGGGTGGTGCACTCAATTTCGTGCCGACCGCGCCGGAGGATGTTTCGTGACTCAAATTCGTTCGGTCGTGCTGGGCTGCGGCTCTTATTTGCCGGAGCAGGTGGTGACCAACGCCGAATTGGCGGCGCGCATCGACACGTCCGACGAGTGGATCGTGCAGCGCACGGGCATTCGCGAGCGGCGTATCGCTGCCGAGGGCGAGTTCACCTCGCATCTGGCGCTCAAGGCGGCGCAGGCTGCGCTCGCCGACGCCGGCGTGGACGCGCAGTCGATCGAGCTGATCGTGCTTGCGACCTCGACGCCCGACAACACGTTCCCTGCGAGCGCGGTCGCTGTCCAGCATGGGCTCGGCATCAACCATGGCGCGGCCTTCGACCTTCAGGCGGTGTGCTCGGGCTTCGTGTTCGCGCTCGCCACCGCCGACAATTTCCTGCGCACCGGCGCCTTCAAGCGCGCGCTGGTGATTGGTGCGGAAACCTTCTCGCGCATCCTCGACTGGAACGACCGCGGCACCTGCGTGCTGTTCGGTGACGGCGCTGGCGCAGTGGTGCTGGAGGCGCAGGAGCAGCCGGGCAATGCCGCAACCGACCGCGGGATCGTGACCACACATCTGCGCTCCGACGGCCGCCACAAGGCGAAGCTGTTCGTCGACGGCGGGCCGTCCTCGACCCAGACCGTCGGTCATCTGCGCATGGAGGGCCGCGAGGTCTTCAAGCACGCGGTCGGCATGATCACCGACGTGATTGTCGACGCCTTCGAGGCGACCGGGCTCAATGCCGACAGCATCGACTGGTTCGTGCCCCACCAGGCCAACAAGCGAATCATCGACGCCTCCGCCCACAAGCTCCATATCGCGCCGGAGAAGGTGGTGCTGACGGTGGACCGTCACGGCAACACTTCGGCGGCCTCGATCCCGCTGGCGCTGGCGGTGGCGCGCAAGGACGGCCGCATCAAGCGCGGCGACCTGGTTCTGCTGGAAGCCATGGGCGGCGGCTTCACCTGGGGCTCCGCGCTAGTGCGCTGGTAGCAACAGTCGATAAAATTTTGCGCGAATCAGCACGATTATCGATGCGTCTGCATTGATGAGCGCTGTTGACCGGCGTATCGTAACCTCATAATTTCAGACAACAATTGTTCGCCGTGATGTGGGGCAGGGCGATGACCGATCAAAGTAAAACCGTAACGCGTGTCGATCTGTGCGAAGCCGTCTACCAGAAGGTGGGCCTGTCGCGCACGGAATCATCCGCCTTCGTGGAACTCGTGCTGAAGGAGATCACCGATTGCCTTGAGAAAGGCG
This sequence comes from Bradyrhizobium sp. LB8.2, assembly GCF_040548035.1. Classification (NCBI taxonomy): domain Bacteria; kingdom Pseudomonadati; phylum Pseudomonadota; class Alphaproteobacteria; order Hyphomicrobiales; family Nitrobacteraceae; genus Bradyrhizobium; species Bradyrhizobium sp. LB8.2. Next base: position 17,082 of record NZ_JBEPQV010000058.1, on the reverse strand, counting down.
AGACGGTGAAGCTGTCCTCGTTCGGCTCCTTCATGGTCCGCAAGAAAGGCCAGCGCATCGGCCGCAACCCGAAGACCGGCACCGAGGTGCCGATCTCGCCGCGTCGCGTCATGGTGTTCAAGCCGTCGGCGATTCTGAAGCAGCGGATCAACGCCCAGCACCGCACCAATGGCGACGGCAGCAAGGTACAACCCGAGGCTTAAACCGCCTTTCGGATAAGGATTTGGCATTTGGACAAGGCGCCGGATGCGTTCCGAACCATCAGCGAAGTAGCGCAGGAACTCGACATTCCGCAGCACGTGCTGCGGTTCTGGGAGACCCGATTCTCCCAGATCAAGCCGATGAAGCGCAGCGGCGGCCGCCGCTATTACCGCCCCGACGACGTCGACCTGCTCAAGGGCATCCGCCGTCTGCTTTACGGGGAGGGCTACACCATCCGCGGGGTGCAGCGGATCCTGAAAGAGCACGGCGTCAAATCGGTGCAGGGCCTGGCCGACGGCGCGGCCGCGGTCTCGTTCGGCGCCATCGAGGACGCCGTCGGCGCGAGCCTGATGGAGCCCGAGGAGGAGACCGGCGTCCGCGGCGCCCGCGACAGCGACGATGACGACTACCAGGGCGAGGAGGAGGAGGGCATCGACTTCCGCTTCTCCGAGACCGACGACGAGGAAATCCTCACCACCTTCCGCAAGGGCGGCGCCCCCGCCGCGCCCCCCGGCCCCAGCGCTATCGATCGGGAGCGCCTCGGACGGGTGCTCGCTGAGCTCATGGCCTGCCGCGAAATGCTGGATCAGGCACTGAAGGACGCCTGACGCCGGATTCCCTCCGCTTGGGGCAGTTCCGGGGCCGTTGGGCAGAGGCACCAAAATCCAAAATGGTGTGACCTCGCCTTGCGCAAACCGGCGATCCTAGCTAATGGAACGACGTTCGGAGCGTGGCGCAGCCCGGTTAGCGCACTAGTCTGGGAGACTAGGGGTCGGAGGTTCAAATCCTCTCGCTCCGACCATTTTTTTCAATACATTCAATGTCGTTTAGGGGCAGTCGTTTACAGCCGGCCGCCCGTTTACAAGCGGTTTACAATTTTCGTTCGTGTGCTGTTCCAGGATTCGGCGTTTTAGACGCGACACGATCGCGACCAAAATTGCTTTGAGCGAGATATTGATGCCGAGAGATGCTCCCGCTCCCGTAAGTGACATATGGGAAGATGATCAGCTGGGACGCCAGCTTGACGCGACTTTCTTGAAGTCCTTCTTGATCAACCGTGTGATGGAGCGTCAGGAAGCAGGCCTTCCTGCTTCCTACGTGTTGAATATCGACGCGGAATGGGGGCAGGGAAAATCGTTCTTCCTCTCCCGGCTAGGCCAAACTTTAGCTGCGGACGGCTTTGCTGTCGCCTATGTCAACGCGTGGCAAGACGATCATGCGGATGATCCCCTATTGTCCGTGATGGATGCCATAGACGAGGCAGTGGCGCCGCTCGTGAAAAATGAGAAGCGTGCTCGTAACCGATGGAATGAGGCGAAACGCGCCGGAGGAGCGATCGCTGTCGCCGCAGCGAAAGGAGCAACCATTCATCTTGCGAAAAAAGTGGTGGGCTCGGCGGTCGATGAAATTGGTGCAATCTGGCAGACTGGCTTGCCCGACACAGAAAAGTCGGTAGACGAAATTGCGAAGCTAATTGGCAACCTTGTTGATGAGCAGGGCAAAGCTCTTTTAGCCTCATTTCGCGAGGCCAAGCGGACAATCGCGACGTTTAGAACGAATCTTACCCAGTTTCTAGAAATCGTCTCCAGCAAAATCAGCCTCTACCTTTGTTCGTCTTAGTAGACGAACTGGATCGATGCCGGCCACCCTTCGCCATTGCGATGCTGGAGCGGATGAAGCATCTATTTGATATTGACCAAGTAGTCTTCGTCGTTGCTACCGACACAGCTCAGCTGAGTCACTCCGTTGGAGCGGTCTACGGAGTCGGGTTCAACAGTGAGGGGTATTTGGCGAGGTTTTTCAATCGCACTTACTATTTCGATCGCGCACCAAAATTGAAATTTTTACAGAAACTTCTGCAACAGCAGCCCATCGACGAGACGAAAATATCCTTGCCTGAATCTACAAACTTAGAAGCCTATCTAACGGGCGGCTTTGAGTTCTTTGGACTTCCCCCGCGAGACATCGAGCAGGTCTACGATATTCTGCGCACCTTCGTCACTGCATGGAAAGATAAGGTCAAAGTAGAAATGGCCTTTCTACTTCCAATTGCGGTGGCTCATCAGAAAAAAAGCGAGCTGCCACTCGATGGCGACTTCACGAGTCGTCTCAATCAGCTGATGCAGCGATTTACTAAATCAGAATTGCCTTGGATAATTCGTTTCGGTGCCGAAAGCCACTATGGCGAAAAGCCCGAATATGTCTCGGGTGTTGCTTTGGCTGGCGATTTTGCGAATCACGTCCGACGAGGGTTGAACGAGCTTAACTATGAAGTTACTGCTCAACATCAGCGCTGGATCGTGCGGCGCCTTTCAGAAGAGTTCAATGTGCTGCATTCGCACTCTTCACGAGGGCAAAAAGTGCTGTCTATTCTGAGCCGATATCCTGAGATGGTAAGAAGCGCCGGGAGATTGATTGCTGGTTAGCAAGGATGCGCAATCAATCAAGTATTTGTTGATCCGCTCGCTATCCGGTCTCTGTGATCCTCAAGTTTCTTGATCGCGTTCGCCGCCAGCACGCCGCGCCGCGCGAGGTAGAGATCGATCACCTTCTGCGCCTTGTCGACAGTCCAGGTCAAAGCCTCCGCGATCTCCGGCGCCGTCGCGCCGGCCTCGGCGAGCAGCGTCGCGGCCGTGCCTCGGTTGTCATGGAAATTCAGGCTAGCGGTTCTGATGGCGTCGGGATCTGCGGCGATCGCGTCGGCGTTGATGACGTCGACCTTGTCGCAGTCCTCGCGCCAGTGCTCGTTGAAATAGCGCTTCGTGTAGGCCTTGCCGGACGGCGTCAGCATCACCAGAGCGCCGGCCTTCGTTTCCTTGAGTTTGTCCAGGTGCGCCTTCAGCTCGCGCGTTGCCGGAATCCAGAGCAGCTTGCCGGTTTTTGTCGAGCGGATCTGCACGCGGCTGCCGTCGTATCGCGTCCAGGGAAACTTCCGAATGTCGCTGGCGCGCATCGCAGTATTACGCACCAGGATCATCGCCGTCGCCATCGCCATTCGCGCGCTCGCGACGAACTGCTGCTGCAGCTCGTCTGGCCATGTCAGGTCCGATCTGTGGCTCCGGTAGAGCCGCGCGAACGTATCGAGCGGGTTGAACTTGATGACGGCTTTCTCGCGAGCGAACGACAGCACGCGGGCGAGCGCGGCCACCAAATTGTCGGCCGACCGCGGTGAGGCCTTGCCGAGCTCGTTGTGCCACGCCAGCGCATCCTTGCGAAATTCCAGCGCATCGTCGGCATCGTTGAAGGTCGCGGCAGGGCAAGTGCCCCAGCGCGCCTCGAGGCGCTTCAGCTTCCAGATATATTGCTTCCGGCTCTCCTCGCTGAGGCCGTCGAAATAAGCGGACTGATCGAAGTGCCGAATGAGCTGCATGAAGGAGCCTTCGCCTTTCGTGCGCATTTTCTTTTCGGCGTCGGCGTATGTTTCGGCGAGCCTGCTCTCGTCGAGCGGGAGGCCGGTGGCGCGATGATAGAGATAGACCCTGATCGACCCATCTGCCTGTCGCTTCTTGACGCGATGGATACCCTTAAGCTTGAGGGGCTTGTTAGGCAGCCTGGGTCTTCCTGGCATGGTCGGCCTTCCAACGCTGGTACGGGGTAAGCTCGGCATCGGAGACTGTCACAATCCCGGAGGCGCGGTCCAGCGCCTGGTCCAGCGCCTTGCGATCCCAGCGGCTTGTGCCGGGGATCGCGTCGGGCACGATGCCCTTGGCCCGCCACTGGTCGAATGCGGCCAGCGTCTTGCAGCCGCAGTATTCGGCGGCCTCCTGCTTTGTGAGGCAGCGCTTTTCGCTCATTCCGCGACGTCCTGGCGCCGGCACAGGCGGCCGCCCACGATCTCCGCGCGGCCGCTGGCGATCAGGCGATCGGCGACGCCGTCACTGATCCGCCGCGTTCCAAATCGCCAGCCGCCGCGCGGCGCCCGCTCAAAGGGGCTGAGTTTGAGCAGGCAAACGTGGTTGTAGTGGTAGGGGGAGCTTGCGCGCCATGTCAGACCGCAGCTCCGTTCTGGCGCGAATAGGCCAGCATCCGAGCCGCGTCTTCGTGCTCAAACACCTGCGACTTGCGCCAGCCCATGCGCACCAGGTCGGGCAGGGCGGCCCCTTCGCTGCGGGTCGAGATCACGATGAAATCGTCGGCGAGCTGCGCGATCGCGGCGGCGCCCTCGAGGCCGCCGCGGGCCGAGGGCAGCGCGCGCGGGGCGATGGTTCTCAGCTATGCGCTCCAGAACCGAGCTTTGTGGCCTCGGCGCGTGCGATGCGCCGGGCTTGCTCGAGGCCCTGGTTGCGCGTCAGAATCTCGGGCCGCATCCGCCGGCCCGGCACTTCGTCCCAATAGGCGTAAATGCTCGGCCGCCCGTCGCTGAAATAGACCTCGTAACTGCCGGTGTCGTCCACGGCCTCGTGCTTGCGGATCTTGATCGTGATCATGGCGCGCTGTGACACGTGAACGCAGCGAGAACAAACACTATCAAAATGTAGCAAACTGTGTATCAGCCGTTTCGGCGACTCCGTAACAGATTGATTGTGCTAGGCCTTTTTTCGGAGCCCTGCGCCGTGGCGCTCCCTAGCGGAATCGAACCGTGGTAAGTGACGTGATTTTATGTTACATTTCAATTGGATACTGTTTCATCGTTTCGACATGTATCTACGTGGTGTATCTACGTCTGGGTCGACTCGGGTGGCGGTGACAGCAATGAGCTGTCTATGGATTTAGTGTACTTCTGCGAAAAATATAAAGGTCGGTTTAGTACGGCTTCGAACTTGTCAATATCCAATATTAATCATATCACTTTTACATCCACGACGCACAGCGTCTGCGTGATTGCCATTTGAGGGTTTCGGCCCGGCAAGCGCTTTTCGGTTACTCGGCTGCAACACGCCCGACCGAAACGACTCTCATCATGAAAACTCAAGTTGCGCCTGCCGTCACCGCAGAGCGCCTTAACGCAGCCCTCGACCTCGTCGCCGAGGTAATGGTGCTGCACGACCGGCCGGGCTTTGCGCCCTACGTGGAACGCCTGGAGCGGGAACTAGCGACCCTGCAGTCGAAGGATGATGTGATGGCGCGGGCTAGGCGTCGGCTTGGGCAGTATGTCACCAACGACAACATCAAGGCTGGCGAGGTGGCGGCGTGAGGAGCATTCGGGAGGACTCCGCCATCGTCGCTTCGGTCATGCCGGAGCTTTTTCAAACAGGTTTGAAAAAGGGTCGTGGCATGGCGCGGGCCTCGCTCGACTTGATTGCTGCCATGCGCGACATCGCCGAAGAGGTTCGCCCCGTCACCGGTCGCGGCATCGGCTACAAGCTGTTCACCCGTGGCCTTATCTCGTCAATGTCGACCAACGATATGCAGAAAGTGTATCGACTCCTGCGTGTCGCGCGAGAACAGGGCACAATTCCTTGGGACTGGATTGTCGATGAGACCCGAGAACTTGAGCGGGTTTCGGCATGGAGCAATCCGGAAGAGTACGCCACTACGGCATCGCGCTCCTACAGGCGAGACTTCTGGGACCAGCAGCCCTACAGAGTCGAGGTGTGGTCCGAGAAGGGCACGGTTCGCGGCGTCTTGAAGCCAGTTCTCCACCAATACGCCGTCGGCTTTCGCGTTCAGCATGGCTTCAGCAGCGCGACTGCCGTGCATGACGATGCCGACGACACCCACGGGCGCGAACTTATTATTCTCTATGTCGGAGACTTCGATCCGAGCGGCATGTACATGTCGGAGCAGGACCTGCCGCAACGCCTTCGAGAGTACGGAGGCGACCACATCAAGTTTAGACGCGTAGCCCTGACACCTAGCCAAGTACAGGGCTTGCCGTCGTTCTCGGCAGCCGACAAGAACAAGGACCCGCGCCATCGCTGGTTCACGCAGCATCACGGCAACAAATGTTGGGAACTTGATGCCATGGACCCTCGCGACCTGCGCGATTGTGTCGAGGGCGCTATCAGGGAGTTGATAGAGCCGGTTGCGTGGGCGCGCTGCGAAGTTGTCAACGCCGCGGAGTTGGAGTCTCTTAAGACCATCCTTGTCGGGTGGAAGAGCGGCAGGCCGGCGTGACCCCTTTTTTGATTGAAAAAGGTCCGGTGACCGTCACCAGCCCGGCTCAGCGGTCGCCTAGACCACCGCGCGATCCGCTCTTATGCCCAGAGTACCGAGCCAACCTGGCGTTTCTGTTGCGCGAGCGTTTAGCGTCCGGCCCAAAAAGCCGCACTAGTCCATACCAACCAACCGGAGGCCAACATGGGCAATCGAGCAAAGCGTCGCGTGTGGATTCACCGCGTCATGTCGGACCCTCGTCTGACAGATATGCACCGACAACTCGCTTTGACAACGGCGGAGATGGACCGCAGAGGATTCATTTTGTGTGAGTTGGACGGCGAACTGCTTTTTGAGCCGAAACCGCAATATGCGGCAAGCCGCGCCTTAGGATAGTAGCGATGAAGATCCTCAACTTCAGGCCAGCGCCACATGACGCTGGCAACACGCTTGGCCATGTGGACGTCGAAATCGTCGACGGGCTGAAACTGTTCGGGCTTCGCGTAGCCCGGATGCCCGACCGCTCATTCCGCGTATTTGGCCCCAACACAGACCGAGGCGGACGTTCGATGTCCCTCGACCCGGCAATGGTCAACGCCATTGCTCGTGCGGCCCTGAACAAACTCGAACTGGACGAGCATTCGCAGTATGACCGAACCCCGAGCTAAAGCGCGCGCAAGCGCAGTGCCGTATCCGTATTGGACAGACGGCATCAACGACCCCAAAGACACCAGTCGATTGGTGAAGCGGTCGAAACTTTCTGACCTCATGAATTACGACCCGCGCGCCTCGTACCGCCACAAGCGATTGTGGGAGTTTCATCTTGGCTGGGCGCATAGGCATTACAACTGGACGAGCCTCGCGAGCGTACGGCGCACTCAGACCGAGATGTTGGCGCGCAGTCCGACTGGTAAGGCTATTTCAATCCAGAACATCGCCAGCGGGAATCGCGACCTCACCGAGTGGCAATACCTATTCGAGGATGAGAAGGGAAAGGGTCGGCGCGGGAGCCGATACAGCATTAATTGGCAGCTCTTGGAACTGGCCTCCATGGGGCAATTCCCAGTTAGTGTTCACCCTATAGGTGACGCTACTAGCGTTCACCCCGTAGGTGACACCGCTGTTCACCCTGTAGGTGACGCTAAATCGGCTAGTGTTCACCCTGCGAGTGACAAAGACCCTACTACTCAGACCCGTCTACAGGACGGGGCTACGAGTAGTAGTAATTATTCTGCTGCGCCGGCTACGCCGCCCCACGCCGCGGGGCTGGCGCCCGCGTCGGGGGAAGCGCCGCAGGGAAGAGCGAGCGATACAGTTCCAGGCGCCCAAGCCGAGGTTACCCCAGCCGGTGGGTTTGAAGAGTTCTGGAACGCCTACGCCCACAAGCAGCAGCGCGCCAAGGCCAAGGCGGCTTGGGCCAAGCTAGATCCATCACCCGAGCTTGCCAGCGCGATCATTGCCGAGGCTATCCGGTGGGCAGCACACTACGCTGAGCACGCCATTGAACCGCGCTGGCGCGTCATGCCTCATAACTGGTTGGTCGGGGAGAATTGGCTGCAGGATCTCCCAATCGTTCACAAGGATGCGAAGTCGGCAGCGATTGTTAATGTGCGCGGTAGGGCCAAACCCACTAGCACGATGGAGCCCAAGCCCGCCAAACCCGCCAAGCCTGCCATCCGTACCACCGCTCGCATCACATCTGCGGACGTTGTGAAGGCGGGAAGCACGACCAAGTTGCGCATTACCGCAAGGGACGGCGACGGCTTCGAGCATGAGCGTATCCTGTTGTTGGAGGACGACGACGCAGAGTCGCAATTCGAGGGTCAGCGCCAATTCGCCAGGCTTGTGCATGCGGCCGGCCTTGAGCAAATCGATGACAGCGCGGATCTGTTGGGCCGTACCGTCATCCTAACCGGGAACAACGACGCATTCGTAGAACCGACAACCCGGCCTGACGACGAGCCGCCGCTGCCAACCAAGCCCGAGCCGGTGAGGTACGCAAACCCGACGCCGCAAACCATCAGCGAGCCCCGTGAGCCACCCGAATGGGAGAGCAGGAAGCCACGGGAGTTGACACCTGCTGAGGAAGCAGAGCGCGCAGACTATGACGCTTGGTACGAAGACAGCCTTAGGGACAATGCAGCATGACCGGGTAGGGGTATCTCGGAAGCGTCGAGCCATAGCCTAGGGACCGACGCCCCCAAGTCCCTTGTTTGTATGCAAAATGAGAACCCAAACATGGTCCGGGAGGGGCCGACTCAATCTCTCTCACCATGGGCCTTAACTTCCGGCCGCATAATGGCGGGGGTTACGCCGCGACTTTTCAGAAAAATTTCACCGGGCCGCGCAGACGGCCAGAACCAGCACATAACGAACAAACAATGAGACCCGCCAACGACAACGCGCGGTGATACGCCGACCACTTCACCGACCCCCTTGTTACCCGCCGTGCTGGTTGGAAAACACCATCCGTGACCTCCCAACATCCAGGTGCAGCTACGCGCGGTGTCCATCGGCCTTGATCTCGTAGATCCATCCGTCGCCGTGGGGCGGACTCTCGCGCAAGCGGTCGTTGTGTCCAACGGGCCTACAGACCAGCGCTCCGACAAGGTCCGCCGGTGAAAACGGCTTTGGCAGAAAGCCCATTTCAGGTGGTAGCCAGTCAGGTCTATTCCCGGAAATAACGAGAATATTCATTCCAGGAAAGTTCGAACGGGCGAACTGTGCCAGTTCTATCCCGTTCCCGCCTCCAGACAGTCCGACATCCGCGACGAGGAGCGCAAGGTCCGCACCGAGGCGGGCTGTCACCAGTTCTGCCGCTTCTGCGCTCTCGCACTGAATGACGTCCATGTTTTGGGATTTAAGCGATTCGACGAGGATTTCGCGCTGTTCCGAATCATCTTCAACCACCAACGCGAGCTGAGGCAGTATGCACATGGCGGGACTCACGAGTTGCTGTTTGGAGAGAAGCTCCTGTGTCCTGAAAAGTTCGGTTTCTGTTTGAAGTAAATTGGTTCCAGAGACTCCGTCGCCCGCCAATGATTTGATGAGGCCCCAGGCCGGCGTTCAGCTCAAGCGCGTGAAACCTCAATATGGCTCCGGGGTGCAGTTATCCCCCCTAGGGGGACCCACCTTGCTCTTAGCGCCCGTGACAGAATCAATGGGACCTTGCTACTCCGACGATCCAACACGGTTGGTTCGTCAGCGAGGTCATTCATCGGTCGCGGTGAAGACCTCTTCGAAATGCTTTTTTACCCAAAAATTGCATTTGCAGGACCTTTGATGGAGGGCCGCAATTTGGCGCACAATGAGGGTGCCGCGCCCGGTTTCGATGAGACCGCTAGTCCTGAATTGTTGGATGATCCGGCTCGTATACGTCCGACCTATTCCCAAAAAGTCGGCAAGTTGCTCATGCGTCACTCGCACTTCGCTTCCGCCGCTGTGCTCTACCGCACTGATGATCCACTTCGCAGCACGCTGCTCGACAGAATGTGCTGCATTGCAGGCCGTCGATTGGAAGATCTGTGCTACGAAGCAGTCAGCGTATCGTGCGAACAATTGCCGCAGCGAAGGCGACTGGTGTTGCGCTTCGGCCAGCTTGCGGACTGAGAGCCTGACTAAGGGGCCGCCAAGTCTGACTGTGACTCGGGAGTAGGCTGGCAGAAACCCGCGGCTGACTATCCCACCCATTGCCCCTTCATTCCCCACCATAATGGCCTGCACGTCTCGGTCCTCTTCTACCGCTACCGCAAACGAAACCAGAGCTTGCCCACATGGAAAATAGACGTTCTCCACGTGGTCGCCCGGATGATAGAGCACTTGGCCGGAACGGCCCTCGATCTCCTCGAGATTGGCTTGGAGCGCTGTGAAATCATCCGTGCTCAGAAGGCGGAGTAGTCTACTGTGGGGCCGGCTCGCACCCCTATTCTCCCTTTCCGAACCCACCTGCTCTTCTCCGCCTTTGCAGAACCGGCGACATGTACGTTCCATCTGTGGGAACTGACGGTGCGAAAGTGAACACAACGAGGCGCTACACGTTGTTTATTTCGGCAGTGGCTCGTGACTGTAGAGTAGGGCGGCAGTGCCTCAGTCGACGAGACCGCCGGCATGACTTCGGCACCTGGTGGTAACTCTCGTGTGTTCGGAATGGGTTGGCCACCAACAGGGATCGGCTGAAAACATCGCGCCTTGTGCGGTATATGCGCGGGCTCTCTGCGGCAAGACGCCCCCACCACGTTGACCTCGGGATTAATCGAAGGTCGACCGATGGTGTTGTAGATGCCTAACCGGCCCTCTGCCTTGGGCTTGGGCAAGGTGACTGCAACGCCGCCTGTTCGCAGGCCATTATCTGTTCTCCATCGAAGTAGAGCGGCCGGCGACCGCAGCTACTGCGCGAGGGATCGTCACCGGATGGCCGGGACGAAGACCCGGGCGCGGGCGCGCCCCGGCACACGGAACTCTGCGGCTTTGCGGGAAGTTGGGTACGGAGAGACCAAACTGGGGAGACGATATGAAGCGAATTACCAAATGGCGGGCCGCAGCGAGGCGCGAGCTGATCGAGCCGAACGGTGACAAGCGGTATATCCGCCGCGTCGCCAAGGGCCAGATCAAGGAGAGTGACGACGTAAGCCGCTCGCTCTCACAGGATCGCCGCACGAAGGCTAAGAAGGTGGCCAAGGCGGGGCAGGTCCATCGCGGTGACCGGAAGTCGTCCAAAACAAAGCCGCGGAAAAAGACGAGTGCGCGAACGTAGCACCACATTAGATCTCTTCGGAGCGCCCCACCTTCCGGAAGGCACGAAGTATCAGCCGGACTTTCTCGTGCCCGAGGAGGAGCACGCGTTGCTGCGTCATGTCGAGCGCCTGCCGTTCAGCGAATTTGAGCTTCACGGATTCACCGGCAAGCGCCGGACCGTTTCCTTCGGTTGGCGCTACGATTTCAACGGCGGGGGCCTTACGAAGACGGAAGATATGCCGAAAGTCCTCAGCGAGCTTCGCGCCCGCGCCAAAACCTTTGCCGGAAGCGCTTCCGGTAGCTTTCAGCAGGTTCTCGTCACGGAATACGCGCCGGGCGCCGGCATCGGCTGGCACAAGGACCGCTCGGTATTTGGCGACGTCGTGGGCATCTCACTCCTGTCGCCCTGCACGTTCCGGCTCCGTAGAAGAAAAAAAACGGATTCGAGCGAATGAACCTCGTTGCCGAGCCGCGCTCCATCTATCTTCTGCGGGCTCCCTCGCGCACCAAATGGCACCACAGCATTCCCGGCGTCGAAAGCCTGCGTTCACTTTCATTCCGCAACGTAGTCGAAGGGCGCGCATCATAGTGGCCCGCGTCTCCACATTGCCGAAGCGCCTGCAGCCGATGCTCGCGACGCTCACTGATGCGCCGTTCGATGACAAGGGCTGGATATTCGAAGACAAGTATGACGGCTTCCGCATGGTGGCAAAGATCGAAGGCGGCAAGGTCACTCTCTACAGCCGCAACGGCAAGATTATCAGCAAGAGCTATATCGAGGTCGCGAAAGCGCTGGAAGGCGTAAAAGCCGACGCCGTCATCGACGGCGAGCTTGTCGCTCTTGGAAAGGACGGCGTCTCTCATTTCCAGCTGCTGCAGAATGCGCTCCGCCATGAAGCGAAGCTGCAATACTGTGCGTTTGATCTGATGTTTAAGGATGGAGAAGACCTTCGTCGTCTGCCGCTCACAGAACGCAAGAAGCGGCTGAAGGCCATTTTACCCGAAAACAAGCTGATCGCGTTCAGCCGCGACCGGAAGACATTTGGGACAAAATTTTTCGAGGAAGCCGAGCGGAAGGGTCTCGAAGGCATCATGGCAAAACGCGCGGACAGCAAATACCTGTCTGGCGCACGCACCGATGAGTGGCTCAAGATCAAGACCGCTAAGCGCCAGGAGGTCGTCATTGCGGGCTTCACAGCTCCGCGGCGGACGCGGCCGTTCTTCGGCGCCCTGACCATTGCGCTGCGTGAAGAAAATGGCTGGCGATATATCGGACATGTCGGCACGGGATTCAGTCATGAAGCGTTGGAGGAGCTTCACAAAAAACTCGTTAAGCTGAAGACTGCCAAATCACCATTCGGAAAAAAAGTGAAAGATGAGGCCGTTACCACATGGGTAAAGCCGCTGCTTGTCGCCGAGGTGAAATTCACCGAATGGACAAGCTCCGGCGAAATGAGGCACCCTGTCTATCTCGGCCTGCGCGGAGACAAGCCCGCGGGAAAAGTCGTGCGTGAGTACGAAAAACATCCAATTGATAATAAAGCGCTCGGCCCTCGCTCCTGAAGATCGCGAGCATACCGCGCGCCTTCGGCTAAACCGCCAACTCCTTGCGGACGGCAGCCGCCGAATTACCGACTTTATCAATCGCCCTTTGCAACTCTTCCTGGGACAGACGGAAGTGCTTGAGCCAGTAGTGCAGCTCGGTCCTGTCCTGCAGGTTTATCTTGCTGCGATCCGGCGGAAGCTTGTGCGTCAGGCTCGTCATCGGGGTGCCTCAGTGATGCATAAAAAGAGCGAGAAGAAGAATGATGGGAAGGGGAATGCCGATCAGCCAGAGAAGTGCACCTTTGCCGAAACCCATCGAGGCCTCCTGAGTGATGTTGTCATAGCTTGGAGTAACAACATCTGCGCGGAGCTCTCGTTCCCGCCCTGACGAAAGCTACTGCACTGCACTTGCCAGAAGACGGTCCAGAAATACAGCCTGGCCCTTCAGGATGCGCTCGCGCGCTTCTGCGATGTTGAACCACCCGGCGCGATCCAGCTCAGGAAAGCTCTGAACCCTGCCTGAATGCGGCGGCTATTCCATTTGAAACATGTTGCTCTTGAGCTCATCCGGATTCCAGCCATCCTCGACAGCCCAGACATGTGCGGTTTTGCCGCGCGGCTGGTTTGCCTCGCCAAGCGATGTGAACTCTCCGCGGGGTCTGTGGCCTGTCTCTTCCTCGAATTCCCGTTTAGCTGTGTCGAGCGGCGCCTCGCCGAATGAAATCAGCCCCTTCGGAATGCTCCAGGCACCGTGATCCTTTTCTTCCAGAATGGTCCGCCTGAATGCCCGAGGAGAACTTCCATACTTCCGCTTTTACGCCGGAACAGGAGAATGCCCGCGCTTGTTTTTGGCAATGATACGGCGCGCGGGGTGCTCATCTATCGCACGGAAGATTCCCGTGAGGGGGCACGGCGACGAGAGCCTTTTGCAGCCGCGCGTTTGCGTTTCGCAAGATACGCAAGCATTTTGAAAGGGGCATGGCGTTCAGGACGCGATCTGCCGGCACGCCGCCCTTGCGGGCCATTTCGACATCCAGTGCGCATGATCGAGCTCGCGAATGGAATGAGCGTCGGGATTGATGATGAAGATACAGCCATATTCAAGCGCATTCTGGTGCCAGCGCCAGTCGAGATCGAGCCGCCAGGGGGTGTGCGTTGACCTCGAGGACAACGCCATACTTGGCGCAGGCGCGCAGCACCTTCTCGACGTCGATGTCGTAACCCGATCGCCGCAGCAGCTGACGCCCCGGTCATGTGGCCAATGATTGTGGTGTGTGGATTGAGATTGCTCGGACGAGGCGCTGCGTCGGCGCCTTCCTTTCCAACTTGAAGCCACCGTGAATGCTCGCGACGACTAAGTCGAAACGCTCCAAGACCTCGTCGGGATAGTCCAGCGAGCCGTCGGCGAGGATATGGATTCGATCCCCTTCAGGATCCGGAAATCCTTGCCGAAACGGTTGTTCAGGCGGTCGGCCTCGCGGTGCTGTTGCTCGATCTACTCGACGGACAGCCCGCTGGCTTAGTGCGCTGACTTCGAGTGATCGGCCATGCCGAATACTCGAAAACAGGACCCGTCCAACGTCAAGGGCCTGCCTGGAAACAAGCGCGGTCCGGCGGTCAGGAAGGTAGACCAAAACCGAGGGTGCCGTGAGGCAGCACCCTGCGGCCTCACGGCGATCAGGACACCGATTACTGGAAGTGCACAGCCGACGGCCGCTGCCGTCTTCTTGCAGATCCTGCATCGCCCCCGGGACCGGGAAAACCTGGAACTTCTCAGCCCGGCGTATGTTGTGCCGTGCCACTACTGGAGGACGAAATGAACAAGAAGTCTTTTCTGCTGCTGATGGCTGCCTCGCTTCTGGCGGGTCCGTCGTTTGGGCAAAATCCGACGGCGACCGATCGGCCGAACAATAATGCTGTCAACAGTTCCGGCCAGAATAATTCCAGCAAGCCGGTTGAAGGCGCCAACAGCTTCACCGAAGGCCAGGCCAAATCGAAGATCGAGGAGGCGGGCTACACCAACGTCACATCCCTGAAGAAGGACGACAACGGCGTTTGGCGCGGAAAGGCCAGCAAAAGCGGCGCCTCGACCAATGTCAGTCTGGATTTCCAGGGCAACGTGAACGCGGCCAAATAACCTGGCGCGCGGCAGCGAAATTGAGAGGGATTCACTATGACCGTTACGATTTCACGACTCTACGATAACTACTCCGATGCGCAGCGCGCGGTAACGAGCCTGGAGGCCGCGGGCGTGCCGCATTCGGATCTGAGCATCGTCGCGAACAATTCCGATAACTGGTACAGCACCGACAAGAAGGTCGATCGCGATCGCGATGGCGTTGACGATCGGGCGGAAGGTGCCGCTACGGGAGCGGGCCTCGGCGCGGGTCTCGGTGGCGCGGCCGGCTTGCTCGCTGGCCTTGGTTTGTTGGCTATCCCCGGCCTAGGTCCGGTCGTGGCGGCCGGATGGCTCGCATCAACCGCGCTCGGTGCCGTTGCCGGCGGCGCGACGGGCGGAGTCGTCGGGGCGTTGACGCAGGCCGGCGTATCCGATGAGGAAGCACCACTCTACGCTGAAGGTGTGAGGCGCGGCGGCACGCTGGTTTCGGCTCGTGTGCCGGATGCGGAGCGCGCGCGCTACGACGCGATCCTGAACCAGTCCGCCGTTAATCTGCGCGACCGGAGCGCAGCTTGGCAGAAGGCAGGGTGGAAGAGTTACGATCCATCTGCCCAGCCTTATGGCGCGGACGAGGTCCGCAGAGAACGCCAACTCTATGGCACCGGAATGCGCTAAATTACCCGGCGGCCCGCCACCGGGCGGGCCGCCATTCTTGCGCATGATTATCATCCAACTCAGGAGCCGAAAATGAGCCGGGGAATGCCATCAATGACCGCCCTCTTGGGTATGCTCGCAATCGCCGGTTACCAAAATCGGGACAAGCTGGCGGACATGTTTCGCAATGCCACCTCCGGTCAGCCGGCGGGTGCCAAGGATTCCCTGAGCGGCATGCTCGGCAATCTTGGCGGCCTTGTGGGAGGCGGCGGCGTGGGTTCGCTGCTGAACGGCGGAATCGGCGAGTTGCTCGAGCACTTCAAGCAGAACGGACAGAGCGACGCGGCCCAATCCTGGATCAATCAAGGGCCAAACCGCGAAGTCACCCCGCCCGAACTCCAGCAGGCTATCGGTCCGGACGTTCTTCAAAAACTGGAGCAGCAGACCGGCCTGTCGTAGCAAGAGATCCTCGACCGATTGTCTCGCGAACTTCCGACAGCGGTGGACAAATACACGCCTGACGGACGTCTTCCGGCGCAATCGGCGGGATAACACTACTCAAGACTCGAGAAGAGATATGAGCATCATCTGGACGATCGTCATCGGTTTCATCGCAGGCGTCATCGCGAAGTTCATCATGCCCGGCGACAATGAGCCCTCGGGTTTCATCCTCACGACGATCCTGGGAATAGTGGGCGCGTTCGTTGCGACCTATCTTGGCCAGTCTCTGGGCTGGTATCGGCCTGGAGAAGGCGCTGGGCTGGTGGGGGCGGTCGTGGGTGCCATCATCGTGCTTCTTGTCTACGGTTTTGTGGCCGGGCGCAGCCGCCGGGCGATCTAACCCCATGACCGGAATTCTTCGCGTGAGCGAAGAATTCACGCGGTGGGAATGGCGATAAGCAAGATGAAATGGATGCTCGTTGTCCTGGTAGGAGGCATGACACCGGTCAACACCGACCTGGTGTTGGACAAGTTCGCCGATTGCCTTGCCGCCGAGGAGCAGATGCGAAAACACTACACCGACGCCTTCGAGGTCTGGGACCGGTGGGCCGCGGCCAATTTCGAGCGAAGACGCGAATACTCAAAGGTGCGCGACCTCCAGGCCAAACGCCTGCTCAGCAACATCGGCACGTGCGTTCCTCATGCAGGCGGCGACACCATAGGCCCTCAGCAGCCGAGCAATTCGACACCTTCTCAGCCTCCTCAAGCCGCACCCACGCCGCAGCCAAGTCCGAAAACGTGAGGTCTGAACGTTCGGATCACGGGCAGTCGCGAACGAATGTCGCAGGCCCTCCGAAGTGCGGGCCGTAATTGTATAGAAGCTGAACCTGTACCTTCGGGTCAGGTTTGAGAGTTCGCGGTGCGGCTAGACGCTCAGCGCGAGGGTTCTTGCATCTGCACTCGGAGGTGTCGCTCGGGTTCGAATGCCGGGTCGGGCAAGTTGACGACAAAGGCCACCGCGCCTCGGAAAAAGCGCCGAGCAGCTTAGGGACGCAATGCGCTTTTTGGCTTCAGCTTCTGTCCTGCTACGCCGGAGCGAAAGCACTAACTCAATTGCTCCGGGCGCGGGACCGAGCCTTGCTCTGCGAAGCGGCATTTGGCTTCAGGCGTGACTTTGGACGTGCTTCTGGCTCGATACCGTTCTGCTCGTCAAACTTCCGTATCCAAGTAAACGAAGGTTCTGCGCTCTGAATTCCACTAGCAGTCTGCTGAAAAACCCCCTCGCCAGGGAGGGGACTTGATGATTCACTTTATCATCTCGAATCGGCGGAGACGATCATGCGCGGCAGGTT
>NZ_JBEPQV010000057.1:0-22876 GCF_040548035.1 Bradyrhizobium sp. LB8.2 | reverse complement strand
CCCATTGGGCGTCAGTCAAAACGAATCGGTCCATCCCAAGCTTGAATCACAACCAAGCCCCGATGAGAATCCTGAATCCCAACAGACCCTAGTTGACCTGCGCGGTGTAGCCCCTGAGGCGAGGCATTCCGTGAACTGATGGCTGGCAGCTTACGGCTGTACCTTAATGTCAGCTTACCAAGCCACAGCGGAAGCTTTGGAAGTTTGCTTGATCGGCGGCTTGTGACCCCCAGCCGACCATTTCGATGGAAATAGGCGATCGCCTTAACGTTCAGCTGCGAATATGCGCCACTCGCCCGGAATACCCTTGAGGGATTGCGTGCCCCGGTCGTTGAAGCGCAATCCAGAGCCCGCTACCAGATCCTTGACTGTGCTCGAAACGAAAACCCGGCCTCTGTCGGCAAGCCCCGCAACCCGCGCACCTATGTGAACGGCGATGCCGCCAACATCGTCGCCGATCATTTCGCACTCGCCTGTATGGAGCCCGGCACGGATCTCTATGCCGAGCGGCCTTATTTCTTCGGCAATAGCACAGGCGCAGCGAACGCCTCGCGCCGGACCGTCAAAGGTGGCGAGAAAGCCGTCCCCAGTTGTTTTCACTTCATGACCTCGAAAGCGCGCGAGATTGCGCCGGATCGTGGCGTGATGATTATCGAGAAGATCGCGCCAGCGTTGATCGCCCAGTTCAGCGGCTTTCTCGGTCGAGCCGACGATGTCAGTGAAGAGAACTGTGGCGAGAACCCGATCGACGGGGACCGGGGCCCTTGACCCAGTCAGAAATTCCTCGATCGCATCGGAGATTTCCGGTGCGTTCTCACCGACGTAAAAAATGTGGTCGATTCCCGGAAGCTCAAAAAGGCGGGCACCGGGAATATTCGCCGCCACGTCGCGTCCGCCCTCCACACTGACAGTCTTGTCCCCAGTCCGGTGAATCACGATAGTTGGAACTCGAACGGCCGGGAGAATAGCGCTAATATCGATCTGGCTATTCATATTCATGAGAGCCTTCACGGCTGCCGGGCTGGCACCGAGCCGCTCGTTGCGTCCCCACCACCGTTGGAAGGAGGCATCGTTTGCGCGAGAGGGTGCGAATTTTTGGACGCTACCGCCTGTGCCCCATGCCTGCTCGACGTAGCCGAAGAACGCCGCCAGCGCTTCCTCGCTCGGAAACCAATAGGAAAACCGCGAAAAGCTGCCGTAGAGTACCAACGCACCGCATCGGTCGGGGTAGGTTGCGGCAAATAAGACGGACAGCGGAGCGCCTTCGGAAATCCCGAGCAGCTTAATAAGTACGTGCCGTTGGTCGGGAGACTCCAAAAACAGCACCTCGCCCTAACTGTCTGCCATGCTGAAAGCGTTCGAGTTCTGCCTGCCCACGGCAGCAAAAGCTGGCCTGCGGCGGGATAGTGAGAGCTCGAGACCGCCGTCGCGTCCGTGACCCTGGCGGGCACGCTCCTCACTTTCGATAGTCGGGGTTATTGGAAGTCAGGCCCCCGAGATGAGTGCCGACAAGGCAACATCCGTAATGGCAGAACTAGTTAGCACCCCTGCTTCGTGGCTAATCACCGTAGCTATTTGTGCGCCGCTCCATTGAACCGCCAAGAAGTGTTGCCTTCACAGTATCTTGCGACCGATGGTGAGGAGGAGTGGATATCCGCAGACGTTAAAGCATCGGCCTGCAGACGCTGTTTCCACGCTCACTGTTCGTATGGTGCGTCGCAGAGCGTGCATCCAGAGCGTGCAAATTGGAGTCGAACTGGACCACGAGTCAATGTTGGCTACTGCCGTTGGGGCATCAGCAGAGGTGAACCCTACCCTAGCTAGCCTGTTCAGTCCGCTTCAACCTGGGCCAGGAGCCGACTAGTTGGCAAGGTTCGCGTTTGAACTCTCCCGCGCCGTCGTTACTGTGAGTGGATTGCCAATTGCCTTTCCCCCGCGCGGATGGTGTCGATGAACAGCTTCGCGGCCGGGTTCAAACCAATCGGACCACCATGTCCTCTAGCTCCAACGCCAGTATCGCCAAGAAAGCGCGCACGAAGGCTGAGGCGGATTTTGCCACCTGGCTCATGATGGCCAAGCTCGGTGGTTTCGATGACCTGCCGTCCAGCGCCCAAAGCTTTCTGACTAACTATCGAACTCGGCTCGAGACAATGAGCGAGGCCGAGTCCACGGCCTTCGCCGTTCGCGAGGTCTACAGCGCTTATTACAGCGAGATGGGAGGCGTAGGCGCAGCGCCGGAACCAAAGGCTCGGACGCCAACGACAGAGGGCAAAGTCGTGCGGTCCCAGAGACCGCCTAGACCTCAACCCGGTCAATCGGCTGCGCGCCATTCGACGAGGCCAATGACCCGAAAATCCCTCCCGGCACTGCTGATTTTCGCGAGCATGGTGGCACTCGTTGTCGCATTCAGATTTCTAGCGCAGTAAGACCGCCCGCGGATTGTGTGCGACGTCCGCTTTTCCCCCGATAGCGACTAAATAGCGGACATCGTGCACTTCCATTTGGGCCACAACCGGACATCTCCGGCGTCAGCGAATGCCCACGTCGTTTGGCTGGGTCTCGGCCATGTCTGATCTAACATCGACTGCTAGGCGCGGCACAATCTCGCGTTGGGGCCAATAACCGAAACCCAGTTTGGATACGATCTTCGCCAAGGCCAATTGACTGCCACATTTTCCCGATTATTGCGGAACGTAAACAGTTGCCATCGCGTTCGCTACTCCAGACCGGGAGTTGTTCAATGGCGACAAGCGCGGGTGCATTCTTCGCAGGGATTGGGACGACCTTCGTCATTCTGGCAGCCGGTTTCGGTGGCGGATTGTTGACGGCAAGGTCCGCTCTGAATGAGCCTAGCGGGCTTCAGCATCGCTCTATTGGCGAGGCACCAACTCCTGTTCGCGTTGTGCTGCCCAGTTCCGCAGAAGCCGCCCAGCCGTCTCCGCAACTAGCTCAGCAGCAGACATCCGCTCAACAAACTGAGATGCCGCTACCTCCAGAGCCTGCAAAGCAAATGCAGCCCGTCGAGAAGCAGGTGGAGAAGGCAGAGACCCGAAAGGCTGATGCCGAAGACCGCGACCGAAAGCGTCGCTACGCCGAGCGCAAGGCAAGGCGCGCGGCGGAGGCCCGTGCCCGACGAGACCAGCAGCGGGCGCCGCAGCAGGAAGCGCCTGTTATGGCATTCGGCGGTGACAACTCATCTCAATATGGCGGATGGTCCGGGAACTAGTCGGGAGTGCTCGGAATGACTTTGTAGTCCGAGTCCAGCTCCTTCAAGGCTGCTGATCGGCTCCATCTTCCGCGGCGGCGCTGTCGCGATCTTCAGCCCGACAGCGATATTGCTCTTCGCGGGCCAGTGCCGTCCATGACGCGCTCAGAAAGATGTTGGCCTGCGCGGAGGCGAGTGAGTGCTCGGAGGTGACTGCAACGAGGGCACAGCCGAGGCGCGTCGCTCCGCCTCGGCGACTTCAAGCCGGAGATTTTCCAGATCTGACAGTTGAGAAGAGAGGTCGTTCAAGCGTTGGGCAAGAAGGATCAAGTGATTACCTTGCATCAACGCCTCTTGAGGTCCGCAATTATCCAGACAGCAACAGGACCCCAGCTTCAGGGCGGTGAAGCTGGGGCTATTGAGGCTGCCCTTGGGGAAGGCAGCCACCCCTTGGGGAAGGGATCGGGAAAACTTGGCAACCGGCAAGTCGTTCCAAAACCATTTCGTTGGCCGCAGAAATCCGAGATTGTTGAGGCAAGCCGCTCGCTCAGGGGTTCGGGACCCCGATCCATCGTTGCTGATACGCGCGGTTCTCTCCAATTGCGATTGAGAAAGGCACCAGTTCGCGGGCAATGGACGCGAGCTGGTGCCTCTCTCGTGGCGCGGGCATTTCCGCGCCAGGAGAAACATAGCAACGAACCAAATAGTTCCGGCGTCGAGCTTCGTTCACTCCCTCAGGGGCAGCTCAATGCGTTGGAGTCCGGTGTGGGTCAAAATGCGAAGAACTCAACGTGAGCAAATCTAGTAGTCCGCCCTGTCTCACTGAGCGGACATCGATGAGACCGGACGCTACTTCGCAAAAGGGCGAGAACCGGAAGCCTGGCATGTTCCCCAGTCCCATTTTCTAGGGAACACCCGCACGCCCATTCGGGCAAGCCCCGCCACTCGAAAGGCGCCCCTCAACTCGACGCGAACAGCCAATCGCATTGACCGATTTGCGCTATGGACAGTCGCCGACTGAGCAGCGACACCCTGCATGTAAAAACCTTGCGGCGCCGCTACGGAACAACGTTACATCTTCGAGATTCTCGGAACGAAACGGGTCGTCAGTCTTTCTCTGGCTTTGGGAGGTGCCCATGACTTCACTTGCCATAGAAGGTGCGTGTGCGTTTGCTTGGCGGAACTACTTGCTCCTCCACAGCGGCATCAGCGAGAACGATAACAGGCATTCTGCCCTTTATCGCTACGTCGCCAACCTTCGTGATACCGGCGAGGATGATTTCGATCTCTTGCAAGTAGCGGCAGTCGCTTACTTGAAGAAATTGGACGAATTGCATGACGACCGATGTGCGAGACTCGCTGCGGATCAAATTGTGGCTGAGTGTTTAGAATCACGCTGTGCACGACCCGACACTTAGCTTTAGGTCACGTAACACCAGAGCGAAGGAGCGAAGCATGCCAGACAATATCTCTAACGCAAACCGATCTGCGCGCGACCCAGAAAGGCGCATCACAGCAGCAACTGCAATCGGCATGAATGCCCTGAAGCCGATTATGCACTTCCAGGTCTCAATGCTGAGGATGTGGGCCGACAGCATCGAGAGGTTCGCGGGCAATTACGAAAAGGGGTTGGAAGAAACCGCGACTATTGTCGAGGAACAGTCAGACAAGCAACGTGCCGCGTAATGTCGCGAATGAGATTAGGCGGAGTCTGAGTTGGGCCAATCGTGTCGGCTCGGTCTCCGCTGACCTCTTCCGCCACTTCCGGACGCCCGCATTGCAACAAGAAAGCCTATGCGGTTGGTGCGGTGAGCGCTAGCGCCGCCACGGCATCCGCTATTCCCGCCGCATCAGCATAGGTAACCATGTGACCGGCATCCTCGACCAGATGTAGCACGGAGCGGGGCAACACCTCGTGGAGGCGGCGCGACTGGTCGGCCTCGATGAGCCGGTCATCCTTTCCATGCAGGATCCTAACGGGAGACCGGATGCCCTGATACTGAAGCTGCAACTGCGCGGCAGCTGGAATAAGGAACGCGCTCTCCTCGGCGGCCGCCCTCAACTGCTTGGGCCGGAGAGCCAACGAGATCGGAAATTCGTTCTTGAATTTCGTTGAAATGGCACGCGGCGCGAACAGCGTGCGCATCAGCTTCGGCGTAATAGCCCACGATATGATCGGCGAGATAGTGTAGCGCATCAGATCCCCGAGCAGCGGCAGTGCCGGACCTGACATGAGCCAAAAGTCCATCCGAGAGGTTGGAAAATAGTAGCCGGACACAAGCACGAGCCCACTCACGGCATAACCGCTTCGCAGCGCCAGCGCGATTGCCACCAGCGTTCCCCAGGAGTGGCCGAGCACCACGGGATTGCGCACTCCAAGCTGATCAAGAGCCTTCGCGAACAAGGAAGCTTGCGTTGTGGGCGTCCAGATGCGCGTGCGCGGACGGTCGCTGTAGCCAAATCCTGGCCGGTCGAAGCAAACGACGCGATAGTTGTGGGCCAGTCGGTCGACCAAACCGCTTAGGACGAGATCCTGAATCATGGTGCCGTTCCCGTGAAACAGGACCACGCAAGGCGCGGCGGCATCGCCCCGTTCGATATAGTGAAGGCGCACTCCGCCGCACTCGGTAAAGACGCCGATCGGGGGATTCTTTCGCTCCGCTGCCACCTGAAATGCGATGTTGCCGAGGACCAGAACGACAAGTCCGGCCAAAACGATCAGCAGCACGGCTTCAGCTGTGGACATGGTGTCAACCTATATTCGCCATGGCGAGTACCTCGGATCGGCGAGCCAGCTAAGAGCCGATGCTTCCGCTCCCTCGTTGTGAGCCGCGCTCCCCAGCCGAAAGCAAGCAACCGTGGTCGGCGCGTGCGTGATCCGCGTTCGCCGCGGTGGGTACGGCTTGCAGTTATCGTCCCGGCAGAGCCGTGAGCTCTCGGGGCGGATTGATGCGCCAGAACGGATATGCCGCCAGTTCTTTTGAATGCTGCCCGACCATATCGAGCCGTCTGTTTGTAAACTCCGTAATGACGCCGGAAAATTCATTTGGTGACCTGATCGTCGCAAGTCTGAGGCCGAATTCAAAAGCAAATTGCGCGTTGGCCACGGCTATCTCAAGAAGCTTCGCTTGATACGCCTGCATGTTTGCCGTTGCTAAAGCAAAGCCTTTCGTTGGATCGCTATCCGTCATTCTCTGACTGAGGTCATCTGGTAAGGTATCCACCCGAGGCTCAATGAGAGGAACCTCGTGTTTAGGGTCATCATGAAGCCCAAGAGGCGGTTCAATCGAGACTGCCGCAGCAGAACGAAGTAAATCCTCTTTCGGGCTTCGAACAATGGCCTGCTTGTTCCGTTGGGCCCGCGCAGCCATTTTCGGATTGCGGGCGCGCTTAGCAGCTGTCGCCGGTTTGCGTTTGCTCATCTGACGCTCCAAGAAAATGGGGGTGCGACCACAACGGTCATTTCTGAAAGGACAACGGGCTTTGTGACGTGGCGTTCCAAACCCGTGCATTGTTGGAGTCCCGCATGAACTGCGATCAATCGCGCGTTCTGCGATGTCGACGATGATTTTAGGTAGCAGCTCCAACCAACAAACGTCTAGCTGGCAATCTTCCAGACCTATGCTCAACGGCGTCAGTCTGAGAACAATCAGCCCTCCGCGTGTTGGGCTCTCCAAAGACCGCTTTATCGCCGACGTTCTCATCACGGACGTCAAGCTGCCCGGAGGCATCGACGGATGGCTGATCGCCGAACGTTGCCGAGAGGATGATCCCAAACTCCCAGTGATCGATGCGACTGTTTCTCGCTCGTCGCGCCCCGCGCTGGCGGATAGAGGCCGGCTTAGGCGACGCCAAGCTGATCCGGAAGCTCGGCGACGTGCTCGAGGACAACCTGAGCGCCCTGTGAAGCCAGACTACCCACCGAGGGAATGCTCGAGGAAGAAGCGCAGCATCTCCCTCGTCGCATCCGGCCCTTTCGGATCAGTGTAGGACCCGACGGGGCTGCCGCCTGACCACGCGTGTCCGGCGCCATTGATGGTCCAGTGTTCGGAGATCGCCCGACCGGCGCCGTCGATCAGGACGGTGCGAGTATAGGCATGCCCGTGGGGTACGCGTCCGCGAAGTACCTTTGTCGTCGGCCTCGTTGCCCTGGCGGACTGCTCAATAATCTGATCGCCATTCCTTGGATGCACCGTAGTGTCGCGATCGCCATGGAAAACGATGGTTGGCACAGAAATTTTGCTATCTGCAATTGCCTTGAAGCCGCCTCCCTGCCGCATGGCGACGAACGCGGAGGGAAGATCGCTCGCGGCCCCGCACGCGAGGCCTGAATGAATTCCGACGGCCGCGTACAGGTCGCTATACGTTGCGCCCATGATGGCGGCGGCGGCCCCGCCGGCGGACAGACCCGCCACGTATACGCGTTTCGGATCGATCGCATGGTCGCGCATGATCTGGCGGGTAATGCCGACGATCATCGAGGGCTCGCCCCCGCCGCGGAGCTGGTCGCCGGTGCGAAACCAGTTCCAGCACTTCGACTGGTTGGCTCCGCTCGGCTGCTCAGGATAGACCACGAAGCAATTCTGCTCTTCCGCCAGAAAGTTCATCCGGGTGCCGGCCGCGAAATCGTCCGGCGACTGGGTGCAGCCATGAAGCATGACGATCAGGGGAAGCGGTTGTCCCTGACAGCGGCTTGGGATGAACAGCTTGTAAGTCCGGCTTCCCGCGGCGTTACTGAAGGCACCGGCGATAAACCGTGTGCCCTCGGGCACGATGTGCGATGGGGACCGAGGAGCGCGCGTGATCGGACTTCGCAGGCCGAGCCGTGAAAAATCCCGCATGCCGTCGAGCGGTAAGGAGCGTCTGCGTCGAGCAGAGCGGGCCGGGAATATCTGCGGAGCTTCCCGCTCCTCGACTTCGTTGGCCGTGGCGTCGATGGTAAGCGGATCGAGCCGCGGGAGCCGAGCCTGAGAGGCGCTGTGAGACTCCGCTCTTGGAGCGCTACCGCCCTCGAACATGCGCTGCAGGAGCGCGGTGGCCTCGACCAGTTGGCCGGCGCGCGTGAGGCGGGTTGCTTCGCGGACTATGTCTTGATTCAGCATCGTTCACCTCGTTCTGTCGGCGAGAGCGGCCTTGACCGCGGGAGTGGCGTGAAGGGCCCCCAGCACCGAGACCGACGCGATTGTGGCGCGAGCCAACTCGGGAGTGACGTCCTGGGCGATGGTGGCTAAGCCCAAAACGTTGATCTGCAGCATCTCGCCGGCGCGCCGCGCCGTTTCGAGATCCTCGCGAGTGTAGTTGCGCAGGCCGAGGTCCAGGTTCTTCCGGGCCGTGGATTGTCTGACGACCTCTACGTGGCGCTCGAGCTGGTTCCGGATTGCTGTCCGGATGAAATCGGTCCGATTGGAATAGAACCCCTCCTGCACCATGAGATCGACATGACCGAGGTCGACATAGCCAAGGTTGATCGTGATCTTCTCGGTGTCGGGGGCCTTGGGACGCAGCTCATGCACATTCTCAGCCATAGGCTAAACATCCGCAACTACCATCCCTTTGGATGGCCTATGGATGTTATCTAGATTCTCCCGAGCAACTTTCAAGGGATGGAGGCGGACCCGCGCCCATAAGCGCGAGATCTGAGAATGGGAGCGTCACCCGTTTGGATCTTGGCGTCCATCCGGCGAGCACGCCGCTTGCGCTCTTTGGCCACTGGGAATGCATCCGATGACCGTCGAGCAGTTCGCGCAGGCGCGCCGTCACGTCGAGAGCGGTCGCCGCGCCGTCGAGTGCCAGCCAAAGGGCGATGCGCAGGGCCGGCGCTGGGGTAATCTGTGCTAGCCTTCCTTAACACATGGTTAGTTTTGGCGGAGGCGATTGTGAGGCGACGTGACTTCATCGCGCTCCTCGGCGGCGCGGCGGCAATCCGACCACTGGGCACGCATGCGGAACGTCCGCCAGAGCGCATCCTCTATTTCACATACTCCGCCGGCTACCGGCACGATGTCATACCGCTTTCTAAAGTAGTCCTGACCCAGCTCGGAAGCAATTCGGGTGTCTTTGAAGTCACTGCAACGGAAGACACGTCTGACTTTTCTACCGAAAACCTCGCGCACTACGCAGCGGTGATGTTCTACACAACCGGAGAACTTCCGATGAGCGACGCGCAAAAGAGAGCTCTTCTGAACTTTGTACGCTCGGGCCGCGGGTTCCTCGGTGTTCATTCGGCGACGGACACATTCTACACTTGGCCAGACTATCTCGATCTGGTCGGCGGCTACTTTAATGGTCATCCTTGGCATCAGGCCGTGAACATCGAGGTCGTTGATCCTGGCGATCCCCTGGTGGCTTTTCTCGGGAATTCGTTGCAAGTCGAGGACGAGATCTACCAAATCAGCGACTTCGATTATCGTGGATCACGCGTGCTCCTGCGCCTCGACCCAAGCTCGGTGGACCTTGGCAAGGCCGGCGTACATCAACGATTCTATGGCTGGCCTCTCACCTGGACCCGATTCTATGGCGAGGGACGAGTATTCTATTCGGCGCTAGGCCACGAGCCGTCAGTTTGGCAGGACGGCCGCTACCAGCGAATCCTCACGAACGCTATCCTCTGGTCTGTGCGAAGGTCGCCCTCGTAGACGCCGCGGCACTTCGCATTTGCGCTACCGCCGGATTCGTAGGCTGGTGTCCGTGCCAGAGGTTCGGACCGTCTTGGTCTGCGACTTCCGCTCCGGGTCAAAAAGCAGCCTACGCGCCTATGCCCCCAATTGGCTGGCTTAGGGTCACAAGCCGCCGAACTGAGGCCAGGCTGCAAACTTCTGGTCTACCCCTGCGAGCGGACATGCAACGACACCCCGCGAACGGAAGCGATGGGCCAACAGCAGACGAGATAAGCCACCGAGTGTCACCATCACCCATAGGTCAGCAGCTCTCACCTGAAGAAGCTCCCTTGAGATCGGCGATTGGCATCACCATGACGGCAGCGTACCGTGGCCTTCGCGCTTCAAAGATTTCGAACCGGTTGCTCGATTCTTGTTTTTCGAAACTTGTAAGGAGTAATCTGATGAAGCTTCGGCCGAAAATTCTCATCGCAGTAGGACTTTCAATCCTCATTTCGATGGCCGCTCCAGCCAGTGCCGCTGCGCCCAACTCCGAAGCTCAGATCACTATCCTGTACGATGCTTTCGGAGCTGATCCTTCGATGTCTAAGGACTGGGGATTCTCTGCGCTCGTTGAGATCGGCGGAAAGAGAATCTTGTTCGATACAGGGAATGACCCCGACATATTTGCAACCAATGTGAAGGCGAAGGGAATTGACCTCAAAACGCTTGATTTCGTTATCCTGTCGCACCGGCATTCGGACCACATGGCGGGCTTGAATTATGTTTTGAGTGTCAATCCGGCAGTAAAAATCTATGCGCCTAAAGAAGGATTCGGCATCTACGGTTCTTCGCTGCCGTCGAGCTTCTACCGCAAGGACGATAGTTTGCCGCCGGAGATGCGGTACTATGGCGGCGCCCCACCACAAACCATGAAGTTCGGCGCGGCATGGCGAGGGGCCAATTTCGAATTGATTGACAAGACCACTGAAATCGCTCCGGGCGTGACACTGATCGCATTGGTATCGGATGTTCCCGGCACCAGAGAGCTCAAGGAGCTATCTCTGGCCGTCAACACCTCTGAGGGACTGGTGTTGGTCGTGGGTTGCTCGCATCCAGGGATCGAGAAGATTGTCGAGGCAGCGGTAGCGATCAATCCTAGAATCAATCTGATCGCCGGAGGCTTTCACCTTGTCGTCGCGCCAGATGAGGTTATCGCAAAGGCGGTAACGGCTCTGAAGGATACGTTCAAGGTAGAAAACGTTGCCCCGGGGCACTGCACGGGCGAGCCAACCTTCTCGGCATTGAAGAAGGCTTTTGGTGATCGCTATCTATATGCGGGTCTCGGCACTACTCTCCCGCTTGGAGTGAAAACGAGCTCGGACACGCGCCGTGGCGAAGGTCCGGCGCTGCAGCAAGAGGACCTCGCTACCTACAGCAGGCTCGCGCGACGGGAAGATCCGTTTGGGATCCTGCAGGCGCGAAGCCTCCGAACCAAAGCTTCGCAGTTATGAAGATGCATCTCTAACACACGATGATGAGCCCGCAATCCGAGTTGGATGCAACGTCCGGCATCGAAACGGAATAGGCCGACAACCGTGGCGGCCTATGCTGATGGCTATTTCTAATGGACCATCCCAAACGATCGGACTGCATCGTCCCGGCTGTATAGCTGTCTGCGGCAACCCGGCAGGTCCGCAACGGGTCAAAGGCTGACTTCGACACCTGCTTGACCTGAGGTCGGCTTATCTCGCAGACATCGCGGGCCTGTAAGCGAAGGTCAGCAAGCAGCCATGTGTTCGGCCTTCCTGTGCGTACTCATGACCGCTGGCCATAATGCCCTCCGCGGATCTTGGACCGCTCATGCCGACCTTCGCTTAACTTCCTGTCTATTGTAGTCCTCAATGGATGGTCGATCGCAAATCCAAGTTATGGAAGAAGTCGGCCTTCGGTTGATTAGGCTCGCTCCAGGAGCCGCGCACGCAAGCAGCGCAACGTTCGCATTTGTACGATATCGAAGCCATTAGTTTGCAAGTGAGCGGAGCGGAGGTGGCGTCGACTTCTGCCTCTTTGAGAGAGCGAATCCTCTCAGCGCGCTGAAGGCTCGGGCTCTCCTCGGCCAAACGGCATCGCTTCTGCATCGCAACATCGCTGATAACCACGTTTCCGTTTTTAATCTATCTTTAGCGATCTACTAAGATTTCCGGTTTCAAGGTCGTCTCAAATGGGAGACGACCCATGCCCTTGATCGAATATTTCGGGTTTGTCGGCATTACCCTTGTCCTATTGCTGATCGGATCGGGGTGGTGTTTGCCGCAGCAAGTGGCGGAACCTACCGGTGGTTCGACCGACAGGTCACCCATAAGGATCGCCTCAGTCGAACGGTTAAACTGATGGCAAGCCTCGAGCCCTTGACTACCCACGCTTCGAAGTCCCGGCTCGAGAAACGGCGATGATGCTACTACCCAACTTCGTTGTTGGGGGCTGACCGCGATCGCACGTACAGAAATGCCGAACACGACAGATGAGGCACCCGAAGGGGCGCAAGCGTTCCTCGAGCGAGATACTGCACCAGTACGAGGCTGTCTTTTCCAGCCTGCGAGCGCACCGATCCCGACGATCTGTCGCAGGGGTCCGTCGTCGAACTGAAGCGCAACCAATGACGACGGCTGAGGGGATTATTTGATGATCTCGTCTCCGTCGCCAACAAGGTGGCTGGGGGAACGATGAATAGGAGATGCGGCGCCATGCACAATGTTTTCCTTGGCATCACTTTCGCCGGAGCCCTGGTGCTCGTCTTAGCCTCTCTTGTCGCACTTCAAAGGATAATCGAGTGATCGTCGCCTGACATCCGTTGCACTGCTTGCGAGGAACTTTGGCCTGTCGCGGTTTCTTCCAAGTGTGTGAGCCATCTCTCACAAGATTGCGTCGAGTCTGGCGTAAGTTCGGCGTGTAGGTCGCCTTCCGCAAACCATCGTGGAGATCGAAATGGCCAAAAATCCGACGGGCTCTGCAAGTGACCGTCTCCCCCATCCGTTCAGCGAATTGCTCGCCGCCGCCACCGTACCGCCGCAAGCCGAGTTCCTCGTGCACAGCGTGAAGGTCGTGTGCGGCAGACAAACCGAGACGAACTGCTGCTGTACCGCAGGCGCCAGGCCGGGCGTGTACGCGACCGAGGTCAACATTCAAAATATCACTGGTCAGCCGGCGCAGGTCGCGAAATTCTTCGTACCCTTGATCAACGCGGGCGCGGTTATTGGGCGCGAGCCCAAATTCGCCGATCCAGCCAAAATCTCTCAACACACCGGCGAACTCATCACCCTTCCACCGCTGGCGGCGACGATGGACGATTGCTGCCACATCGCGGAGTTGCTGCTCGGCGGCCCCCCAAGCGGAGAGTCGGCGCTCACGATCGGCTATCTCACGATCGGGAGCTTCTTCGAAGTGGCCGTCTCTGCGGTCTACACAGCGACCCCCCTGAACGGGGACGGCATCAGCATTGACGTCGAGTACATTCTGCCGCGGCGCCTGGGGCGTGGCCCGGGTCAAGGCTGAAAACCGCCTGACAGAACAAAGGTCATTGCGAGGTGTTGGTCGCCCTTTGCGCACGCATGGGCGGTCTTCCTTGCCGCGGAAAGCCGCCTGCGGCGCAAGCGGGTCGACGGATTCGGTCGCTGACGCATTTGGCATCTCACGCGATCAAGCATTCAGCTTCGTTTGAAGAACATCCGAGCTGCTGCGCGAGCAAGAACGGAGATTCACCGGACATCCCGCGGCTGGCGAGCCTACTCGAGATTCTGTGGCAGAGGTCATGGCCACCCGGTTCCAATGTGTTAGTTTGCGGCGAGTGATAGGTTGTCTCTAGCTAGGCTTTGCGGAGGCATCAGACATGAAGCGGCGCGAGTTCATAGCCGCACTCAGCGGCGCTGCGGTGTGGCCGCTGGCCGCTCAGGCGCAGCAATCTAAAAAGATTCACCGGATTGGATATCTGACGGCTAATTTGAGCAGCTATCCTTGGGTAAACGGCTTCGTTCGCGAATTAAGCAATCGCGGCTATTCGGAGGGCAACAATCTCACCATCGAATGGCGGGAGGCAAAAGGACATTCGGAACTTCTGCCCGAGATGGCTGCCGATCTCGTCCGGCAGAATGTGGACGTGATCGTGGCTGTGGGAAATTACCCCGGACTTTTGGTGCAGAAGATTACTGCGACAATTCCCATTGTCGTGCTCTCGAGCCGCGGCGGCGTTGAAGCAAAATTATACTCGTCTCTTTCACATCCTGGCGGGAACCTTACGGGTATCGACAATCTCTCGCCTGATCGCGATGTCAAACGTGTCGAGTTCTTGAAAGAAATTGTTCCACAACTCTCGCGGTTGGCAGTTCTTTACAATCCGCTCCCCTCTTACGCCAGCAATCATCTCAACAGTATTTCTTCGGCATTTGAAAAATTGGGAATTGAAGCGCAGCCGTTTGAAGTTCGTTCACCGCCAGAATTTGAGCTCGCGTTTACTTCAATCCTGCGCAAAAGGCGGGATACGATGATTGATGCAATGACTACTGTCACCGATCCGATGTTCGTCTTTGATCGCAAGAGGATTGTCGACTTCGGAATAGAAAACAAAATCCCGAACGCCCATGAATATCGAGAATGGGTGCAGATCGGCGGACTGCTTGCCTATGGTCCGACAATTGATGGAATATGGCGCCGGGGCGCATATTTCGTTCAGAAGATCCTCAACGGCGCAAAGCCAAGTGATTTGCCCGTCGAAGCGCCGAGCGAATTCCATCTTGCCATCAACCTCAAAGCTGCCAAAGATATTGGCCTATCTGTTCCTCAGCATCTGGTCGCGAGGGCTGACGAGTTGATTAAAGCAGACCTACGCTAAGCGCTCAGCGATGTCCGCTAATGACCACCCATTGCAGACCTCCGGGTTGAAGACCGGTAGCATTCCGATGTTCTCGAAGGTCAAGGCGCTCGGCATCGATATCCCTGCGACGCTGCTCGGCGGCGCCAACGAGGTGATTGAATAACGATCTTCTGCGCTGGACGACTCTGCAGTTGGGCCCTAGCAAGTTGCCGCATCGCAATGACATGTCCGTGTCGGAGAGACACCGGAAGCTTTCGACTCAGGGCGGACCGACGCGAATGACCCAACTGCGACATCCGCACGATCTATAATTCCGCCAAGGCAAATATAAAAAGCCCCGGCGATGCCGGGGCTTGAGTTACCGGGTTTCGGGAAGATCAATATTTACCGAGGACTTGACCACCCCAGTTGAAGCGGTAGTTGATGCGAGCGGTGACGAGGTCCACATCTTGGCGAATAGCGTCAGTGCGGAATACGCCGCCGACCGGGATGACAGCAGCACCCAAAACACCTGTGGACGTGAAGCTGTGACTATGATTACCCATGAACAGGTGATCGTACTCGACCGCAACCGACCAATTCGGTGCGAATCCGAATTCGAGGCCCGTTCCGACGACACCACCCCAGCGTGTTTCACTCGCCGAATCAAACAGCGTGCCTGTGGCAGTCACCGTACCTCGGTATTTGTCGTCGGTCACGGCAGCTCCACCCTTCACATACCAAAGGACGTTGTTCCAGGCATAGCCGACCTGGCCTGTGAACAGGCCGAACGCTTCAATCTTGGAATTGTTGGTCCAGGCGGGAATGAAACCGCTAACATTAGATCCCTTTAAATCAGCCCAGTCGCCCTGCGCTTCGAGACCGAACACCCAACCGGCGCTCTGCCAACGGTAACCAATCTGACCGCCTACCACTCCGCCGGTCGCATCGTGACAACCTTCACGGAAGGTAGGCACGACAGTTGCACCGGGGAAGTTCGTAATATCCCAGCACTTGTGGCTCGATCCCCAACCGCCATTGGCACCGATGTAGAAGCCGCTCCAGTCGTAGATCGCAGCCATCATCGGGGGCGGCGCCTTGGTGTAGGGACGTGCAGCCAAGTCAGCGGCCGACGCGGGAGCAGCCACGCCTAATGCTATTAGACCAGCCATACACACCAGAAATTTCTTCATGGCATTTCTCCATCTCCATCGCTTCTGATTTATCTGAAACGATAAATGCACCAGCGACCATTTATGAGTTTGTTCCGGCAGCAACGCTTGCTTTAGAATTCCACCTCGAACGATAGACGATCAGGCCTTGAGAATCCGTGTTCTAAATGCAACTCCTGGTTTTTAAAATTCGGCCCATAGGGCAAGCCTTCTGACCTTCCAAAGCAGGTGCGAAGACGTGAATGAGTCCGGAAGTGGCCCAAGCAGCCTTTGCCATTTCGGCTCAGAGAGCTGGACCGGACGTTTGCAGTGGAGCGCTAGGCTCACGCTTTTGACACTGACCGGACATTGGCGCTGATCAATATCTTAGGCCGGTCCCGACGCGCGGCCAATCGGCGAGACGGACGGCGATACGCACCCGCAGCTCAGCTGGATAGAGCATTACTGGCGAGCTCGACGACGGAACCTCGCATTGTTGCTGGCTTTCCGGCAGCGAGGATGGCGGCCATTGCCGGGTTGCCCTCTGCTTCCAGCGCCACGATAGCTTGTCGGGCCCAAAGGTAAGACGCCTGAAAAATCTCCGTATGGCGGTCGAAGTCCGTCACATCGATCCCTAGCGGACAGGGCGGGCGCATTACCAGATCGAGTGGTCTCGTCGGCAACGTATCGTAGCGCTGATGCGCCACGAGGCTTCGCCACAGCACGTTGACGGCACTCGGCGCGGCGGGAAGCAGCTTCTTACGAAACGGCATCAGCATTGCCGCGACCAGCTCAAGCCGTCCGGGCAACTCATCATACGCGACATCAAACAGCTCAGCCGCCGGCTCGCCGAAATGCACAACCAGATTGGGGCCACTCTTTAGTTGATGCATCGGTGCCAGCGGCACATTGTCGATCAAGCATCCATCGACGAGCATCGCACCTTCTGGCGTGTAGAACGGCGGCAATAATCCGGGAATTGCGCTTGAGGCACGCACCGCCTGCCACAGCGATCCTGAGCGGATCAATTCCAGATTATGGGTCGAAAGATTGGTCGCGACTGCCGCGAAAGGTCGCCAGCAGTCCTCGATCCGGCAGTCGTGGCCGAATTGGCGGGCGAGCGCCCGATCGAACGCCTTATGATCCAGCAAGGCGTAACGTGGCCAGGTTGGCCGCCGGAAGCTGCGACTCCTAACGAAAATATCGTGCGTGCCGCGCTCAAGATCCTCTGCTTCGAGGTTCTTTGCGAATCCGGCCGCCATGGCAGAGCCGACACTGGTGCCGATAAAGATATCGAATATCACGCCAAGCTCGCGGAAGGCCTTGTAGACCCCCACATGCGCCGATCCAAGGCTTCCGCCGCCGCCGGCGACGTAGCCAATCGCGCGACCCGACAGGAATCGGACTAGACTGTCGAAATCAACTTGATCCCCCAGCGCGACATGGTGATGCATGAAGGAGGGCAGCCGAGCAAGCCAGGCCGCGGTTCCACTGACGTGACTGCTCCGTCGATCATGTACGCGAACGAGGCGTCGCGCCGACCTTGCGTGAACCTCGCAGGCAAAAGTCTCGACATCTGTTAAGGGTCCCACCGGCGCATCGCCACGGCACCCGAACACAACCATGTCGGCCTGGCGGATGGCCTTGCGTGTCCAAGCATTGGCATCGTGATCTCCGAGGTAAACTACCAGCGGCGCGGCGTGTTCTAGTCTGTTGAGCCATTCAGCGACATCGGGCGCATCCGGGGCTTGCCCGGGAAACTTGGAATTGACGCGGGCCACATCGACGATCTCCGCATCAGTGGCGGCGAGCGAATCGCGCATTCGACGATCAAAGGCGCCAGGCAACAGCTCGCGTCCACCTGCGATTAGGGCCACCGTTCTGGCCCTTGGCGACGAGCGAAGCGGCGCGAGGCGCGCCGTCTCCTTGCCAAAACGGAGCGCGAGCGCCGCAAGTACTGCCTCAACAATGGCAGGGGCGTCCCTGGCAAGCTTCTGGTAGGCTGCACGTGTCAACACGAGCACACTGGTGTCGCGGATGGCAATTACGTTGGCAGTGCGCGGGACATTTGCAAAGAAGCCGATCTCGCCCACCAATTCGCCGGCACGGAGCTCGGCTAGAGGTTCGAGCTCGCCATTTCGGCACACAGCTAGCGCACCGTGCAGCACCAAAAACAATGAGTCCGGCCGCCTTGGGCAACGAGCCTTTCTCCTCGCACCAGATCGAGGCGAACCATTGCGTTCAGAGCCGTCATCCGCTGTTCCGGACTGAGCGTTCTGAACAGAGCGAAGTCCTCAGACACGTTCCCCGACGCAAATGTCGCGCTCACTTCATTCATTGGCGACATCCAATTCGACTGCACGGCCCTCATGTTAATGCCGGGTCGCCTCGTCTGCCAGAATGAATATAAGGGTCAGCGCGCCAGCTCTTCGCAATGCATTTATAGAAGCACCGCAACATAGATTGTGAAGCTATCCTGCCTCTAAGACGCTGCAACCTCGGGCGCCTTTCGACTTTCACAGACCGCCTCGGTTCGCTGCGGCGCTTGAGTCTGCTTGCTATCTGCGACCTCGCAGACCATCCGCTCTTCGGCCGCTGTTGCCGGTAAACCGGACATCAGCCGGCCAGCCGCTAATAGTGCATGCCCTAGCGTGCAAAAAGGACAGCGCCGCGCTCCTATCGCTTGCCGAGGAGCCTGATATTTTGTCGCCTAAACTCTGATCGATTTTGAAGACGCTGCCAATTTGTTTGTGCCCCGGTGGGGAGTTTTCATGCAAAGAGATTTAGAGTGCGAAAAGCGTAACGCGGCCAGTGCCGCTGAGGTGGAAGAGTTCGCCGCCGAGCCTGTAGCGACCCGCAGACCGGTAGCTGCAAACGATAACAATGAGGGCGGGCCATGGCTGCTCGTTGCATTTCCTGACGATTGGTACGCGACGTGTTGAAACATGGTCCAACACGGGGCTAGCGCCTCGGCGCGGGTGGCGTCGCGGCGGATCATTGGTTAGGGCTTACCCGTCTTCCCCGACGTGTCAGCGACGAAGCTGGCCAAGTTGGCCGCCTTCGCCTTTCCGCCGCCGGCCTTGTCGGTGCGGCCGCCCTGCCGCGCCTCCCTCCGGATGCACCGCTTCATAAATCTGCCTTTCGCTTCGCGATCAGCTTCGCCCGTTGCGCCGGCGCCAGGTCGCGGCGGATCAGGTTTTCGTCGATGTCAGCGAGCCAGACAACCGCTGACTACAAGAAGGCACAATGAATTTGCCGAGAGCAGGAACACTATTCACCGGGGCGAGGTTTGTCTTCATCAGAGGCTAGGCATTGCGGAGTTCTCTTCCATGGCTACCCAGATCGTGATGGACCACACAGGCGACAGCAGGCATTTCTTTGAGCAAGACCACCCCAAACAGCTCGCCCAGGCTGAGCGGCGCTTCAACAAGTTCATCGGCCAGGGATTTACCGCTGCCACTCGGACGGCGGCCGGCGATCTCGAGGTGATACGGTCATTTGATCCAACCGCGGAGGAAACGCTGTTTTATCCGCGCCTGGTCGGCGGTTAGAACGGTCGCAGCACGGAACATGTTTTTGTTCAGACGCAACGGCGTCGCCCGGGGAGCGAGTTTGCGTGCCCTGCGTGCGCTCTATCGGAGCTTCAACGAGCAAAATGGTCCGGACGCGAGTGCGCGTCGTCTTTTGCGAGAATGGTTATCTGCAGGGCAACGCGCGCAGTTTGATGCCAATGGTTTTTTCGAAGTCACTGGCTCTCTTACCGGCCGGAGATACCGAATCCATCAGGGCACCATGAGTAACGTTTTGGAGCTGGATGAGGCACTGGAGCCTAAGATGGGGTGGTGCTTCGTTCCCGAACGGAGCTTGGCAGTTGGCGATGTGATGCTCGCTCAGAAGATCGCGCTCGAAACCGACGAAGCCGCAGTTCTCGCGATCGCAAAGCCGTTTTCTCCGAGACTGCCCTTTGTGCCTCGAGCAGTGCGGCGCGCTCACTAGATCTGATCATGGGCGGGGCCGTCGCTTGTGACGGCGGCAGCCCCTCGCCGCGAAGGCGCCAGTACGCGAGACGAGGACGACTTGGCGACTGCATCGAGCATCGGCGCTGGGCCAGATCGACGCAAGAACGTCCGTGCGTTAGCGTTACTTAGGCTGCTTAACGGCGTCTGATGGCTTTGCGGGTGGGGACCGGGAGGCGATCGCTTCAACCTTTTGTAGCGTTCGTGCGAATTCAGACCGCAGATGTTGGGCGTGCGCGACGTCCCTCGGCTCTGAGAGAAACGCGATCTTCACGAGGAAGCGGTTCAACAGCGACGCTATTCGAAGATTGTCGGAGTGTTGCGAACGCAGTGCGGTGAGTTGCCGACGCATCTCGACGAGATCAAGCGGTTCGTGGTCCGGCTGGTTTGTCAAACGAAACTGCCTGCAATCAAACGAAGCCGACGCGCCGAATACGATGGCGCGCCGACTTCGCCATGGGTGGTCCCGGACGGGGGCAATGTCCGATGCGCCAAGGTAACCCGCGGAAGGCTCGTCGCAATCTGAGGTTCAGATTAAGCTTGATATGCAGGGTGGAAGTTAATTCGGGAACCGAGAGGACGCGCCGAAGGTGCTGAGCCGGTGAATGCTAAGAAGGAACGTCTAGGCCAGTGTGGGAATTCCTTGGCTGAGCAACAGCTGCGAAAATTCGATGCGCTGCCATATCTTCACGCGCGACGACTGGGGCAAGACACTCGATGTGCAGGAGACCGAGTGCGGCAGCCCGGAAGAAGCTCTTCAGCTTGGTTCTGCCGGGGTGGCGAACCAACCGACCGAAGTGTGGTGTGGCCCCCGGCGGCTCGGTCGCTTTGAGCCAGAGCGAAGCCAAGGGAGACCGCTGCCGCGCCTCCACGCACTCTTAACCTTGGCCGAGCGTCGCCTTCATGAACGCGAGCAACACATCAGCAAGCAAGAGACGCTGATAAACCGACTCAAGCGCGAGGGACGCGATCTTGCTCTCGCGCTTTGCGTCCTCGACACCCTGATTGAGACTCAAAAGACTCATTTACACGAGCGGGATTTGATCGTTGCCGAAGTGGCAAAGCGTTTTGGATGAAGATGGTCGCAGTCAAAGATCACGATCACGGCCAAACGCTCTTGACTGCCCTCCGTCCTGTACACAACCCGCGGGGCAGCCCGTCTACGCCCTGCCGCAGGCGACGACTGCCGGCCGTCTTACTGAGGATCGCCGATGTCGGATGCGCCCAGCCGGTAATCTTCGCTAACCGATTGCTCTGCCCTCAGCGCCGCAATCAAAGCGAACGTCGCGTCGGGATAGCACGTCCACACTTCGATGTCGTCTGCCGTGAGGGTTAGATAGCCGAAGAAGCACCTGTATCGACCAGGCGCCGTCATGCGGGCGATCTTGTCCCAATTGATCTTGTTAACGCGCACGCGCTAGCTCCAATCGTTTTCGGGCAGCGAGCCAGGCGGCGGTTTGAGTTCTTCTAGGCCGGCTTCGATAATTGCTATTTCGTCTTGGACGGCCCGTACAGCGTTCGCGGGATTGATGCCGGAGACGGCGTGTAGTTCGCCGAGAACCTTGCGCCGATGCGCGAGCAAGTCCGTCAAGGCACGTCGGTCCCGCACCTTCACGTACCCGGCGACGATCATTTCCATGGCTGTTGGCACAGCGTTGCCTCCTCTCCGCGCCAAACCTGATCTACTGCCGCGCGTGCGGTTATCCCCGCTCCCACGGCAAGAACGCGGGCCAAGTTTACGGCCCAATACTGGGTACTGTCGCAGGGCCGCGATCCGTCAGGGTCGTTCCACTCGGACGTCAGGGCCCTCGAGCAATCCTTGGTGCCTGCTCCTACCGCCCATTGAACGAGCTTTATCCCCTTTCACCAGTTACGCCCGCCGAGCACCCTGCCCTTGTTGTGATGGGTGTGGGGCTTATTCAGCGCGTCTCGCTGCTCACACAGGGTGTCGATCTTGCCTAGCATCCGCGAGAGCATGGTCTCAGCCGACGCCATGGAGATCCCGGCCCGCTGGAGCTGGAGGATTTCCTTCCTTTGGCGCCCCACCTGCGTGCGCATGCGTTCATTTCCCGCCTGATGTAGTCCAGGTCCGGCATATGCGCCTCTCGTGGAATAATGGCATTAGAACGAAAAGAGCCGGATTCTTCAGGAACCTGAGTTTTTGGCGAAAGTTGTGGGCCCATGAAGCCGGCGAAAACATTCAAACAGCAGGCTCGTGTAGCCGAGAAGGCCGCTCAGGAGACGGCCGACGAATTCGTTTCCCTGGCCTCGGGATTTAGAGCGCAGGCCAAGGTTCTGAAGAAGAAAAAGAAGAAGGGAGGATGACGAAAGAATCTCTTCAGAACCAGGTCGACCGGGCCGAAGCCCTCGCCGCCCCGACGGCGGACGACGAGCTTCGCGAGACTCTTCTCAAGGCCGCCGGGGAATATCGAGACCAGCTCAACAGCGCGGCCCCCCAGCGCGCCGATGGGCTGGCCGCCATACTGAGGCTCTTCGAATAGCCAGGCACCGGCGTCTGGGCCGCGCCCCAAGACCGATGAGGAACAAGTCCAACTCGGTCGGAATTGCCGCTCTGAGCTGTCGGCATCCGTGCCGCCAGAAAGCCGCGTGGCGTCGACGCTGCTGCGGGACCTTCATCTTTAAGGAGATCAGCATTGAGCGACCGGACGGGCAATGAACCTGCACCCTTGGTGCTCTTGGGCGTGGCAATCATCCCCATCATTGCGGTTTTGGCGTGGTTCGCTTTTTAGGGCTTTGAACCTTTTCCGCGATGGCGCGTCATATAGCCGAAGCCTCCCTAAGCTTCACCCCCACCAGAAAGCCCCGCTCCCCCAAGCGGGGTTTTCACTTTTTGGCGCTGCATCAACGCTCCGAAATTTTCAAGCCTCCTTTTGGCTTGACCACTTTTTCCGATACAGCGGCCTAGATGTGGGCAGGGTTTTGAGGAGCACAATTGCCGAAAACCCTAGCAGTCTGCTGAAAAACCCTGAAATGGAGAATTTTCATATTTCCGCCGGTCGTTTTTGGAACGGCGCGGTAGAGTTGGATGTAATTTCTAG
>NZ_JBEPQV010000056.1:0-24961 GCF_040548035.1 Bradyrhizobium sp. LB8.2 | reverse complement strand
CTCGAAAGCGTATTCAACCCGCACGCATCATCGCATGGTCTTTCTGGCGCAGAGCTCATCAGGCTGCCGCTCAACGCGCTCATGTCAAATCAAAAGGACAACTGTAATGCTAGGAAGGATCGCCGGTTCAAGTTGTCCTTCAAAGCTCCCGAACGTCTTTGGCGGATTGTGCTTTGCATACGCGTCACATTTCGGCGACAAGATCAACTTTCAACGACCAGCCGCCATGCTCTTTGCCCAAGGGCATAGATGAACCCGCGTACCCGCCGTCACAATAGCGCTGCCGGCGCTCTTGTGATCGCAATTCTGTCAGCTTTCCAACATGAGTTGATAAAACTGACATTCGAGCAGGCGGTACCTAACTGCTTGAAGCGAACCACAAAATACGTTTGTGGCAGGTATGGCACGCCAGTTGCTCTTGGCTTTTCAGAAACGACTCTGGGGATGCTTGCTGGAAGGATTCGGCTTGCGAAGAGAATTGGAAGAATGAGTACTTCAGCGCAACACCAGGTATCTTGTGGCGGCGGCGAGATCAGCGAGACCATGCAAGTCATGACTAAGCACAACAGCTGCGGTACGGTCGATGGCAGCGGCAAGGGCAGGTGCGGATCTCAGGCCGGCATCGGCAATGTGCGGAAGGAGGTCTGGGAAAAGGTGAAGAACCATCCCTGCTACAGCGAGGAGGCGCACCACCATTATGCCCGGATCCATGTCGCGGTCGCACCGGCCTGCAATATCCAGTGCAATTACTGCAATCGTAAATACGATTGCGCCAACGAATCGCGCCCCGGCGTTGTCAGCGAGAAGTTGACGCCGGAGCAGGCCGCCAAGAAGGTGCTGGCGGTCGCTTCCGCCATCCCTCAGATGAGCGTGGTCGGCGTTGCTGGCCCTGGCGACCCCTTGGCGAATTCGGACAAGACATTCAAGACGTTCGAGCTCGTCAATAAATTCGCGCCAGACATCAAGCTGTGCCTCTCGACGAACGGTCTGGCGCTAGCTGATCATGTCGACACGATTGCAAGACTTAAGGTCGATCACGTGACGATCACGATCAACATGATCGATCCCGATATTGGCGCAAAGATCTATCCCTGGATCTTTTACCGCCACAAGCGCTACACCGGCATTGAAGCTGCAAGCATCCTCAGCAATCGGCAGCTCCAGGGCCTGGAGATGCTCACCGCGCGCGGCATCCTGTGCAAAGTCAACTCGGTGATGATTCCCGGGATTAACGATCAGCATCTGGTTGAGGTTAACAAAGCCGTGAAGTCCCGCGGCGCCTTCCTGCATAACGTGATGCCGCTGATTTCGTCACCCGAGCACGGCACCGTGTTCGGTCGCAGCGGGCAACGCGCCCCGACGGCACAGGAAGTGACAGCATTGCAGGATAGCTGCGAAAGCGAGATGAACATGATGCGTCACTGTCGCCAGTGCCGCGCCGACGCCGTCGGACTGCTCGGGGAGGACCGCGGCGGCGAATTCACCATTGAACAGATCATGGCCATGGACTTCAAATATGATGAACAGGCCCGAAAGGAGTATCAGGCCAAAGTCGAGAAGGCGCGCATTGCAAAGCTTGCGGCCAAGCAGGAGCAGCTTGCGGAGCTCGCCAGCGCGTCCAGCGAAATCAAGGTGCTGGTGGCGGTTGCAACCAAGGGCTCGGGATTGATCAACCAGCACTTCGGTCATGCCAAGGAGTTCCAGATCTACGAGCTCTCGACTTCAGGCGCAAAATTCGTTGGCCATCGTCCTATTCAACCCTATTGCCAGGGCGGCCATGGCGAGGACAGCAAGCTCGAAGTCGCCATCGGCGCCATCAACGATTGCCATGCCGTGTTCGTGTCAAAGATCGGCGGCTGCCCGAAGGCCGAATTGATCAAGGCCGGAATCGAGCCGGTCGATCAGTATGCCGGCGAGTTCATCGATGGCTCGGCGATCGCCTGGTTCAAACTCTATCTCGATAAAGTCAATGAGGGGAAGATCAAGCACGTTGAGCGGGTCGATGCGGCGGCCCGCCACAATACGCTGATTTCCGCCGCCTGAGGATGGGGTCAGACAATGCCGTTCAAGATCATCGCCTCGCAATGCACGGGCTGTTCGGCGTGCGAAACGCAATGCCCGAATCTCGCTATTTCCGAACGAGCCGGCGTTTTCCTGATCGATCCTGAGAAATGCACCGAGTGCGCCGCCTACTTTGATGAGCCGCAATGCGTGGCGGTTTGCCCGGTTGACAACACATGCGTGCTCGACACGGCGCTGCCGCGTCACCAGGAGCCTGCTTGAGGGCCACGATGGATGTCACTACGACACTAACGGTTCAGAAACTCGGGCGGATGATGCCCGCCTTGACGAGGCGCCGGCCGCGGCTTTCGCCTTCTCAGACCGGGTGGACGGCTCGCCCTGGTCGCCAACCTTTTCGCCAGTTGCCAAACCATATTCTGGCGACGCGCACGTCGGTGGGAGCGCGTCGAGCTATTCTTGTCGGCCCAAAGGCCGCTGTCTTGAGCGTCGAGGATCGATTTCGCCTATGGGCCCACGAGGAGCGCAGGACCCGTCTTCCGCGATATCAATCCAGTCACCTGCGGCCATCATTGATCAGTCGACATTCATGCCCGAGGCCTTCTTCAGTCGGTCGTCCGAGAGAAAACGAGGGCCTCCTCACCGAGTCCTGTCTTGGTCGCACGGTGTCGAGCCGGCCGAGCATCATCCCAGGGCGGCAGGGTTTCACCTCGATGAAGGTGCAGAAAGTACACCTGCGCCATGCCAAGGCGTTCGCACCCGATCACGTGATGCGGAATCGAATTTCCTGCCACCGGTGCGGTCGGCGCCACCAAGCCGGAGTTCGGCTGTTATGAGACCACCTCGTGTGGGTCTTCCTGTTCTCGCTCAACGCATATTGCCGACTTGCAGATCCGTCTCGGGCAACTCGGGATGGACGGCAGCTGTCGGGAGACTGCTGGGGCTTTGTCCCGCGGACAAGGCTGGCACCAAGGTGTTGTTGGGCACGCTCGAGCGTATGGGCGGGACCGTGAGTGATGACGTCCACAATGCCCTGGGTTGCCGGGGTAATCAGGTCGACTCTGTCGGCTGTGCGCATCCCGCGCTGGAGCACGCGGCTCGCCGCCGGCTCAAGCACGCCTCCCTCGATGA
Source organism: Bradyrhizobium sp. LB8.2 (assembly GCF_040548035.1). NCBI lineage: Bacteria > Pseudomonadati > Pseudomonadota > Alphaproteobacteria > Hyphomicrobiales > Nitrobacteraceae > Bradyrhizobium > Bradyrhizobium sp. LB8.2. The sequence continues at coordinate 21,811 of NZ_JBEPQV010000056.1, read as the reverse complement.
CAGACGCGCGTGCCGCGTCGGTGGCTTCTTCAACATCAACCATGGGCTCACGATAGTTATCTGGAGCATCTGGAGTTTAGGTTGCGGGCGTTGATGTTGCTGCACCGGGATCCCGACAGGCTCATGCGATCCGTGATCGCAAGCGCCGCCGTGCGGGAATGGCGGGGGTTGATCGAGCATCATGATAGGGCGGTCCGTAAGGCCGGGCGCGGTACGGTTGAACTATGGAACAGGGACGGCAGCATGAGCAACATCGCCCGTGATAGTGACATCGTCGAGCTGACGGACGCCCCATTCTTTGATTATGGTGACAACGTGCGGGCCAACCGCACTATCCGCAACGACGGCACCTATGTGGGCAAGGAGATCGGTGAGGTTCTGGTCAAGAAAGGCGAGCTTGGCTATGTCATCTCGATCGGCACATTCCTGCAACAATTTTATATCTATGGAGTCGAATTCCTCAACTCCGGCAATCGCGTCGGCATGAAATGCAAGGAACTCGATCTAGTCACGCGAAACCGCGAAGGCGAGGAGCCGTTCTTGCCAGGAGCGGCACCCCGATGATCGAACCAAGATTGCCAAAATACCGGTCAGGCCAACGTGTCAAGGCCGCAATCGATCTGCTCAACGACGGTTCCTTTCCCGACGCGTCGGCGGAAGAGTGTCTGGTCAGCGTCGGGTACATTGGTGAGATCGTCCAGGTCGGTCGCCATACGGAAGCGAACCTACCCATTTATATGGTCGACTTCGGCAAGCAGTTGGTGGTTGGCTGCCTCGAGGCAGAAATCTCTGCAGTCTAGGATATCGCGCAATGAGCGCCGCAATCATCAGGCGACATCATTCCGGATTGCCTGCGCATCCCAACGAGGTCGACCGGTGGCGGATCGTGCGCGCGCTGAAGAAGCGCGAGCACTACCGATATGTCTCGCCAAAGGTGACAGCGGTTGCTGGCGGCTATCTGGTCGAGAGCCCGTGCTGCTCAGGCAATATCAATGCGGAGGGCGGCCTCGTCGACGTCGCGCTGCTGCACCACGATAGGACTGGGGCGGCATGGCAGCTGCTCCGATCACCGCACGGGCGTTTGGGAGTGGCATTCAACCCATCAACGGCTTGGCCTGGCGACAGCGGTTCTGAACGCCGACCCTGAACGTTTGTTCTGGCAATAGATGTGGAGATGTTCTGGCAATGGATGTGGAGATGGTGCTCGAAGGCGCCTTGACGGAGATCGAGTAGACGCTCGCCGCTATTGATACAGCCTCTGAGCCCTGCCTGACGCTCCGGCAGAAAGTTCCACATCTTGCCTGGATCTGTTGCGAGTCGTCCGACATGACGCAGAATCCGTTCCGCCGGGTTGGAAGTTCGACCTGCATCTGCTCGACGGTGGAGGTCACTGTTACAGCTCACGAATGAGCCGCAGCGCGCCGGCATTGTGCTGGCCAAGCGCTCTGGCAAGTCGATCAAGCAATCGCCTGCCGGTGCCAAGCTCACACAGGACGGCTAGGCCCGCGGCTTGCTTGCCATGCCGTAGTGCCCGGCCCGGGAAATATCACGAGCAGGTCGCTCACTCGTTCATCGGGTCCATGAGACGGGGGACCGGCGATGGTCTCGCAGAACTGTTCGTGAGGACGGAATCGCCTGGGAACGTCAACGTGGCTTATTAAACCAAGGATACTGCGGTAGATTAAATTGGATCAGCGAGCCGTGCCCGATCTGCTGACGAGGAGTAACGCTCAGGCTTCGCAAGATTTGCCTTTGTGAGTACTCGTCATTAAGTCCGCCGCCGTGCACTCGCTGTGAAGGCCGGTTGATGACGCGCGCGCAAGTGAGGCAGTGCGACTGTCCCGGCCCATCCGCTCTACTCCATCAATAGTATTGGGGCTTGGAAATATCATACTACGAAACTGGTGAGTGAAGTCGGCGCGTTCAAGCAAGAAGGGACTGTTTTTCGAAGACGCATCGAGTGTCCCTTCTCTATGGCTTGCTTCCATGTTGAAGGCGCTGACGTGCACGTTGAGAATCAGGTTTGTCACGCGGATATAGATCCAGAGGACAGCGGACAAATTCGCGTGTAGTCCCGGTTCTTATCTACAAGAGAAAAATCCGCTTGAATAGTTGTCGATGACCATTGATATGGTAGTGGAAAGCAGTTGCGTCTTCGCCAAAACAAGGCGCTACAGGCAAATGTGCAAAGCGGAATCGGAGAACACGTGCCAAAAAGCACCAAGCGCAAAGAGTATAGTAAGGATGACGTCAAGCTGCTCAAAGCGCACTCAAAGGCCCGCACCCCTGTAGCTAGGGTTTCAAAGCTTATGAAGCGATCCGAGGGCTCTCTAAGACAGAAAGCACGTACCTTGGGGATTGGCTTGGGTCACCAGCGCTGAGATACGCGTCAAGGTTCGGAAATTGACCGGCGTGATGATCGAGACGGCCAGGCGGCTTACGACCGCCGGGCCATCCGATCGTTTCAGGTTCTGCGCCCGAGGGTCAGCTCGCGCGATGAACGAGCTGACCGATTTCCTGATAGACCGGCTCACTTGGCCTAAAACTCGTCGAGTGTCATGGTTTTAATCAGAGACTGATAAGCCCGGCTCGTTCGTCACATAGTGCGGCTTACATCGCTGAATATAGATCTGCCGAGCCCAAATACGGGCTGCGACGTGCCGGCGAGGCGCAGAAAGAAGGGAATAGCCGCGGTCCGGCCTACGGCGACAATATAAAGGAACCGGCAGGAGATGTGCGTCGAGTAGGCGCAGAAGCGTACAAGTATTTTGTATGTTCATGCGGAGACGCGCCGGCATCCTCTTGTATGCGGGATTTGTTATGAGGTGAGCAAGAGCGGTGGTGAACCTTGTTCATCGTCATCATCGAGACTGTCGATTTCGCCGCAGCGACTGCCGCGCGCGGACAGCGCGGCGGCCGCGGCAGACGGCATGGCGGCAATGAGAATTGAATTGCGTGCCGTACTCGCTCGCAGCAGGCCGCATTTGCGGTAAGATCGTCTGTATCCAAAAACGATTGAGTCTGACGTCCTTCGAATTCGGGAGCTGCTCCTTGCTGCACTTTCGATATGTTGCCTGAGGCAATTTTAAGCGTGTCGCCGCCGATTTCGCGGTTGCAAGGGCAGAGCTAATCAGTCTGTATCGTATCCAGAACGCGTAACGTGTCCGTCGGGCTGCGGCCGACATGAGGCTTGTCGCATAGACATGCTGGATCGTGTTCTCAGGATCGACGATGAACGTGTAGCGATGCGCGATGCCATCACGCGATCGCACTCCAAGGCCATCGACCAGTGCGCCCTTGGTGTCGGCAAACTGCCAGATCGATAGACGGTGCAGATCCGTGTGCTCACGCCGCCAGGCGAGCTTGCAAAGCTCGCTATCGGTCGAGCCACCAAGCACGATTGCATCGCATCGGCGAAATGCTTGGATAGGCGAGCAAACTCACCGATTTCGGTTGGGCAGACGAATGTGAAATCCTTCGGGAAAAAGTAGATGACTTTCCATTCTCCGGGAAACTCCTGTCAGTCAGCGTCTCGAAGGCACTCTGCCCGTTCTCCTCTGGCAGGTGAAAGCCGGGCTTCACGCCTGTGATGTCGAACGGCGGCAACTTACTTCCAATTCCAGGCATATTGTCCTCACAACATCGCGTCACACGGAAACAGCGTTCCGCGATTGGCAAAGCAAGCGATATGCCACCCATCTGACGGCAAGTACCCATCATGCCGGTCGTGGAACATTCGCCTTTGATGATGGCGGTGTGCTCGAACCCCATCTGCACGAATCCACGCGCCAGGCTTTGTCGGGTTTCTGTCAGAGTCCTTGCCTCTGTCGGGTCCGCCACAGCTTCCGGTCTCGGACGCTGCGCTATTAGTCAAGCCTAGTCAGATGCTTAACGCGCGTGCGAACGAATGGCACGCCAGTTGCTAACTGGATGCAGCAACAAGGAGTGAGGGCTGAGGGCACGCCGACGCCGATGGCGAGCGATGGCCTCCTTCCCGAAACCCGTGTGCCCACGTTTCTGAGAGAGAAACAGCCTCGCGCGTTCGGCGCGCAAAATTGGCAATCGGTTGATGGAGAGCAACATGTCTTCGCTGAGACAAATCGCGTTTTATGGCAAGGGTGGCATCGGTAAATCGACAACGTCGCAAAATACGCTGGCGGCTCTTGCTGAGCTGGGCCAAAGGATTCTCATCGTCGGCTGTGATCCCAAAGCGGACTCGACCCGCCTCATCCTGCACGCCAAAGCGCAGGACACCATTCTGAGCTTGGCGGCGGATGCCGGCAGCGTTGAGGACCTCGAAATCGAGGACGTCATCAAGCTCGGCTACAAGGACATTCGATGCGTCGAGTCCGGCGGTCCAGAGCCGGGGGTCGGGTGCGCCGGAAGAGGCGTGATCACATCGATCAACTTTCTGGAGGAGAATGGCGCCTATGAGGACATCGACTACGTCTCTTACGACGTGCTGGGCGATGTCGTCTGCGGCGGCTTCGCGATGCCTATCCGCGAGAATAAGGCACAGGAAATCTACATCGTGATGTCCGGCGAGATGATGGCGATGTATGCCGCCAACAACATCTCGAAGGGTATTCTGAAGTATGCGAATTCCGGCGGCGTGCGCCTCGGCGGCCTGATCTGCAACGAGCGCCAGACCGACAAGGAGCTGGAGCTGGCAGATGCTCTTGCCAAGAAGCTCGGCAGCCGGCTGATCTACTTCGTGCCACGCGACAACGTCGTGCAGCACGCGGAGCTGCGCCGCATGACTGTGCTGGAATACGCGCCAGAGTCCAAGCAGGCGGATCACTATCGCAATCTCGCGAGCAAGATCCACAATAATGCGGGACAAGGCGCCATCCCGACGCCAATCAGCATGGAGGAGCTCGAGGATATGCTCATGGAGCACGGCATCATCAAGCCTGTCGACGAGAGCCTGGTCGGCAAGACCGCCGCCGAGCTCGCCGCTGCTTCGGCATAGTTCATGTTGTCGGCCTTCTCGACCGGGGAAGGCCGACATCGTCCACTCAGAAGCTGGGGGACCTTCATGATTGGCACACAAAGCGAATTGGCCAATACGATGTCATCTCCTGTATCAGCAGCTCACGTCCGCGAGCCGCGCGATGCAAGTGAGCTCTACGGGCTTCTGACCGGGCGCCATCTAACAGAAGTCGACATCAGCGACGATGAGGATTTCGATCGCCATGTGCTCGCTTGCGTTCTCGCCGCATCCGCTATGGATGGCGGCCAACTTCCCGAACGGGCTGGCTTGACTAACCAGGAGCTCGATGCGCTCTTGGTGCAGTACTTTCCATCCACACCGGTCAGGAGTTGTACCTGGCGCGAACAGTCCGGGTTACCGGCTCCTGACGAGACGATTATGGTGCGAGACCTCCTGCTAGCGCAACGTTCCACTCATGGCGAGGTCGGCGGCTGGCTCGCGACGATGATCGCGCGGCGCGCCATGGAGCCTAATCACCTGTGGGAAGATCTCGGTCTGCGGGAGCGGGACGAATTGTCCCGCCTCCTGATGCGCCATTTCGGGCCGCTGGCGGCTCGCAACACCAAGAACATGCGCTGGAAGCGCTTCTTCTATCGCACGCTATGCGAAGATGACGGTCTGGTGATGTGTACCGCGCCGGTCTGCACGGAATGCAATGATTTTGATCTTTGCTTCGGTGAGGAGAGCGGGGAGAGCCGGATGGCCGGACGCCGGCGGGATCATCTGCGTCGTCTCGATGACCCCGTCCATGCCACCCCAAGTTCGCATGGCTGAGCTCACAATGGATGCCCGCTCCTCGGCGCCAGTCCCGGTGTATCGGACAGCTTTCGGCCAACTGTCACAGGACCAGAGTGAGGGTTTAAAAAGACACCGGGTAAACAACTTCGCGCAGGCGGCCTAAGCAGGACGCGGCGGCGCCGATATCGGGCTTGATAACTGGCGGATGCGACCGTCACATTTACGCCAAGATGTTCTATGTTGACGCGCGATCGAGGCCAACATCCGCCCTCTCCATCGCGCCCCGCTGAACTTTTTACGAACGCCGACTTGTGGTTGGACGACCCGATGGCTCATGAATCTTCTTCGATAAGCGCCGGAATGCACGCGGCTTCCCCGAACTGCTGCAGCTTGAACCGTTGCCCGGCTAACATGCTTCTAAGCTCGGCGCTTGCCTTCAGCTCGGTCGTAAGCGCACCGAACCTGGCGCTCCGCGGTTTCCACCCTGTCGGATTTGCGACACACCCGACTAATCTGAAATTCGACGTCATTCACAGGTTCTCGGGAATTCGAGCGCGTTGGCACAGCAATTGCTGAACAGTTTACGGAATAAACATACGGAGCCGCTGATGGCGTTCGCTGCCGCAATCACCGGGCCCGACAAAGATCGGTCGAGGTCCATAGTCCTTAATGACACCACGCTGCGCGACGGCGAACAGACACCCGGCGTGGCCTTCACGACACCGGACAAGGTCTCGATCGCGCGTGCGCTGGCTGCGGCCGGAGTCACGGAGATCCAGGCCGGCACGCCGGCGATGGGTCAGGAAGAGATTGCCGCGATCCGAGCGGTCGCCGAAGCGGGCCTTGGGGCCAGGATCATCGGCTGGTGCCGGATAAAACCCGCGGACGTCGATGCGGAGATACGACCGCTCGTCCGCGGCGCGGGTCAATGGCTACCTGCTCAGCGTCGACGGTCATCCGGCGAACCGGGACTATGGCGGACATTCGCAAGTGAACCGCGTCACGGCGCAGAAGCTCGCCGGCAACGCCACGCGAAGCCCGAACAACGCCGGCGGCGCCAACATGAACACACCGCTATGGAGCGAGGACATACCCCAAGCCCTGCGGATCACCAAAGTCGCCACATACCCGGAGCGCGTGCGCTGCTATCCGCGGCAGCAACTGTGATGCGGGGACATGGGGCGGCTCTCGTTGCGCTAGGCTTTCTCTTCAAACGAACTGACCTTGCCTAGCCACGCGACGCCTGGGCGCGGACGCGTTCGTCCGCGTGGCATGCGTTCGGATTTCGTACATGCCGATAATGATCGGTGCATTGAGGGAATTGAGGGAACGGCCCAATGACGGAACAGATTCACACCGAGCAGGAGAGAACATCGGTTAGCTCCTGCGCGAGAGCCCTGGCCATCGCAGCGCTGGCCGCAATCGCGGTCCTGTGCACCGCCGGCGGGGCGCGTGCGCAGAAGTGCGATGAGATCCGCAACATGTCCTGGAGCGAAGCGCTCACGCATCTCTATGCGGTGCATGCGATCAAGAAGGGAGGACTGACGGTCGATCAGATCTTCACGCCGCGCGGGACGATCGGCTCGCACGTGGGCTTTGCACGGATCGAGGTAAGTATCACCGGAAAGTATCCCAACGTGGAGCCCGACTTCCGCGACCGGCCGACGCTGCACATCACCTGGAACCATCTGGTCCAGTCCCCCGGCCCGGCCGGCACGTGGGAGGATGCGGAGATCGTGATCCTGGAGCCGCTCAAGGACTTCGACAGCGAACTGTGGGCCGCCACGCCCTACGACACCATCACGCTCGGCGCCCATGACCTGGGGGCAAAGACCATCATTCTCGCCAAGGGTGACGCCCTGGCCGGCGAAATCCGCAAACGCATCACCGACAATGACGGCGTCGAGGTGGAGCCCTTCACCGGCACCAGTGGGCGCGCGACGCGCGATGCCGTCGACCGGAGACTCGCCACCATCGCCGGGCTCTGGCGGCTGCACGACGCGCAACCGTCGCCGAACAACCTCGACGCGACCTATCTATCGAAGCAGAAGAAGACCCATGCAAGCATGCCGGTATGGGTGACGTCGAGTAGCTGCACGGCCGGCGTGCAGATCCTCGGGGACAAGGCGACGCAAAGTAACCTTGCCGCGCACGCCAATCCGGATCCTCGGTTCATGACCGAGCTCTGGAACCGGAACCTCTATTTCGGGCTGCACATGGGGACAGCGGTCGAGGCGCTGCACGGCGCCCAGTCGCCGGGCAGCGAAGCGAACGGCCTGCGCGCACGGCTGGGCGTTTGCGCCCAGACCTATCCCGGCAACGTCGACCTTACCGGCCAGTGGGTGCCCGATTGGGACAACATGAAATATGTCGAAAATCCAGTGACCGGCGAAATCGAGCCAGGCTACGCCATGACAAAGGAGACGATCCGTTGCTCGAGCTGGGTCGGCGCCAGTGCGTCGGCACCGGCCGCGACGCGCCTGACGTGCCGCGCACTCTGGACCAAGGACGAGATCGTGAACCGCACGCCATCGGATTACGCTTGGCAGCTCGCGACCCGTATCCTAACCTATGCGATGTACGTCGATGCGCGGGTCGCCAACGCGTCTGAGGACGGGCTCACTCGCATGCGTATGGGGAAGCTGGAAAATCTACGGTCCACTGATCGCGAACGGGCGCAAGAAGCCAAACGAGATCGTCTCCAGCAATCCGGAAGCGATCGCGCGGAAGGCCTGCGCTTCGACGGCGACGTCAACGGACTGGAACGCGTATATCAGCGCGCTCAAGCTGCTGCTCTCCAAGTCGTGAAACGAAGTGCCGCCCGTATCGGTATAACAGCGACCGTTGATTCAATATCTTGATTCTGATCGAATTCCGTGGCGCGCGCTCACATCGCGCTTCACGTTGGCGCAACCAATCAACGGTGCCCGCGCCCGCCGAACGCATTTTTTCCAACTCAGAGGACATGCTCATGCTACCTGTGATGAGATTTGCTTTGATCTCCCGGTGCACACGTCCGCACATACCGCCTCCAACTACTTGAAAAACCTGATCTCTCAATCCAATCCATCATTGGACGACAAACCGCAGGGCTATTCCTGCTGGCAATCTGCTGAAGCGGAGCTACGCCTCACTCATACGCGAACGTTTGAGTTTGGCGCGATGCTGCCGTTTGCATCATCGTGGCCGGTATTTCGATGGTAATCCTATCGATTCCCTCGTCCGACGTGCAGATTGCGCGAAACTCGGTGGCGGCCGTTTGGCCGCGCTGGAGCGGATGAAGCGCGTCGTGGCCCACGCTCGCGACAAGGGACTGGATGTAGCGCTGGGTGGCGAAGGCTCCTCGCGTGCCGATCTCAACTTCCTGATCGAGCTGATCGCAAGCGCCAAGGCGGCCAGCGCGCGGCGCTTTCGTCTCTCAGATACGCTGAGCCTGCTCAATCCTGACGCATCCTTAACGCTCATGGCCGCACTGCGCGCCAGCACCGATCTCGAGTTCGAATTCCACGGCCAAGACGATCTTGCCCCGGCGACGGCTGATACGCTGGCGGCGATCAAGGCCGGTGCGACGCACGCCCCTCTGACGGTCATTGGATTGGGAGAGCGAGCCGGCAATGCGCCGCTGGAGGAAGTTGCCGTCGCACTCAGCCAGATCTACGGCCGTGATACCGACGTGCTGCTCTCCGAACTGGAAAAAGTCGCGGCCGCCGGTGCAGCCGCAGCGTGCCCACCATTCCGCTCAACAAGCGCTTGTCGGCGGGCATGTCTTGACCTCGATGGGCTCTTAAAAGACCGGCCCGCCTACCAAGCGTTGGACCCGGGGTTGCTCGGCCGCTCCCACCGCATTGTGATCGGCGAGCATTGCAGCCTTCGGTCACTGCCGACCAAACCGGGACGATTCTCGCGCGCGTCCGTAAGCATGCCGTCGAGCACAAAGGCCCGGTTTCCCAGGAAACGGTGGTGGCGATCTGGCGCGACATTCGCGAGAGCTCGCTCTTCAACCGAGGGCGATCAGGTGGTCAGCCATGCGCTTCGCGCGATCAGGTTGGAACATTCAAGCCAGGACGGTTTCTGTTCGCGGATCTAGATGGAGGTTGAGAATGACGATGGACGGGATCCTTTCGCAATTGAACAAGGCCTCCGCGGCAGAGGAGTTTTTTGCACTGCTCGGCGTCGAGTACGATGCGAAAATCATCGACGTGGCGCGGCTTCATATTCTGCGTCGCATGGGTGAATATCTCGCCGGCGAGGAGTTTACCGGTGCATCCGATCCTGACATCGCCTCGCGTTGCAAGGCCACGCTTGAGCGCGCCTATGCCGATTTCGTCACGTCCTCCCCGATCGAACAGCGCGTGTTCAAAGTCTTGAAGGATGCGGCCGCACCACAATCGAACAAGCATCCAGCATTGGTGCAGCTCAGTTCCTTGGAGTGAATTGAGTTTGTATCTCGTGCTCTGGAGCGTGAAGGTTCAGAGAACCTGCCCCCCTCCCAGGTCGTCGAATTCAAATGAAAGTTGCAGTTACGGCCTCGCGGATCCGCAGCTTGGGCACTCGGCTCCTGAAGGTAATCACGGCTCAGCCCTGATATTTCCATCGATTCAAGCTGGTGCTCATGGTGCACCTAGCTCCTGCAATGGTACGCCGGCAGCCGGGGAGCGCATATTTGACGAGGAAAGCGCAGCAAGATTCGGATGAATGTCGTCTGTCGCATTCCGGACACGGGTGCAGCACGGCTATCGAATGTTCCGATCCTCGTGAGAGGCTGCCAATCCGATTTCCTTCAGTAAGAGTCTGTATTGGCGGTCAATTTTTATCGTCTGCGCAATTGGTACGACAATTGCTGAGATATGCTCAGCTAGTGTGGAGAAGCGAATGCACATCTTGGTCCGCATCGAGTTTATTTTGGACGCCGCGCAGTTTCGCGCGCGCTGCCTGTCGGCATCATGATGCGTCGCGACGCCAAAGTGACGCTTGCATATTCCGGCCTGGCTGAGTTGAAAGCTGCGCTTGATCCGCGCCAAAGATTCGTCGACGAAATCACTCCCATTGGCCGATCAATGGCCGAGGTTTCGCGGGGGGGAGCCCTTGCTCTCCAGCGCCGGTCTCACGGTGCCGTTGACGGGCGGCTTCACCGCCAACCCTCGTGCCTTCGCCAAGAGTTGCGGACGTGTCGCTGCAATCGGAAATATTGCGAGGGCATTCGGAGTAATGGATCGCGTTTTCACCGGCAAGCTCGCAGCCGACAATGGCACCAGCCGCACCCCTGGCAGGTCCTCGATCTGTTCCAACTTGGTTGCATCTCGAAGATGAGGGGGACCAATCGATCGGATCGAGTGACTACCGCGCGGTTGCGTGCCTCACTAGTACCATTGCCAAATGGTGGCCCCAGAATGCCGAACCCGGCAAGAACCCGAAGCGCGTGCTTCGGGGCTCGTCGACAAAGGTCCAGCAATGGGTGCCTCGGCCCCGCGCTGCTGCCAGGCGGTGTTGAAAAATGGCGGCGGGCACGCGGCCGAACTCTTAACTGAAGCAATCTTCACGCGCGAATTCAAACAGGCGGAGCACCCTTCGCTGGCGAGCCGCTACTGAACACGGATGGGAGTACAGATGATGAGCACCGCGCCCAAAAGCGCCGCTCCGGCCGCGGGTGGTGGTCGCGCGGCGACCAAGAGGGAGTTGCCCGAACGATTCAAGGCGCATAGGCACGTCTGGGTCTTCATCGAGCAGGAACGCGGGATAGTGCACCCCGTCTCCTGGGAGCTGATGGGTGCCGGCCGCCGGCTCGCCGACAAGCTCAACGTTGACCTCGCCGCGGTTGTCATCGGCCCGGTGGGTGAGACAACGCAGCAGGCGATCGCCGAATCCTTCTGCTACGGCGCCGACGTCGCCTATATCGTCGCGGATGATCTCTTGGCCGATTATCGCAATGAATCCTACACCAAGGCCCTGTCAGAGCTGGTCAGTACGTACAAGCCGGAAATCCTACTCCTAGGGGCAACTACACTGGGCCGCGATCTCGCCGGCTCAGTGGCCACCACACTGCTCACCGGGCTAACTGCCGACTGCACCGAGCTCGATGTCGATGCCGACGGCTCGCTTGCAGCGACCCGGCCGACGTTTGGCGGCTCACTATTGTGCACGATCTACACACTGAACTATCGTCCACAGATGGCAACCGTCCGTCCGCGCGTGATGCCGATGCCGAAGCGCGTGACCGGCGCCGTCTGGCGCGTCATCTCGCATCCGCTCGGGCTTGCAGAAGAAGATATCGTCACAAAAGTGCTGTCGTTCCTCCCGGACCGCGATTCTACAAAGTCCAACCTTGCCTATGCCGACGTGGTCGTCGCTGGAGGGCTCGGTCTGGGATCGCCTGAGAACTTCCAACTGGTACAGCAGCTCGCGGACGTGCTTGGCGCCGAATATGGCTGCTCGCGGCCGCTGGTCCAGAAGGGCTGGGTCACCTCGGACCGACAAATCGGCCAGACCGGGAAAACCATTCGGCCAAAGCTCTATATCGCGGCAGGTATTTCCGGCGCGATCCAGCATCGCGTTGGCGTGGAGGGGGGCGACCTCATCGTTGCGATCAACACGGACAAGAACGCTCCGATCTTCGACTTCGCCCATATCGGCATCGTCGCCGACGCTATTCGACTGTTGCCCGCATTGACCTCTGCATTCCGCGCGCAGCTGTCGCCGCACTCGCACGACCGCATCGCTGGCTAGGGGAGCTTGTTCATGATCGAGGAAAGATTCGACGCGATCGTCGTCGGTGCAGGCATGGGCGGGAATGCGGCAGCGCTTACCATGGCCGAGCGGGGCCTGAAAGTGCTGCAGCTGGAGCGCGGCGAGTATTCGGGGTCGAAGAACGTGCAAGGCGCCATCCTCTATGCCGATATGCTGGAGAAGCTAATCCCAAATTTCCGAGAAGATGCGCCGCTTGAGCGGCATCTCGTCGAGCAACGCTTCTGGATCGTGGACGAGCGTTCGCACACGGGGATTCACTATCGCTCCGATGATTTCAACGAGGAGAAGCCGAACCGCTACACCATCATCCGCGCGCAGTTCGATAAATGGTTCTCGCAGAAGGTCCGCGAGGCCGGCGCTACGGTGCTGTGCGAGACCACAGTGACCGAGCTCCTCCAGGATTCCCATGGGAGGGTCGTCGGGGTGCGCACTGACCGAGATGGGGGTGAAATCCATGCAGATGTCGTCGTGCTGGCCGAGGGGGTAAACGGAGTGCTCGGGACGGGTGCGGGCTTAAGAGGGCGGCCGAAACCGGACAAGCTCGCGCTCGCGGTCAAGGAGATGCATTTCCTGTCGCGTGAGACAATCGATGCTCGCTTCAATCTCAAAGGCGACGAGGGGCTCGTCATCGAAGCCGCCGGAACCATTTCCCGCGGCATGACCGGTATGGGCTTCATCTATTCCAACAAGGAATGCATCTCGCTCGGCATCGGCTGTCTTGTTGCCGACTTCCAGCGTACCGGCGAGACGCCTTACGGCCTGCTCGAGAGCTTCAAGCGTCACCCGTCCGTCGCGCCGTTGATCGAGGGTTCGGAAGTAAAGGAATATTCCGCGCATTTGATCCCCGAAGGTGGATACAAGGCCATCCCGCAGCTTTGTGGTGAGGGCTGGGTCGTTGTCGGAGACGCCGCCCAGCTCAACAACGCCATCCATCGGGAGGGGTCCAATCTGGCGATGACGTCAGGCCGTATCGCCGCGGAAGCGATCTGCCTTGTCAAATCGCGAAATGATCCGATGACGGCCAAAAATCTCTCGCTTTACAAAAAACTACTGAATGATTCCTTCGTGATTAAGGACCTGAAGAAGTACAAGGATATGCCGGCACTGATGCATACCCACTCGCAGAACTTCTTTCTCACATATCCGCAGCTCTTCTCCAAGGCGATGCAGGATTACGTGCGCGTGGACGGCACACCAAAGCTTGAGAAAGAGAAGCTCATACTGAGCTCGTTCATCAAGGCGCGATCGTGGAGTGGACTGTTCAGCGATGCCCTGCGCATTGCCCGGGCCTGGCGGTGATCACAAACCAAAGACTACGACCAACGACGGAGCCAGAAAGAATGTCGAGCGAGCCCTCCCGACGTGTCGAGGACAAACTATTCTACAACCGCTATCTCGTGGATTCCGGCCGCGCCCATATCAAGGTCCGGCCGCACAGCACACCATCTTCGCGGCTCTTATCGATGCTGAAGGCATGCCCTGCACGGTGCTACGAGCTCAGCGATAAAGGTCATGTTGAGGTGACGGTCGACGGGTGTATGGAGTGCGGCACGTGCAGGGTGATCTGCGAAGAAGGAGGTGATATCGAGTGGAGCTACCCACGCGGCGGTTACGGTGTGCTATTCAAATTTGGTTGAAGGCTCGCGCAGGGCATTGGCAGGTCGCGGCGTTCTCGCGAAACAACGGGATCACGCCGCCTGCCAGTGCGGCCGGCAGTCTCCCTGAGGGCTCCCGACAAGCGAGTGGTCGCACAAGGCAAGCAGATACTTTTCAACGGCCGCGAGCCGCGCTCAACGCGCGGCAGGCGAACGGTTGTTAGTCATATCGCACGCTGGTGGTGCATGCCGGAAATCGGTGAGGCGCAGGTGTATTCGGTCACGCGCGCACGAGCTGCTGCACCTCATATGAGGCCCATCACCCCACAGAAATAAGGCCGGTGCGTGCGCGGGGGTCCTTCGCGATGTGGCGGCGCGAAGGCGCCATTTGGATTGCACCTGCGCCTCTTCTTTGGATCGGTAACTTTCTCGATTTCAAGTAAGGGTGCACGCACGGTCCGCGAAGTCGCTCGTCCGTCGGCGACCTCGTGCTCTGGTTTCCGAGAGAGCGCGTGGCGCTCATCACGGCTATATGATCATGCTGGGTGCACTGGGCGCGGTAACGGCAACCGCACCAGCCGAGGCATTGCTTAAATGGATAGGCTCGCGCGGTCTATTTCAGGTGCTTGCCGCATCCAGTGCCTTCCCGGGCGCTTCGATCTAGTTGTGGTTCCACAGCAAGAGGCAACTGCGAAGAGCCCCAGGGACAGTCAGCCTGAAGATCGTCTATGCGGATGGGCGGCTCTGGAAATTGCGCCGATCTCTTCAACATGTAGCGGGTCGCGTGGGCCCTGCAGTCTCGTCATGGCGATCGCCCTAAGCGTTGCCGCATTGCTGCTCGGCGCGCTCGCCGATTCGCTGCGCCGGCTTGGCAAGAACATGCAAAAGCTGCTCGCAATCATAGCTGCTCTGTTCATTGCAGTCGGACTCGCGCTGATATTGTATCGGCCATTCCTGTCGCTGCCGTGGATCGTTGTGACGGTGGTCGGATCAGCCAATCGTCCTCAGCTATGCGATCATCAGAGATTACTTTCCGCCCGAATGATCGCGCGCAAGAAACGGTGTGCTCAACGTTCTGCATTTCGGGTCGGCTTTCCTCGTCGAGTACGGGACGGGGTTAATTCTCGAGCAATGGCCGGCAAAGGACGGACACTACCCCTCAATCGCGCGCATCAGACGGCGTTCGGTATCAAGTTGTGCTGCAGCTGGTCGCCCCGGTCTGGTTCATTGGCCCTTGGCTCAAAGAGTTGAATTGGAGAGTGAGATCGCCGTCAAGCGCAACTCGACGGGCCAAAGCAGGTCAGTTCACGTCGTGATCCGGAGCGCCGAAATGGTCACCCTGGAAACCGTTCAAGATGTGGAGTGGTGAACTCGGCCTTCCGCCTGACCTCCGGCTCTCGGCCTACAGGCGTCAAGAACGTCCGCACGGCGGCCGACAGATTGGCTGAGAAGCTCCAAACAGCTGGTCGGATATGCAACATGCGTCGCAGGTTCGACAGGAATGATAGGAAAATGCGCATTATCAATGAGTGCTGGCTGGCATGCGGCTTGCTGTTGTTCTCCGCAGAGCCAGGTAAAGGGAGTTTGAGCAATGACCAGTCTGACTGAGAGCGCAAGTCAAGTCGGTGAGGAGAATGTGCTGACAGTCGGTTCGCCGGCTCCCTCCATCAAAGTTGAGAACTGGCTACGTGGCCAGCCCGTTACAAAGTTCGAACCTGGGAAGGTATACATCATCGACTTTTGGGCGACGTGGTGTCCACCATGTATCGCCTCGATGCCGGGTTTGGTGACCCTGCAACGCAAATACAGGAGTAACGGAGTTGAGGTGGTAGGCATCGCGGCTATGGAACAAGCTTCGTCGGCAGATGAAGCGCGAGCCAGCTTGGACGATTGGTTGACGAAGAGCTTGCCAAACCTGAACTTCCCGATCGCATTCGACTACGCCGGCGAAATGAACAAGCTTTGGATGGATCCCAGCTTTTCTTTCGGCATTCCCTCGTCATTCGTGGTCGATCGTGAGGGCCGCTTGGCCTTTATCGGCCATACGGCGAAACTCGAGAACGTGCTGCCGAAAATTCTGAACAGCTCCTGGGCAGTGAGCGACGAAGCCAAAGCCCTAGATGCGGAGAGGATAAACAGAGCTCGACGCGAAAAGCGCGAACGAGATTGTTCGAAACGGAAAAAACGCAGCTTCTGAAAAGCCGCAACCGAGATCGCCAAGGGCAGCGTGAGCAATTTTGATTGCCATGTCTTCTCGGCCTTTGTGCTTTTGCGATCCAAGTCGATGTCTTTAAGGATAGCGGGGCATTCACCTGAAGTGAGGATAGGACGAGTAATCGGGTGAACGCAGGCGAGCTGCACCACCACAAGTTCTTTAGGGTGAATGTTTCTTAAAGGTACGTCGCGCTCCGGCGCGATGGCGCCGAGAATGCCTGTCCAGGTGAAGAGTGGTGCTCGGTGCTAGAGTTGTGGCGCCTTATAAGATGCTGGTGGGTTCTTGGAGTAAAAAGATAGAAATGGGGACGCTGATGCATTCCAACTCTCAAGCAAGCTTTCTCAAGCTTTTACCGCTGGTTTCAGGCGAGATTCAGAACTTCGTTTCGCGTTGGCGGCAAGCCGAATCGGGAGAGGCGGCAAACCGCGGGAACGGACCGGGCTGTTTAAAGCGGTCAGTGCCCTGTGCGCGCCGCGCTAAGGGCACACTGAGCGGGGCCGAGCCTTCATTGTCACCACTCTTTGGTACCACGGCGCTGGGTCGAGCGTGATGTACAATCACCGTCAGCGCCGCTCTGTCAAAGCCGCCGCCCCGCTCCAGCCATCTGGCCCCTGGTACAATGTTCTTTATATCCAGGTAGTCATCGCGATCCTGATTGGCGTTCTCGTTGGCTGGCTGTGGCCTGCTGTGGGGACGAGCAGCTGGGTCAAGGCGCTTGGTGACGGATTCATCAAGCTGATCAAAATGGTGATCGCGCCGATCATCTTCTGCACTGTTGTGTCCGGAATTGCGCATGTGCAGGATGCACGAAAGGTCGGCCGTGTCGGCGTCAAGGCGCTGCTTTACTTCGAGATCGTGTCAAGCTTCGCGCTGATCTTGGGTCTCGTGATGGGCAATCTCGTTCAGGTAGGCCATGGGCTCGCTCCCAGGGTTGATGCCGCGGCGGTAGCCAACTACGTCAAAAGAGCGGAAGGGCAGAAGGCCGTCGATTTCCTCCTCAATATTATTCCGGATAGCGTAGTTGGCGCTCTGGCCCGAGGCGACGTGCTTCAGGTGCTGCTGTTTGCCATCCTATTCGGATTCTCGCTGATGGCGCTTGGCGAGCGGGGTGAGCGGATGCGCAGCCTGGTCGACGATGCTGCACACGCGGTGTTTGGTGTCATTAGGATCGTAATGAAGGCAGCGCCAATCGGGGCGTTCGGCGCCATGGCCTACACTATCGGCGAATTCGGACCGTCCGCGCTCGGTAAACTCATCGGCTTGGTTGCGCTGTTCTATGTGACAGCCGGGCTCTTCGTGATCATTGGGCTCGGCCTGGTCGCGCGCTTGGTCGGTTTTTCTATTCTAAAGTTCATCATCTACATCAAGGATGAGCTGTTGATCGTGCTCGGAACGTCGTCATCCGAAAGCGCGCTGCCGCAGTTGATGGAAAAACTCGAACGGCTGGGCTGTTCCAAGCCGGTCGTGGGCCTGGTGGTGCCGACAGGATACTCTTTCAATTTGGATGGGACCAACATTTACATGACGTTGGCGACCTTGTTCATCGCGCAGGCGCTCGGGGTCGATCTCGACTTCAGCCAGCAGCTCACGATACTCGTTGTGGCGATGCTCACCTCGAAGGGCGCAAGTGGTGTTACCGGTGCTGGGTTCGTCACCCTGGCCGCAACCTTGACCGTGGTCAGTCCTGACCTCGTCCCGGGCATTGCCATCGTATTCTCGATCGACAAGTTCATGAGCGAGGTGCGCGCGCTTACCAACATCATCGGGAACGGTATTGCCGCGGTATTTGTGTCGTGGTGGGAAGGTGAACTCGACCATGTCTCGCTACACGCGCAGCTCAAGTAGATCTGCGATTTTAGCTCGGCCATTGCGGACTAGAAATCACCTTTGAATGCCTGCATTCTGCGTTGGCAATCGTCGTGCAGTACTGGGCCCCCTGATCCCAGGGGGAATGGTGCAGGGTCACTAGGCTCACGGTAGTGCACCCGACCAGTGTCGGCATTGGTGCCTGCGGTTGCCCGCCGGCTGATGTGGTTCATTAGCCCCGGGTTGAGCTTCCTCAAAAAGTGGGACCTCAATCGTGCCCACGCGAGGGAGCGACAGTGGTTCAGGAGAACCAATGGAGCCCGAGTAAACACCGCGACCGGGAGAGGCGTAAAAATAGTAAGCTCCAGACCATTGCTCATTACTGATTTCTCGCCTCGCCCTCGAGGGGTCGGCGCGTCAAGCCGGCGCTCTTTTCACATTTTCCTTTCTCTACGCTACACTACGAACGGCATATTCCCTCTGTTGCGGTGACACGCGATCTATCTTTTATTTGCCTTCAGATGAGGGCACCGAAGCGGCATCAGCAGCTTGGGGCAAATCGTTGCGATCCATTCTGATTCAGAGGCGAACTTGCGCGGAGCGCGTATGCTGCGTACGCGTTCGGGCCCGCCATCGCAGGGTATTTAGAAGATCCGGCAATCGTCGAGGTGATGCTCAATCCCGATGGCCGGCTGTGGATCGACCGACTGTCGATTGGACAGCAAAAAGGACGTCCATTTGGACGGCTCATCGGTAAGGCCGGTGAGCCGGCTGGAGGTCCTTGAAGGACCGTCGGGACGCCGCGTGCGTTCGGAGGCTGAGAGAGCTCGGATCGTCGCCGAGAGTCTGCCACCCGGTGCCCAGGTGTCCGAGGTGGCGCGCAAGCACGGAGCGGCGGGACAGCTGCTCGCCATCTATGGCTGCGTCGGTCCGCAGCACCACATCGCCGATCGCGATCTCAAGCTTGATCGCCGGAACGTGACCCTCCTCCAAGGCGCTTTCCACGACCAGCGGCGCGAATGTCGGCTGCGACGCCTCGCACCGCGGGTGATCCGCGCAATGCGAGCGTCACGATGATCGCAGCCGGTGCCGATCTGAAGATTTACATCGCGACGCGGCCGATCGACTTCCGCTGTGGCCACGATGGACTTGCGGCAAAGGTGCAGGAGATGCTTCGCCTCGACCCGTTCAGCGGCGCAGCCTTCGTGTTCCGTTCGAAACGAGCGGACCGGATCAAGATTGTGGTCTGGGATCGAACGGGCCTGGTGTTAGTTCATAAGCGCCTCGAAGGCTGCAGGTTCGTTTGGCCAACGATCGCAGACGGCGTGATGCGCATATCGCCAGCGATGTTCGCAGCCCTGTTCAAAGGGCGGGATTGGAGGTTGGTTCGCCCGCAAGAAGCGCGGCGTCCGCAGGCGGCCGGATAACTGCGGCAGATTGACTCGGGAGCTATTTTGAACGTGGCACGCGCAGTGGTGATGTGCTCGAAATGGCGCATGAGCATTGCGGCGCTGCGCGCGGAGAACGAACGCCTGAAGGCGATTTTGGCGCAAACGCACTCAGCCTTGAGCGAGCATCAGGAGGCACTGGCGGCATCGGAGGAAGCGCGACGTCGGCTGGAGGTCATTCTCGGGGAATTGCGACGCGAGAAGTTCGGCGCGAAGTCCGAGAAGCTGCGGCCAAATCAGTATCAGTTGCCGCTGGAAGACGTGGAGATCGCGCAAGGCATCCTGGACGCGGCGCAGGAGAGAGCCGAGGCTGTGATCCAGGGCCGATCGCGGAGCGCGCCGGATCAAGGGTCTCATCGCAATCGCGGCTGCTTGCCTGCCCATCTGCCTCGGGTGGAACGGATCATCGAGCCTGCGAGCAGGCTCTGTCCGTGCGGTTGCGGCGCCATCGTGGCGGTCTGGCCGAGCGGCTCCTCCGCGACCAACTGCTAGGCCGTCTTCCGTCTAAGCGCCCTCAGCAGACGCTGCACGATCGAATGGTGTCTCGTCCCGAACTCCTCGGGGTGTTTCTCGCTGAGCCGGCCGACGATGGCGAGTGCAGTTAGCTGCGGTTGCGTCGCGAGCCAGCCCTCGATCGCAGCAATATGCGGGTCGAGCTTGGAGGGCATGCGAACCCTGGTTTTATAGGGCCGACGGGTGCGCCGGTGCGTGGCACGCGACTCGCCGGACGTCGTCGTCTTGCCGAGCGCCTTCGCAAAAGTGGCTGCGGTCGCTGGCGCGGTGCTCGTGCTGGGGGTTGCAGGCCGCGCGCCTGTCCGGCACGACGATCGACGTCATTGCCGAGTTCGTCCTGGGTCTCTCGAATCTCGGCCAACAGCGCGACTGGATCGAGCGAGCGATACTGATCACGCAGCCGCTTCTTCACGGCCGCGGTCACCTTGGGATGCGCTAATGCACGCTCATAGGGCGCTGATGGGAGATGATGGCGTTTGATCAGTTTAGCCCCATCGCGGCGCTTCTCCTTCAGCTTGAACGACGGCTGGAAGAAGTTGACGTAGAGCCGTGCCGCCGCATAGAGGCGGCCCATCGGGCGCGCCGTCTCGACGCCATCGAAGCGGCCGTAGCCCATCAGGCGACGGACGACGGCATCTTTCTTCTCGACAAAGGCCTGATCGTTCTTGCGGTAGGGGCGACAGCGCGTGAAGACACGAGACACTGTCAGCCTGTTCGCAATATGCAATTTACGTGAGGTGATCCCTGTCGATGATCTCCGTCTACTGGCAAGACAATCTCGAATCGCGACCAATTGGGGGGGCATATGAAACCGCCTCCGTCCGCTCTCCGGGGATATCCAGATCCATTTCGACTGAAATCTCGACAATGGCTTCTGGATGATGGTTATTTTCCGCCAAGGCGTATTTGAGCGCTTGGGCACGGGTGAGGAAGAGGCCTCCAAAAATACCGCTCTGCTCGCGGGCGACCCAGTTGCCACGGCTATTCCTGCCAACAAAGACGACCGATGGTCTGCGGCCCTCATCTAGTTTGTGTGTCATAGCTTCGAAGGGCGCGTCCATCAGGTAGCTGCATACTCGTTAGCGCGCTGCGGTGGAATACTGGCATATCACGCATAAATTCGAGTCCGGTCCCTACCGATTTTACCAGAGTGGACGCTGCCTGCGGTAAGCATCGGCAACGGATTGACTTGGCGAGTGGCATCCCCGTGCCAGCCGCAAAACCCCCAGTCGTTGCTACATTTAGCTCACGTTGGTAGACAAGCAACTCGATTCTCCCCCATGTCAGGCCGAGAAAAGCGCCGGGACCGCGCAGTTGCTGTGATCTGCCTGTTAAAAAAGTTGTCCTGAAGCCGCACATTCATCCGAATCACTCGCCAAACAGTTGTCGGCAAGTGATTGAAAGGCTCCCTCTGCCTTCGCTACACTTCTTTCGTTTACCTCAAAGCAATAGGCGTGCCATTTTGCTCACAGTGACTAGGTCTTGCTTGACCAGGTACGCGCGCCCTAGAATTTACCTAGGGAGCGGCCCAACAAATTGTGTCGGCTCTTCGCCATCAGCCTCTAGAATCGAGCATCGGTCGCACGAGGAGGAAGAAGATGATGCGGACCGCCACCCAGAACCGCGTTTCGCATTCGCTCGAAGATGAGGCGTTATGCTGCTTGGCCTAGGGTCTGTTGGGATTCATCTGGAGTTTATCGCGGCCGCGGCCAGATAGATCATTGAAGTGAAGCTCTGGTCGGTCTTGTCGGCGCGCATT
>NZ_JBEPQV010000055.1:0-25553 GCF_040548035.1 Bradyrhizobium sp. LB8.2 | reverse complement strand
TGCCAAAATTCACCACCCAAAAGTCAACGTTGGTGCTCTCACCCGCCGCTATCGTCGTGCTGCTCACGCTGTCGTACGACGCGGTCAAATCTGGCAGAGGGGGCTGTACAACAACAGTGCTGTCGATAATGCCATCGGCAAATTTGAAATTCTCTACCGCTGTGACGGTGTCGGTGCCATCGGGGGAGCCGCTACGCTGATCGGCGATGGTCCACGTCGCTGAACTCACATTGTAGGTGACGAGGTAATCCGCCCTGTTGCCTGAATAGACGACAGTGTCCGTGCCGGGACCGCCGTCGATAGTGTCGTTGCCGCCATCGCCAGTGATGGTATCGTTGCCCGCGCCGCCCTTCAGCACATTGGCGATGGCATTGCCGATGATGATGTCATTGCCGGAGCCGCCGGTTGCGTTGTCAATCAGCGACCGCGTGTCGCCATTGTAGAGATAAGCGTTGTAGACGTTGCCGGACGCATAATGGCCGTTGCCGAGATAGGCGAGCTGCACGCTGGAGAACACGGACGAGGCACCTGGATTGAGATTGATGCTCAGGTTCGTCGTGTAGTTCGACAGGTCGTAGGTATCGACGCCGCCACCATCCCAGATCGTCTCGTAGATGCGGTTGGCCGAGCCACCGGCACCGCCATTGTCGGCCGGCTGGCCAACGCCGTTGATGAACTCCTGCCCGGTGCTGGAGCTCCAGGTATAGACGGTGGCTCCGCCCTGGGTAGTGTAGTCCGCGCCGTACATCGTCTGCAGCGCGAGGATATCGTTGGCCATGTAGGTTTGCGGATATCCATAGGCTTCGTTGGTGTAGCCGCTCGTCGTCGAAGCACCGACATAGCTGCGATAGCTCATGACGGTGTATTCGCTGTCGTCATGCGCGCTCGGCACCGCGACGTTGGCGACGCCGCCCGTTTCCTGGCTATGCTTCAGGCCAAGGGCGTGTCCGAGCTCGTGCAACGCCGTGGTGAAATAGTAATTGCCGAGCTTGGCCAGCGAGTAATTGTATTGGGTCCCGAACCACACGTCGCCGCCTGCCGCATAGTTACCTGGGTAGTAGGCGTAGGAGGTCGGATTGGCCGCCGGCGACTGCGCGACCATGATGTCGGCACCGTTCGTCCCGGCGTACTGGATGTTGGCGTTGGTGTAGCCGAGGATCAGCCCGATCGCGTAATTGATCGCCGCCTGCATCTGACTCGGCGCCGAGGCAAAACCCGACGTGGTTGGCTCACTGCTGCCGCCGGAGTAAGGACTGGAGTAGTCGCTTGCAGCGTCCGGAAAGCTGTAGGTGATCGCGCCAGACCATTTGTAGCCCGACAGCAGGCCGTCGATGTCTGCGTTGTTGGTCCTGCTGACGGTGACAGTGGTAGCCAATGGACTCTCCGAAACAGCGCATGGCGCTCGATTGGGGCGCAGGCGGAATATCCCAGCTTGAGATGGACGTTTGGTTTAATTTTGGCGTCCGCACCCGGACCTCTTCCATAATGCTGTGTTAGCCATCAATTCCCGTAATCATACGGGGCAAGGACAAGGATGCCGGTTCCGGCTACCCACGTGATTGGCAGAACAATGAAACTAAGTCCGCTCTCGGCCGGTCTGTTCGGCGCCCTGGTGGCGCTCGTCGGGCCGGACCATCTACCCTTCGGAGGACTGCCTGTCATGGTCGGGAAAGCCAACGCGGATGAGAGTGGCAAGCAAGGCAGCACAGCGGGACGCGCCCCCTCCGTTCCAATGGCCCGCGACCCCTCGGCTGCGGTAGCGGAGGAGTACGAATCCGCCCGTCGCATGGGAACGCGGGAGGCGTTCGAGCTCTTCATCGCGCGTCACGGTGACGATCCCCTGGCCGAGAAGGCGCGTGCCGAGCTGAAGCAGCTGGCGCGCTGATCCTTCGCGGGCGCCCCCTCAGGTATTGCATTTCGACCGGCGGCATCCGCGCGGCCCAGACCTGCCGGGTGATGTCTTGCCGCATGGTCTTTCGGCACTATGGTAGGCCCGCAACCTGTCCCGGAGCCCATCAAGATGCCCTTTCCGCATGCCTCGGAAGCCCTGTCACGCTTCACCGTGCTCGATCTGACCCGCGTCCGGTCCGGGCCCACCTGCGTGCGGCAGCTTGCGGACTGGGGCGCCAACGTGATCAAGATCGACGCGCTCACCGAGGATGCCGGCGGCGAGCAGCCGGGCGGACCGCGGCGCGGCGCCGACTTCCAGAATTTGCATCGCAACAAGCGGGCGATGGCGCTGAACCTGAAGGACGAGCGCGGGCTTGCCGTGTTCAAGCGCCTGGCCGCCAAGGCCGACGTCATGGTGGAGAATTTCCGGCCCGACGTGAAAAAGAAGCTCGGCATCGATTATGAGGGCCTCGCCAAGATCAACCCCGGCCTCGTCTACGGCAGCATCTCCGGCTTCGGCCAGGACGGGCCCTACCACAAGCGGCCGGGCTTCGATCAGATCGCGCAAGGCATGGGCGGGTTGATGTCGATCACCGGCGCGCCGGGCGAAGGCCCAATGCGGGTCGGCATTCCCGTCGCCGACCTCACCGCGGGCCTGTTCTGCGCCATGGGCATCCTCACCGCGCTGCTTGAGCGCGAGGTCTCGGGCAAGGGCCAGTGGGTACAGACTTCGCTGCTGCAAGCCCAGATCTTCATGCTCGACTTCCAGGCCGCGCGCTGGCTGATGGAAAAGGACGTGGCAAAACAGGCCGGCAACAATCACCCGACCAGCATCCCGACCGGCGTGTTCAGGACCTCGGACGGCTACATCAACATCGCCACGACGGGTGGCCGGATCTGGGAGCGCTGCACGCAGGCGATCGGCGCGCCGGAACTCTACAGCCACCCCGACTATGTGACCGCGCCAGCCCGCTCCAAGAACCGCGACGCACTCAACGCCGAGATCGAGAAGCGTACCTTGACGAAGTCCACCGAGACCTGGGTCAGTGAACTCAACGAGGCCGGCGTGCCCTGCGGGCCGATCTACGCCATCGACCAGATGTTCGAAGACGCGCAGGTCAAGCATCTCGGCATCGCGCAGGAGGTGCCGAACGACGAGGATCGCGACATCCGGCTGGTCGGCCAGCCCGTGACGCTGTCGCGCACGCCGAGCAAGATGGTGGCGCGGCCGCCGGAGTTCGGCGAGCAGACCGACGAGGTGCTGAAGGAGTTCGGCTTTAACAAGGAGGAAGTAGCTCGTTTAAGGGAGGCGAAAGTCGTCTAACAGTCTCCTGAAAAACCCCCTCGCCAGGGAGGGGACTTGATGATTCACTTTATCATCTCGAATCGGCGGAGACGATCATGCGCGGCAGGTTTACGGACCAGGGCGGCCTGTTTTCGTACATCGCGCCGGATAAACGTGCGCCGGCGAACGATCCGCTGCGGAAGGTCTGGGAACTTGTCCGGGATGTTTTGAGTGATAGACGTCAAAGTGACCTGGCTTTACCCCGTTGCATCCCTCCAATGCGTGTCAGAAGCCCATCAATGATGGGCCAGAACAGCAGCACAATCGCGAGCGTCGTGATCGAGCCGACCAGGCCGTTCGACCAGAACACCTTGAGGTCGCCGCCGGAGCCGATCATCGACAGGCGGAAGGCATCCTCCGCGCGGTTGCCGAGCACGAGCGCGAGCGTGAACGGCGCCAGGGGAATGCCGATCTTCTTGAAGACGTAGCCGACGACGCCGAAGCCGAGCATCAGCCAGATGTCGAACATGGCGTTCTGGATCGCATAGGCGCCGATCGCACAGGACACCACGATCATCGGCGCCACCGCGGCGAACGGCACGCGCAGGATCGAGGCGAAGATCGGCACCGTCGTCAGCACCAGCACGAGGCCGACGACATTGCCGAGATACATCGAGGCGATCAGGCCCCAGACGAAATCCTTGTGCTCGACGAACAGCAGCGGGCCGGGATTGAGCCCCCACACCATCAACCCGCCAAGCAGGATCGCCGCGGTGCCGGAGCCGGGAATTCCGAGCGCCAGCATCGGCAGCAGCGCCGCGGTGCCGGAGGCATGCGCCGCCGTTTCCGGCGCGAACACGCCCTCGATGCGGCCCTTGCCAAAGCTCTCGGGATCCTTGGCGAAGCGCTTTGCCAGATTGTAGCCCATGAAGGAGGCCGCGATCGCGCCGCCCGGGGTAATGCCGAGCCAGCAGCCGATGACGGAGGAGCGCAGCAGCGTCACCCAGTATTTCGGCAGGTCCTTCCACACGCTCAGCACGACACGCAGCGAAATGCTCGCCGCGTGTCCGCGCAGCGCGAGGCGCTCCTCCATCGTCAGCAGGATCTCGCTGATGCCGAACAGGCCGATGACGGCGACCAGGAAGTTGATGCCGCGCAAGAGCTCGGACGAGCCGAAGGTCATGCGCAACTGCCCCGACACGGTATCCATTCCGACGCCCGCGAGCAGCAATCCCAGCGACATCGAGATGACAGTCTTGTGCTTGGCCTCGCGGCCGAGGCCGACGAAGGAGCAGAAGGTCAGCAGATAGACCGCGAAGAACTCGGGCGGTCCGAACTTCAGCGCAAAGGACGAGATCATCGGGGCGAGGAAGGTGATCAGCAGCACCGCGACCAGCGAGCCGATGAAAGAGGACGTGAACGCCGCGGTCAGCGCCTCCGCCGCCCTGCCCTGCTGCGCCATCGGATAGCCGTCGAACGTGGTCGCGACCGACCAGGCTTCGCCGGGGATGTTGAACAGGATCGAGGTGATCGCGCCGCCGAACAGCGCGCCCCAGTAGATGCAGGACAGCATCACGATCGCCGAGGTCGGATCCATCGTGAAGGTGAGCGGCAGCAGGATCGCGACGCCGTTGGGTCCGCCGAGGCCGGGCAACACGCCGACGAAGATGCCGAGCACCAGCCCGACCATCATCAGCGCGAGCGTCTTCCACGTCAGCAGGACGGCGAAACCGTGAAGCAAGAGACCGAAAGCTTCCATCGCGGGCCCCGCCTAGTAGCCGAAGGCCGCTTCGAGCGGCCCTTTCGGCATGATGACGTCGAAGGCGATGTCGAAGGTGACGAACATAATCGCCGTGAACACGACAGCGGTGAGCAGCGACTTCCACAGCGCGATCTTGCCGACCAGGCGCATGAAGCCCGCGATCAGCAGGAAGCTCGCGACATAGAGGCCGAGAAACTGCGTCGTCAGGCAGAACAGCAGCGTCGGCACGAACACCGCCATCACACGGCGGGCCTGCGCGCGCGTGACGAAGGTCTCATCCGCCTTGCGGTGCGCGACCAGGACCACGATCAGGCCGTAGAGGCTGCCGCCGCCGAGAATGACGGAGAGATAGAACGGGAAATAGCCGGGCTCCGGCCCGGTCGAATCCCAGGAGGCGCCGGTGCGCCAATTGTCGTAGCCGAGCGTGGCAGCCAGCGCGAGCAACAGGAGACAGACGAATATCTCGACCGTGCCGGAGGAGACGACGGAAGGCGAGTCGTCTTCGGGCGCGGTCGGATCATCGACGACGATTTCAAGATCGGTTTGGGACATGCTCTGCCAGTTCAAATTGCGCTGTCATCATCCGCCTAACGCGCAATCGCGCACAGGAGCGGATGATCCAGTACGCCGTGCAGAAGCCGTGTTTCGTCGAGCTCCGTGCAATACCGGATGCCCGCGTTCCGCGGGGCACGACACCGAGGGTGGCTACTTCGCGACGAATCCGGCTTCCGTCATCAGCGACTTGTTGACTGCATCGTCCTCTTCGAGGAATTGCACCATGTCCTTGCCGGTGAGGAAGATCGGCTTCAACGCCTGCTTTTCCATGTAGTCCTTGTATTCGGCGGTCTGCGTCACCTTGTGGAACAGGTCGACATAGAACGCCTGCTGCTCAGCCGTGACCTTACCGGGCAGGAACGTCGCGCGCAGCATCAGATACTGGACGTCGACGCCCTCCTCCTTGCAGGTCGGGATATCGGCCCAGGACTGCGTGTCCGTCACCTTGCTGGTGTAGGAGATGCGCTCCTTGTCGAACACGCAGAGCGGCCGCACCTGGCCCGCGCGCCAGACTTCGAGATTTTCGGACGGGTTGTTGACGTTGGATTCGGTGTGGTTGCCGACCAGCTGGGTCGCGGCCTCGCCGCCGGACTTGTAAGGCAGATAGGAGAATTTCGCGCCGGTCTTCTGCTCGAGGAACACGGTCAGAACGTGGTCCTCCCGCTTGGAGCCGGTGCCGCCCATCTTGAACGGCGCGCTCGCAGCCTTCGCGGCGGCGACGAATTCCTTCACCGTCTTGGGACCCGCGCTGTTGTCCCACAGCACGAACTGGTCGAGCGCGATCACCGAAACCGGGGTCAGCTCACGCCAGTTGAACGGAATTTTCGCCGACAGTGGCAGCATGTAGATCAGCGAATAGGCGATCAGCACCTTGTTGGGATCGCCCTCGCTGGACTTTATGTACATTAGTGCTTCCGCACCCGACGCGCCGCCCTTGAGCGAGACCACGATCGGCTGCTTCATCAGGTTGTTCTTCTGGATCGCGGCCTGCATCATCCGCGCCATCTGATCGGAGGCGCCGCCCGCGCCCGCCGCCACCACGATCTCGACCGGCTTCGTTGGTTCCCAGCCGGCAAAGGCGGGAGCAGCTGCCAACAGAGTTCCTGCGCAGCAAGCGACCATCATCAGTTTTCGCACGCGTTTCTTCCCTGGGGTTCTATTGCCGACAAGTGATACATGTCAGTGCGTGAACAAGTAATGGCACGTTTAAGCAGCTGCGCAATGTTACTTTGGGCGAAACCTGACGAGGCGCGGTTCGCCCGCTTACCACCATTGCCCTACGACAGGTCCGCAGACAAAGTTCTGATGTCAGAACGAGACGATCGCCCAGAACAATCGGTACTCAACCAGAACACCTTTCCCCCCGTGGCTTTTTGATAACGGCTGGCCGTCGACGTATGCCCAAGCGAACCACGGCGAGGTTGACCATCACGCCAAAAATTTATTGCCAGCACAGCTGGCTTTTCTCAGATCGGCGTTCTACATTTGTCCTGCTACCGCGATGAACGCGCAGGCGGCCGCCGCCGGTGTTGCAGCACCGGACGACGGCCTGACCACAACAGACTAAAGGAGAGTCTATCATGGCTGGTTGCCATTATATCGCCGATTCGGCGATCGTTTCCGCCTTCAGGCTTGCTGTTCACTATCAATGGGACCGCCGGCGCGCCCCCGAGGAGCCGTCTGCACTCGCGCGCCGCAAGTCGGCCAGCGAGGCGATGGTTTGCCTTCGCCCTTGAACTAGCACCCCCATCCTCACCCAGATTGCGATCCGCGGGCCGACGAGGCCCCGTCGTGACGTGGTCGTACCGCGCACTTGCTCGTTCGACTCCAGCCGCGTGCCGTGCCGCCCGCCGAGACGAGGATCTTCGCAAGCGCCAGGAGTTCTGAATGTCATTGTTCAAGAGCAAGGCCGTGCTGGCCCGCAGCACCACCCACGTCTACAGGCCGTACGGCGGTATCGCAGATGTACGCGAGGTCACCGATCGCGCCGCCCATGTTCGGATCCTTGATTTTCCGTGGACTTTGACTTCGGACATCATCGCAAGCGAGCTTGCCTGTCCCGCCCTCTACGCCCTGGTCGGGTTGGGTCGCATCTATCTCGGCGAGACCAACAATGTCGGCCGGCGGCTGGGAGAACATGCCGCCGATCCACAGAAGGCCTTTGTGCAGCGGACCTTCGTCGTCCGGGGCGCCGAAGGGTTCCGCTTCACCAAGGACACGGCTGTCTATCTGCAGTACACACT
This sequence comes from Bradyrhizobium sp. LB8.2, assembly GCF_040548035.1. Taxonomy (NCBI): domain Bacteria; kingdom Pseudomonadati; phylum Pseudomonadota; class Alphaproteobacteria; order Hyphomicrobiales; family Nitrobacteraceae; genus Bradyrhizobium; species Bradyrhizobium sp. LB8.2. The sequence continues at coordinate 17,818 of NZ_JBEPQV010000055.1, read as the reverse complement.
GACACAGGCTGCCAAGGCTTGCGGTGTGTTGCAGGTGGTGGCGGGTAGCCCGCCCCGTTTGCCCGAGGTCGATCCGCTCGACGTTCCGCTTCTGGAGCGCATCCTGGAGGACACCAAGAGGCTTCTGTTCGACGCTGGCCTCGCCGCTTTCGAACCCTCGCCCTTCGCTGGCGCGCTCGAGCAGATCGCAGAGAACACTGTGTCCGAAACCGTCGAGGCGGACGAGACTGGTCCGATGGAAATCGGTGTCGACTTGCCGCGCGGCGGCAGCGAATTCGAGCTTCGGTACGACGACACGCTATGGGCGCACGGCTATCCCGCCGGCGACCGCTTCGTGGTGGCAGCCGGTTCGGACATTCGGATCACCACAAATCCGAGCGCGAGCGCCGTCAACCGCGCCCGCCGTGCGGCGTTGTTCGACGCCGGCGTGTTGAGCCCGATCCCCGGAGCCTCTGATCGCATGCGCTTGACGGTCGACGTCGCCCTCCCCTCGATGGCGATCGCCGCCGCCGTGGCGTGCGGCGCCCACGTCGACTCTTCGAAATGGCGGGCGATCGATCCCAATCAGCGCCCCCTGATGCACCTGTAATACGAATCCCGGGGGGGGGGGGGGGGGGGGGGGGGGGGGGGGGGGCCCCGCCCCCCCCCCCCCCCCGCCCCCCCCCCGCCCCCCACCCCCCCCCCCCCCCCCCCCCCCGCCACTCGCTTACCGCATTGGCGGCATTTCACTGCCGATCGATGTCCGAAGCGCGGGCATCGCCTTCCGTGCCTGTCGAGGCCGGTCACCGGTCGGTTCGGCTCCCGGCGGAGCGTTACAGCGACGCATTCATGGGTAAGATGATGGCCGACGATACGGACGAGACGCCGTTCACAGATTTCGATCTGGCCCGCATCGAGGGGGCGGCGGCGGACTCAGCCGCGAGCGACGACGAACTCGCCACGTTGCCTCGGATCCTGCGTTATGGCCTACTCGCTTCCCGTGGCGTCAACTCGGTCTATCAGCGTCTTGCTGCCGAGATCGAGGAAGGCTGTTCCGGCCTACTCTTGACCGCCGCTTGGCTCAGCATGCCCAACGCCGAAACCGGCACCAAGCTAGCCGCGGAGCTTGACCATCGTGCAGTCGCCGAAGACAAGAGCGAGTTGCGGGGTCTCGCCGACTGCATCCGCCTGACCTCTCTGATGTTGCCCCGCGATAGGACTCTCATCGAGGACCATCGTCGTGTCGGCAGAGCGTTGCTCGCCGCGCTGCGTAAGCTCGGCGACGACGGCCCTCCTCGCCTCGCCGCCGAGGCAGAGGCCATGACCTATGGCTGGGCAGCCTTGCCGATGTGTGCGGACGATGTCACTCGGACCTTTCAGACGCCAGCAGCGACCGCCGCGGCGGCTCTGGGCGCACGCATGGCAATATATCGGATTGAGGACGCCACAGCCAGGGTCCTGGCCGCAAGGGAGCGAGTGAAACGAACTAAAGCCGATCTCGCGGTGGCTCCCGTGAACAGCGATGGACGCGACAATGCGCCGGTGCCGAATGGCCAGGTCGTGGTCGTCCAAATGGATTCTGCAGAGGCCTCGCGCCTTAAGCTCAAGGACATCATGGCGCCCCTGAGTAAGGCCATCAACATCGCTCTGCCCCTCGTCACCACGCCTCCTCTCGCCGACGTACGTCGAGCGCTGCTGGCCGAATTTCCGTACGCCAGCGTCGTCGTCGACTTTGTCCTAGCCGACCTCGTTGGTCGGCCAACGGTGAGGATAAGCCCATTGCTGTTGACCGGCGAACCGGGGTCCGGCAAGACGCGTTTTGCGGAGCGCATGTTTCATCATCTCGGCGTATCCTGTTGGCGCACTGACGCCACCGGAGCCGACGGCTCGGCCTTCGGTGGCACCGACCGACGCTGGTCGACTGCGCAGGTTTGCCATCCCATGTTGGCGATCGCCCGTGCAGGCCATGCCAATCCCGGGATCCTCATCGACGAAATCGACAAAACCGCGGTTAGACGTGACTATGGCCGATTGCTCGATTGCCTGCTGGCCTTCCTGGAGTTGGAGACCGCGCGTCAATACCCTGATCCCGCACTGCAGACCACACTGGACCTGCGCCACGTCTCTTATGTGGCCACCGCCAATCATGCCGACACGCTGCCGTCCCCGTTGCGCGATCGATTTCGGCAGATCGCATTTCCCAAGCCCACTGCAGGGGACCTCGAGGCCTTGCTACCCGCCGTGATTGCCGACATCCTGCGTGATCGTCGTCTCGACCATCGCTGGATGGTTCCGTTCACGGTAGCGGAGAAGCATGCCATCGCCGCCCACTGGCAGGGCGGGTCGGTCCGTCGCTTGCGCCGTATCGTGGAGGTCGTGATGCGCGAGCATGATGCGCGAGCCGCTAGAAATTGAGCAATGCTATGCGATCTTGCTACGGTCCCGCCGATGCATAGTGATTTTATGCGCAGGACGGACTCGAGTCTGTCCGCGCATTGTCGGCCAAGCATTGGAGACGCCCGGGCGATCTTTGCTCCCGCCCAGTACACGACCGTCTCGCCGGCGGCGAGCCCTGTGTAAGTGACAGCTCGGAAAAACTGCGCATCGCTGGGGTGGCTCGTCCAACCATCAGGATCTTAAGACCGTCAGTGATCCGACTTGGATTTCGGCCGGCGCCGATTTGCGAGCTGCCTCACTCGGTCGATGCTGCCTGTTCGAGGCTCTCGGGCGGCTTCGATCCTCAGGTAGCCCCAAAGTTTCCGACCATGCTGGTGGTGGCCGTAGTGAGACTGAGTCTTCTCGGTGCCGTGCCCTGCAGCGATGGCGACCTCCCTGCCCGCCCCGAAAGTTGCCTTCAAGTCGGCGATAACTTGGTTCCTTAAGACGTAAGGCGTGATCGAGACCGCTACATCGCACAAAACGCGCTCGCCGAGCCTGCCAAGCGCCTTGCGGAAAGCGCCATCCGAAGCGATCGTCACCACCGAGCTCCCGCCGGCACACAGGCCGGCAAGGTATTGCGCAGGTCCTCCGATGATGGTCCGGTCCACGGTTATGGTGGTGCGGCCGGTGCCATATCGGCCGCGATGGTTCTTGGCGGGCGTATATTCGATCGAGAGCTCATCACCTTGCAGGGAAAGGCAAACGCCGACCCGATGCACGTCGTTGCGCAGCCCTTCAGCCAGCTCTTCGGGTCTGATCGGAGCGATCAGGCAAACCGCGAGCGCCGCTTGAAATTTCCAGTCCGCGGGAACCCCATCCCACAATTCTCGCGTCCAGTTCCGCCCTCTCTTGTGCAGGACTGCCAAGACGTTCTTCTTTGCGCCCGGGCCAGCGCAAGACTCTTCACATTGTGAAGCCTGTCCAGCTTTAAACTGTTTCAAACGGGAAGGTCCCTTCTCGAAGGGCAGAACGTCGGGCTCGCAAGGAGGCTCGAGCGCCAACGCCTTCTCGACCAGGATCAACGTCCGATGAAGCCGATGCGCATACTCCAGAGCGAGATCTGCGTCTTCCCGCTCCGCGGCATCGTAGCAGCCCCAGAAGAGGTTAATCAGAGAGATCCTGGCGCCAGTATGAAATGCGGCACGGGAAAAATAAAAGGCGTTGCGGCTGATGCCGGGCCTCAACGGGTCGAGATTGCCGGTTGCCAGCATGCGATCGAACTCCGCGAAGTAGTCATCGAGCGTGTTCGGGCTGACGTCGCGCTTCGGAATGCGGTTGCAACATTGCAGCGTCCGCTCCAGCAGTTTCTGGACATTTACCTTCTTCGCTAGTTCAGCCTCCTTATTGTCGGACGCGCGGCGTCCAGAAAAAGTGTCTGATTGGGCGTAGGATGGTCGCGATGCAGTTCGAGCCCTTGGCGGCAGATCGCGTCGAACTATATGGAGCCCGGGCCTGGCCCATGCGGGTCCGAGCGTCATGCGGATCTGACCTATCCGAAAACAGTCTCGGAAACCTGACGCCGAACAGCCGGCGCCGCAGTCGCTCCGCCCAGCATTCCACACTTCTTTCCGAGTTCACCAACCGCCGAAGAATTGGCCCCGGCCAGGAACCCGACGAACGAAGCGAGCTGAGCGGAAGACAGAGCGGTGACCAGCATGAGCGCAAGCCGGTCGAGCTCTTCGGGAGCGACGTCGATGCGACGGCTTCGGCTAGAGAGGCCCTGCGCCTCCTTGACGCGCTCCACGACGATCGCGATGGTCGGGATCTCTCCCGCGGCGATCTCAGCCAAGATGGCTTGGACCAACTCGGGCGGGACACTCTTGGCTGCGAGTTTGTAGGCGACACCGGGAGGCACTCGCGAAACGGTGTCCAGCTCGCAGCACTCCGCCAGTCGTGCCAAGCTCATATAATGCTGCAGCGTGCGAAGGCTCTCGGTGTAAGCTTCTTTGCAGTAGTTGCGGAACTCGCCCTTCCGCAGCTTCGACTTCACTTTGATGAGCGCTTTGCCGGCATCGATGCCACAACCCTTCGAGCGTCGGATGGACTCCCGAGCTTGCGTTGTTAGATGCCTCACTTCCTCGCGATGCTCGGCCGGGATGTTCGTATAGTCGTAGGTGTCGACGTCACTCATGTGGTCCTCTCAGGCTGAAACCAAGATGGACCCCCGTAGGACTATCGCCCTACCCCGCGACGAGACTAAATCATTTCGGAATTACGTCAACACCATCAATTAGAAAAAATCGAAAATCTTGAAAAACGAAACTGTTTCGCTTCGAAAATATGCAGTGCCGAAGTAATACTTTGGTGCTTTGGCTCGTCCGGCCCGCGAGCTCTGCAACTGGTTTGCCCGCCCAACCCGAGGACTCACCGGCGAAACTCCTCGGACAGGATTTTCCCGTGCGAGTCGCCGAAATGATTTGGTCAGAATGACCAAATTGTCGGGCCGCAGTAAGGTCGCTTGCTAGTCCGATGAATCTAGATCTCAGAAGTCATTGGCTATGTGCTATCGGCGTTCACCTCTGCAAGGGCCCAAACAGGCCCGATCGGCGATGCAGGTGATTTAACGACATTGACATAGACAGTGTGAAATATTCTCCGAACAGCGCCTACAGTTGCCTCAGAGAAACCTACGCACCGAAGTACCCCGACGGTCGCGCAAATTGAACGCGGAGGCAAAAAAACGAAACTGTTTCGCTTTCTCAAACAAATCGGAATCGCTCTAACAGCGAGAATTCCTTACTTGCCCTTCCAGTTCGGCGTGCGCTTGTTGAGGAAGGCGTCCATTCCCTCGCGGAAATCTTCGCTCATATAGGCCTTCAGAATCAGATCCTCGCCCTCTTCGCGCGACAGCGTGCGGCGGATGCGGCGTACCGCCTCCTTGGTCGCTTCCAGCGTGAGCGGGGCGTGGCTCGCCACCAGCTTGGCGGTCTCGTCGGCGCGGCGCTGCAGCGTTTCGACATCGGGCACGATTTCGGTGAGCAGGCCGAGCGCCAGCGCTTCCGGCGCCTCGACCAGGCGTGCCTTGAAGATCATATCCTTGGTGCGGGCGGGACCAACCAGCGAGACGACGCGGCTGATATTGGACATCGACAGGCAGTTGCCGAGCGTGCGCGCGATCGGAAAACCGATGCGCGTCGCTTCAGTCCCGATGCGGAGGTCGCAGCAGGCCGCAATTCCGGCGCCGCCGCCGGTGCAGGCTCCCGCGATCGCCGCAATCACGGGCACGCGGCACTGCTCGAGCGTGCCGAGCACACGGTCGATGCGGGCCTCATAGTCGAGCGCATCCTGCGCGGTTTTGAACGCACGGAACTGAGAAATGTCGGTGCCGGAGGCAAATGCCTTGTCGCCGGCACCGGTCAGGATCAGCGCCTTGATCGAGCGATCGGCGTTGATCTCCAGGCAGATCTCCGCCATGCGCTCGTACATGGCGAAGGTCAGTGCGTTGCGCGCCTGCGGGCGGTTGAATGTGATCCGCGCGATGCCGTCCGAGACGGAGTAGAGCAGGTCTTCATTGGCAGTCGTCGGTGCGTTCATCGCGCGCTCACTTTTTCTCTAAGTTAGATCAGGCCACCTGAGCCTTTAAGCTACCTGAGCCTTGGCCATCGGCACCACGTCGCGTCCCTTCAGGACGTCCATGGCCGCCAATACGCCGCCGCTCCGGTGCGGGATCTTTGCAAGATCGAGGCCCATCTCGACGCCGGCGAGCGTGCCCATCAGCATCAGATCGTTGAAATGACCGATATGGCCGATGCGGAACACCTTGCCCTTGATCTTGTTCAGGCCGGTGCCGAGCGACATGTCGAAGGCTTCCAGCACCACCTTGCGGAAGGCGTCGGCATCATGGTCATCAGGCACGCGCACGCCGGTCAGCGCCGGCGAATGTGCGGCGGGATCGGCGCATTGCGTCTCCAGGCCCCAGACCTTGACCGCGGCACGCGTCGCCGCGCTATGGCGCTTGTGGCGGGCCCAGGCGTTCTCGAGCCCTTCTTCCTCCAGCATCTTGATCGCTTCGCGCAGGCCGTAGAGCAGATTGGTCGCGGGCGTGTAGGGGAAGGTGCCGAGCTTGTTGAAGCTGATCACCTCCTGCCAGTCCCAATAAGAGCGCATGCCGGGGTTGGCCTTCGCCACCGCGAGCGCCTTCTCCGAGACGGCATTGAAGCCGAGGCCCGGCGGCAGCATCAGGCCCTTCTGCGAGCCGGCGACCGAGACGTCGATGCCCCAGGCATCGTGTTCGTATTCAATCGAGCCGAGGCCGGAGATGGTATCGACCATCAGCAGCGCCGGATGCTTGACCCGGTCGAGCAGCTTGCGCACTTCGAGCGGCGGCGTCACGCAGCCGGTCGAGGTCTCGTTGTGGACGACGCAGACCGCCTTGATCGCGTGCTGCTTGTCGGCGGCAAGCCGCTTCTCCATCTCGGCGAGATCGGCGCCATGGCGCCAGTCGCTCGGGATGAAGTCGACGTCGAGCTTGAACTTCTCGGCGATGCCGCGCCACAGCACGGCGAACTGGCCGGTCTCGCACATCAACACCTTGTCGCCCGGCGCCAGCACGTTGACCATCGCAGCTTCCCAGGCGCCGGTGCCGGACGAGGGGAAGATGATCACGGGCTGCTTGGTGCGGAACACCCGCTGCATTCCGGCGAGGACGGCGAAACCGAGCTCGGCGAACTCCGGACCGCGATGGTCCAGCGTCGGCATGTCCATCGCCCGCAGCACCCGGTCGGGCACGTTGGTCGGTCCTGGAATCTGTAGGAAATGCCTTCCAGTATGCACGGTCATCGGCGTCCTTCCCGGTCTTGCCTTGATTTTGGATGGCCGCCGAATAGCACCATTTGACCGGCTTGTCCCCTCTTCTAAAGGCGGCTCCCATGCATGGCCGGAGGGCGGCCGCCCCCTACTCTGCGGCCATACTCCCATCTCCACCCCTCCTTGATTATCTTTTGTGGTTGCCGTCCGCGTGTCCCCGCGCGGTTTAAGTGCCGACCACTTTCAGATGCGGCGACGTATTGCCGTGCGGGCGCCGCTCCAGCAGCTTCATCGCGGCATCGACGCCGCCGGAGCGGTGCGGCACGCCCGCGACCGACAGGCCCATCTCCACGCCGGTGAGCGCGCCGAGCAGCGTCAGCGCGTTGCATTCGCCGAGATGGCCGATGCGGAAGACTTTGCCCGCGACCTTCGACAGGCCCGAGCCGAGCGACATGTTGTAATTGTCGAGCACGATCTTGCGGAATTGATCGGCGTCATGTCCCGGCGGCATCAGCACCGCCGTGAGCACCGGCGAAAATTCCGATGGCTCCTGGCAGAGGATTTCGAGGCCCCAATGATTGACGGCGGCACGGGTCGCGGCAGCCAGCCGCTGATGCCGCGCGAACACGTCGTCGAGCCCCTCTTCGAGCAGCATCGCGATCGCCTCGCGCAGGCCGTAGAGCAGATTGGTTGCCGGCGTGTAGGGGAAGAAGCCGTTTGCATTGGGCTTGAGCATCTCCTCCCAGTCGAAATAGGAGCGCGGCATCTTGTTGGTCTTCGCCGCAGCGCGCGCCTTCTCCGAGATCGCGTTGAAGCCGAGGCCGGGCGGCAGCATGAAACCCTTCTGCGAGCAGCTGACGCTGACATCGACCTTCCATTGGTCGTGGCGGTAGTCGACCGAGCCGAGAGAGGAGATGGTGTCGACCATCAGCAGCGCCGGATGCCCTGTACGATCGATCGCGGCGCGGATCTCGGCGATGCGGCTGGTCGCGCCGGTCGAGGTCTCGTTGTGCACGACCATCACGGCCTTGATCGCGTGGGCGGTGTCGTCAGTGAGTTTTGCCTCGATCACGGCCGGATCGGCGCCGCGGCGCCAGTCGCCGGGAACGAAATCGACCTCGATGCCGAACCGTCCCGCCATTTGGCGCCACAGGGTGGCGAAATGGCCGGTCTCGACCATCAGCACCCTATCGCCCGGCGACAGCGTGTTGACGATCGCGGCCTCCCAGGCGCCGGTCCCCGACGAGGGGAAGATCACCACCGGGCCGGCGGTCTGGAAGATTTTCCGGCTGCCCTCGAGCACGGCCCGGCCGAGCTCGCCGAATTCCGCGCTCCGGTGGTCGATGACAGGCATGTCCATGGCGCGCAGGACGCGCTCGGGGACCGGGCTCGGGCCGGGAATCTGAAGGAAATGGCGTCCCTGATGCATGAAAACCTCCCTGTCGGCGGATTCTGGCCGGCTCTGCGAACTATTTTGCATTCATTTTTTGTACTTTCAACCGATTTTTGGTATTCGATTGTGGAGATCGACGCGACCAAACGGGCAAACTACTGTGCTGCAAATGAAATCCACGATTCCCGACACCGGGGTTCCGATTGCTCCGCCCGCCGGCAATGGCGGCGACCGCCAGGAGGCCTCGCTTCACGGCGAGATCCTGCTGCGGCTGCGCGACTACGTGGTCGAGGGCAACGTTCCCGACGGCGCCCGCGTTCCCGAGCGGCAGCTCTGCGAGATGTTCGGCATCTCCCGCACGCCGTTGCGCGAGGCCTTAAAGGTGCTCGCCGCCGAGGGGCTGATCGAGCTTCTCCCCAATCGCGGCGCGCGGGTCCGCCAACTCAGCCAGCGCGATCTCGAGGAGCTGTTCGACGTCATGGCGGGGCTGGAAAGCCTGGCCGGGCGCCTCGCCTGCGAAGCCATCACGGATGCGGAAGTCACCGCGATCGAGCAGCTGCATTACGAGATGTACGGCCACTATCTGCATCGCGACATGCACGGCTATTTCCAGATCAACCAGCGCATCCACGAAAGCATCGTCACTGCCGCGCGCAACGAGACGCTGAAGACCGCCTACGCCAACTTTGCGGGCCGGATCCGCCGCGTCCGCTACTCCGCCAATTTTGCCCGCAAGCGCCAGCGCTGGGCGGAGGCGATGCGCGAGCACGAGGCCATCCTCGATGCGCTCCGCCGCCGTGCCGGCAGCGAGCTCAGCGACATCCTGTTCCAGCACCTGCGCAACAAGCGGACGGCCGCGATCGAGCACCTGACCGAGCCCCAAGAGGGCGCTTCGGCCGCGCCGTGAGGGCAGCCGGGCTTGCTCATTTGCATTCATAATGTAATCGATCAGAAACAAGAATGAATACTCCAGTCCGGCCGTAGGTCTCGCTGGATCAGTCCGGGACCAGGGATGACAAACGCCTCCTCGCTCGAACGGCGCCTGCGCGCGGAAATGACCGGCGACGTCCTGTTCGACGGTTTCAGCCGCGGCCGCTACGCCACCGACGCCTCGTTCTACCAGATCGTGCCCGCGGGCGTGGTGGTGCCCAAGACCATGGACGAGGCCATGCGGGCGCTGGCAATCGCCCGGGACGACGGACGCAAGGTCACGCCGCGCGGCGGCGGCACCTCGCAATGCGGCCAGACCGTCAATGACGGCCTTGTGGTCGATCTCTCGAAGCATCTGACCCGGATCCTGTCGCTCGACGTCGAGGCCCGCACCTGCGTGGTCGAGCCGGGCATCGTGCTCGACGACCTCAACCGCCAGCTTAGGAAGCACGGCCTCTGGTTTCCCGTCGACGTCTCCACGGCATCGCGCGCGACCATCGGCGGCATGGCCGGCAACAATTCCTGCGGCGGCCGTAGCTTGCGCTACGGCACCATGCGCGACAACACGCTGTCGATGGAGGCCGCGCGCGCCGATGGCACGCTGAGCCGTTACGGCGAGGTGGCGCGCGATCTCTCTGATCTCGACGCGAACGACAGCGCCCGCGCCCTGTTCCGCGACATGCTTGATCTCGGCGCCCGCGAGGCCGAGGAGATCGCCGCGCGCTTCCCGAAGGTGCAGCGCCGTGTCGGCGGCTACAATCTCGATGCGCTGGTGCCGCGCAATGCGCGCAACAACATGGCGCATCTTCTCGTGGGCTCCGAGGGCACTCTCGCCTTCACCACCAAGGTCGAGCTGAAGCTGTGGCCGGTGATCCGCAACAAGGCGCTCGGCATCTGCCATTTCGGCAATTTTTACGAGGCGATGGACGCCGCCCAGAATCTGGTCAAGCTGAAGCCGATCGCGGTCGAGCTGGTCGATCGTACCATGCTCGCGCTCGGCCGCGACATCGCGATGTTTCAGCCGATCATCTCTGCTGCCATCAAGGGCGATCCGGATGCGGTGCTGGTGGTCGAATTCGCTGAAGAGGATCAGGCGGATAATCTCGTACGCCTGAAGCAGCTCGGCGAGCTGATGGGCGATCTCGGCTTCGGCTGGAATAACGACAAGCGCAAATGGGGCGGCGTGGTCGAAATCATCGAGCCTGCGCTGCAGAGCGGGATCGCCGATTTCCGCGCCGCCGGCCTCAATGTCATGATGTCGATGAAGCAGGAGGGCAAGCCGGTCTCCTTTGTCGAGGACTGCGCCGTGCCGCTGCCGCATCTCGCCGACTACACCGCGCGGCTGAGCGAGGTGTTCGCCAGGCACGGCACCAGCGGCACGATGTACGCCCATGCCTCCGAGGGCTGCCTGCATGTGCGGCCGGTGTTGAATTTGAAGCTCGATAAGGACGTCAAGGCGATGCGCGCCATCGCCGAAGAGGCCTTCGAGTTGGTGCGCGAATACAAGGGCTCGCATTCCGGCGAACATGGCGACGGCCTGGTGCGCTCCGAATTCCACGAAACAATGTTCGGCGAGCGCCTGATCGCGGACTTCCGCGAGGTGAAGCAGCGCTTCGATCCCGATGGCGTGCTCAACCCCGGCAAGATCGTCGACGCACCGAAGATGGACGATCGTTCGCTATTCCGCTTCAAGCCTGAGTATCGCGTCGCCGAGCTCAAGACAAAACTCGACTGGTCCGCTTATCCGGGGGCAGGCGGCGGTTTTCAGGGCGCGGTCGAGATGTGCAACAACAACGGCGCCTGCCGCAAGCTCGAAGGCGGCGTGATGTGCCCGTCCTACCGCGCGACGCGCAACGAGAAGGACGTCACGAGAGGGCGTGCGAACACTTTGCGGCTCGCCATCTCCGGCCAGCTCGGCGAGGGCGCCTTGTCGTCGGACGAGATGATGGAGACGCTAAAGCTCTGCGTCTCCTGCAAGGCCTGCCGCCACGAATGCCCGACCGGTGTCGACATGGCCAAGATGAAGATCGAGGTGCTCGCCGCGCGTGCGGCGTCACACGGCCTGACCTTGCGCGATCGCCTGGTCGGCTACCTGCCGCGCTATGCCGGCCTCGCGTCGCGCTTCGCGCCGCTCGTCAACCTGCGCAATCACAGCCCGCTGCTGCGAAGACTGTTCGAGCGCTTCGCCGGCATCAGCGCGCGACGCGCCCTGCCCGCCTTCCGCAGTGATGTGTTCGTGCCGCCTGCGGACAGCGTGGGACCTGAAACCGGCCGCGAGGTCGTGCTGTTCGCCGACACCTTCAATCGTATCTATGAGCGCGAAAACCTCGAGGCCGCACTGCGCGTGCTCGCGGCCGGCGGCTATCGCGTGCACCTGCCGAAGCCCGCGAGCGGCGGCCGGCCGCTGTGCTGCGGCCGCACTTTTCTGTCCGCCGGTCTCGTCGAGCAAGCCAAGGTCGAGCTCGATCGTCTCGTCGCCGCCTTCGCGCCCTTCGCCGCGCGCGGCGTGCCGATCGTCGGTCTCGAACCAAGCTGCCTGCTGACCCTGCGCGACGAGCTGCCTTCGCTGCGCAAGGACAACGATGCCAAGGCGGTCGGCGCCCATGCGCTGACCTTCGAGGAATTTCTGGTGCGCGAAGCCGAGGCCGGCCGGCTGCAACTGCCGCTCGGCACCGTCGCCGACAAGGCCGTGGTGCACGGCCATTGCCATCAAAAATCCTTTGGCGCCTTCAAGCCGGTCGAGCAGGTACTGCGCCTCGTCCCCGGCCTTGAAGTCGAGACCATCGAGTCGAGCTGCTGCGGCATGGCCGGTGCGTTCGGCTATGGCGCGGACACCTACGACGCCTCGATCGAGATGGCCGAGCTGTCGCTGTTGCCCGCCGTGCGCCGCGCGGACCAGAATACGCTGGTCGTTGCCGACGGCACCTCCTGTCGGCACCAGATCCACGACGGCGCCCAGCGCGAGGCGCTTCACGTCGCGCGTGTGCTGGCGATGAGCCTTGATCGTGCCAAAACCCAATCCACAACTACTCCCCTTGCAAAGGAAACCAGCCATGGCTGACCTTACCCTCGACACCGCCCGCAAGATCCTCGACGCCGCCTTCGCAAAATCCACCGAGCTGAAGCTGAAGCCGCTCGTCGTCACCATCCTCGACGCCCGCGGCGTGCTCAAGCTCGCCGCGGCGCAGGACGGCACCAGCCTGATGCGCGCGGAGATCGCGCACGGCAAGGCCTATGGCGCGCTCGCATTGGGCATGGGCTCGCGCGCTTTGTTCCAGCGCGCGCAGGAGCAGGCCTATTTCATCGACGCCGTGAACACCATCGCCAAGGGCGCGCTGGTCCCGGTCCCCGGCGGCGTGCTGATCATGGACGGCGCGACGCTGCTCGGCGCCGTCGGCGTCTCCGGCGACACGTCGGACAATGACGAGGCGTGTGCCGTGACGGGCATCCAGGCCGCGGGGTTGAAAGCCAACGCGGGGTGAATCCTGTAGGGTGGGTTGGACGGCGGCTGCGCGAAGCGCAGTCGCTGACGTAACCCACCACTTCTGTCACCGCGGAGACTAAAAAGGTGGGTTACGCCCTACGCGGCCACAACACTTTGCGCCACTCGACGAGCAAAACACGCTAGCCCTCGGTCAACCACCCACCCATCAAAATATTCGCCTTTACAGAATTTCTGTTTTATCGCATTCTCCAAAGGGGCGGTCGTACGTCGTCACGAACCGCGGATCGGGCTGCGGTGGACGCGAGCGGCGCCGATGCGGAACGTAGTGTGCAGGGCGGGATGAACCCCGTGAGCACATCGCGGACCGCGCACGACGGACGGCGCCGAATGCGTACGGCAAAACCGCGTGGTCCTGGCCGTCGTTGCTACGGTCAAGCCTTTGCGAATGCGGCATCGCCTCAACCGGGGAGATGTCCGTGATTTTCGCGAGGCGACGGAGGCAAGCAGGAATTCGTCTCCGGGGAGAGCGCGCATAAGCCGTCAAACCACTGCGCAGGGAAGGCATCAGCGCAAAAAGCATTGTTATATCAACGGACTGCGGCCCATGTGTCCTTCGTTGTGTCCCGATCTGTTGGCGCGGCGATAGCTGAAAAAAATCCTTGGACGGGGGTCGAGGCTGGGCGGCGAGTCGCTGCTTAGAGCCGGCAAGCGACGGAAGCCGCTCGCCGGTCGTCGCGGTGACTACGCCGTGCGCCCGGTGCGCTGGGTGGCTTCGTCCTTGCTGCCGGCGTGCGTGATGCCCTTGAGAACGTGGTTCACGGCACGCGGGTTGATCACATACGCCGCCGCGATCTCGTGCTGATACTGGCCGCTCCAGCGGCGCAGCCACACATCAACAGCTTCTTCGAAAGTGAACTTGGTCTTGCGGGGTTGGTTGTCTTGAACGACAGGACTAGCCAAGCTAGGGTCTCCTTCGTGGTGATGGACATGCGAAAGCATCTCCCGTGAAAACAGCCACGGAAAGCCGAGCCCGCCGTGCAAAGTGTGCTCGGCTTTTCCATGCTTGATTCGGCAAACTGCCAAATCACTCGCCCATTAGGTCAAAGCCGTCAGGGTCGCGCAAGGTGGCGCGGAAAGTCATCTGTTTCAAGGGATTGCGATGTCGTTCCCCACGATTTACCGGCAAAACACGACGGCTGGCCTGATGACGTTTGCGCTACTGATCGGCTCAGCCACGACAGCTGCCTATTCGCAGGCGACCAGCACTGCGCCGCGTCCGGCGCAAAGCGACCTATTCCGCTTTTCCTTCAACCCGACTTTCACCCCGGCAAACCGGATCGAGCTGTCGCGGCGATTTGAGGGGTATTGTCACGAGGTCCTCGATGCCGTGCCAACCAACACACCGGCCGAGGACGCATGGGTAATCGCGGAATCGAAAACCTCTGACCTTAATCGAGTGACCCGTCTGGTCTCGACCAAGGAATGGGCGCGGTATCGACTCAAGGAAACGTTTTCCGAATGCCTCCAGAAGATAGCTGTGCTTCAGCAGGCTCAAGCGAACAATGCGCGCTCGGCAGAGGCAGCGCAATTCATCAGTCTGGCGTACACCTTCAATCAAGACACTGATCTCGCCGCGTTCGCCAAACGGGTAGACCTGAAATCTGGCCTTGAGCTAAACTTATTCCGGCAGGTGCTGATGATTGCGGCGATGCGGACTCTGGATGGACGCGACGACAAATGACCAAGAAGACAATGATCACTGCCCTGACGCTCACCGTTCTAGCGACCGACGCCTCGGCCGACGTCCTGCGGTGTAAAATCGAAGGCTTCAGCGACAACATCTTCATCACTTCGTCGCCCGACACCAACCGAAATGACGGTCAATACGCTCGGATCGGCATCTCGCCCGGCATCGGAAACAGAGCTTTTGCTTTCGCCGACCGCATGGGCGCTCACGTATTCGTTGAATTAAATGGTGATGGTACACCGGTTGGGCTGTTTACAGTGCAAAAGGATATGCGCGTCATCAATTCACGACACTCAATCGATCCTTCGGGCATGGTGTTGGCACCATCCCAAAGCGCAGGCCTGTGTACTCGGTGCGAGTCGCTAACGGCGTGTTCGCCGCGATGACCAAGACAATAATCGCACTGCTTGGGATTGCGTATGATGACCGGCGCAGCGTCGGCGCAACAGCGCACGATCTACGTCTCGCACGCCAATGTTGTCCGCCGGTGGGTGTAGTTGCGAAAGGACTTTGTGAGTGAAAGCGAAGCAGATCATTGAACAAGACTTGTCGGTTGCGGAGATCGCATTCATCAAACAACATGGCATTTCCATCAAGGAAATCATAGATGTCGGAAGCATGATACCAATCGGTCAAAAGCGCGCCATGGAGGCTAAAGGTGCCCGCCTTTGCATAACCAATCGTTCATGCAGTAAGGGCCACCGTTTCAAGACTCGCAGCAATCACTGTCCAGTCTGCGAACCAAAAAATTTGGCCTTCGAGAAGCGACACAGTGAAAAGGCATTCGTGTATGTTTGCAGATCCGGGACCGGACTGGTCAAGATTGGATACGCGGCAGATCCACAAGAACGCAAGAGCAGACTCAACAGGGAGGCGTTTGCGTCCTGCTCGAATTGGCAACTAGTTTTTAAAATTGAGACAGAAAAGGCGGGCAAGGTTGAAGCGGTCGCACAGGGTAAATTGATGAAAAAAAGTTCGGCCGAGACCTACATGAAAGGGGAGTACCAAGTCACAACCCGTGAGGTCTTCAGGTGCTCGGAAGACGAGGCTATTGCGGCGGTGAGACTTGCCATCACAGAGCTGCGCTTGTAATCAGCAAGCCGCGATGACGGATCACCCGCAAAAAGATCGCACTCGGAATATCCGCGGTTACGCAGGGCACGTTGAACAGTCCCGAGCGTTGACCTCACGATGCACGTCCTAGAGTTTTCTAAGTCTGAGCACCGATGGAAAACGAGCCGCTGACGTCGCATGAAGAGCTGCACGCCCGACTTGATCACCTTCGACCAAACGGCGGATGCCTCTGCATCGGCATTGATGGAATGGATGGTGTTGGCAAAAGCACGCTGGCCCGCGAGATGGCAAAGCGCTTGGGCGGTGGCGTGATTTCGTTGGATGACCATCTCGTCAAAAAACAGAACGGCTACATTCTGCACATTCGCTGCAGTGATTTGAAAGCAGCAATCTCGGCCTCCTGCTCACCGATCCTGATTGAGGGAGTCTGCCTGCTCGCAGTTGCTCGCCGCTGCGGCTTTGACGTGAACGTGCTCGTCCACGTGCGTCGCCTTCGCAATAACAGTGGGATTTGGCACAACGAAGAACTCTGCATGGCAGAGAAATTCGCCGGCGAACTGAAGCAGAGGGAGCGAGAGTTTCGGAAGGCGTTCTCGACTCCCAAGAAGCCTGACGACAGCGGTGCCGAAGATGATTTAGGACTGATCGGCGAATTCATCGATTACCACGCGCATTGGAAACCGGTGCAGCGTGCCGATTTGGTGTTTGACGTAGTGTGCGACTGAACCGCTCCGCGCGTTTTGCCTATCATTCAAAGCACGACACCGCATGACCAACAGCGCTTCGCCAAGCTGAACGTTAAGCAAAATATCTTGTTAAATGCAGGCGGGCAAATTCGGCCCACGTTGACAAATCTTCCGCCACAAGCGAAAGAGAGGGTCCCTTGCGCAAGGGCGCGCTTAGGCGCATTCCTCGTGGCTTCACGGCCATACCTGCGAGATGGCGTTGGGGCAGGTCTCACCTCGCCCCAATGGTCATCCTTTTTTGAAAACATGCGAAACGTAGCTCGCTCATTCCTCAAAGACGGGACTCGATACTTTGTCCTAACGAAGTCCTACGCAGGATGGCGCACCTTTTCAGAGGGCAGCGATGCGGCTGCTGACGGAGAGGAAGAATGGCGGCTACTCAAGGAGCGCGTCTTCAGTCATTGGCAGCCAAACGCGGCGTTCACTGCTTTCTCTAAGCGTGCCCACGTAGCGGCTCTTCGACCACATCTCGAGAATAA
Source organism: Bradyrhizobium sp. LB8.2 (assembly GCF_040548035.1). Classification (NCBI taxonomy): domain Bacteria; kingdom Pseudomonadati; phylum Pseudomonadota; class Alphaproteobacteria; order Hyphomicrobiales; family Nitrobacteraceae; genus Bradyrhizobium; species Bradyrhizobium sp. LB8.2. The sequence continues at coordinate 840 of NZ_JBEPQV010000055.1, read as the reverse complement.
ATATTTCGCCATTATCGACCTTAAAGGATTCTTCGATTGCGTCACCCGCACAAAGGTTTGCCGGGCACTCGAATCCATCGGCTTCGCACGTTCAGCGGCATTCACGATTGCAGGCGAGAGCACAATACGCCAAGGCGATAAGCACACGTTGCCGCGTGGATTTAGACAATCTTCTCTGCTCGCGACCTTGGTATTGGAGAAGTCGCTATTTGGGTCAACCTTAGTTGGCAATCGTTTTGAATCTAGAATTACCATCTATAGCGACGATATCATTTTCTCCTCCAATGATCCCGAGGTCCTCGCGGATGAACACTCGCAAGCGATAGAACTTTTGCGGAGGTCAAGCTTTCCGATCAACCCTATAAAAACTCAGGCGGTTAGAACCGAAGTGAACATCTTCAATCTTCGAATGTCTCACCGAACGCTGCGTTTTACCGACGACCGAATGTGGAAGTTTTTCGAACAGGCCGCGCGCTTCGTGAAGAAAGACACGCAGCGCGATTTGCAGCGCGATTTGCAGCTCTACGAGAAGCTTTTCGGCAATTACATTCGTTCGATAAATCCAGAGCAAGAAAAGCGACTACGAAAGAGCCTTGGTCTTCTTTAAGAGCTAAGGCACGGTTGCTTAGGGATCATCGCCAGCCCCACCATGATCATGACGATGGCGATCAACACCACGGCGCTCTTACGCGTGGTCCTCGGCAGCCAACAGCTCATGTCCGGCGTCTTTTCCGATTACGCAGTATGAGCTGCACCCGGTTCCGAAGACACCAAGTTAGGTGTTTTATGGAGCAGGAGGTGCGTCATGGAGAGAAGGCAGTTTACGCGGGAGTTCAAGCT